>NZ_JBLRWA010000014.1:0-177427 GCF_048159585.1 Kitasatospora sp. SC0581 | reverse complement strand
CCAACCGTTCTACCGGGTTCTGCCCTCAGGTGAGGGCAGAACCCGAAGACTGATCGCAACCTCACACAGGCCCTAGGCGGTCAGCTCTGCCGGTACGTCGCGAGGAAGCGCCCGATCCGGTTGATGGCCGTCTCCAGGTCGTCGGCCCGGGGCAGGGTGACGAAGCGGAAGTGGTCCGGGCGGGGCCAGTTGAAGCCGGTGCCCTGGACGACGTGGATCTTCTCGCGCAGCAGCAGGTCCAGCACGAACCGCTCGTCGTCGACGATCCGGTGCACCGCCGGGTCCAGCCTGGCGAAGGCGTACAGCGCGCCCTTGGGCTTGACGCAGCTGACGCCGGGGATCTCGTTGAGCGCCTTGACCGCGATGTCGCGCTGCTCGGTGAGCCGGCCGCCGGGCAGCACCAGGTCGTTGATGGACTGGTGGCCGCCGAGCGCGGCCTGCACGGCGTACTGGGCGGGCACGTTGGGGCACAGCCGCATGCCGGAGAGCATGGTCAGGCCCTCCAGGTAGTCGGTGGCGTGCTGCCGGGGCCCGGAGACGACCAGCCAGCCGCTGCGGAAGCCGGCCACCCGGTAGGCCTTGGAGAGGCCGTTGAAGGTGAGGGTGAGGACGTCGTCGGCCAGGGCGGCCAGGCAGTGGTGCTCGGTGTCGTCGTAGAGGATCTTGTCGTAGATCTCGTCGGCCAGCACCATCAGGTGGTGGCGGCGGGCCAGGTCGAGGATGCCCTCCAGCAGTTCCTTCGGGTAGACCGCGCCGGTGGGGTTGTTGGGGTTGATGACGACGATCGCCTTGGTGCGGGCGGTGATCTTGGCGGCGATGTCGTCCAGGTCCGGGTACCACTCGGCCTGTTCGTCGCACAGGTAGTGCACGGCCTTGCCGCCGGCCAGCCGGACCACGGCCGTCCAGAGCGGGTAGTCGGGCATCGGCACGAGCACCTCGTCGCCGTCGTCCACGAGCGCGGTGACGGCCATCTGGATCAGCTCGGAGACGCCGTTGCCGAGGTAGACGTCGTTGACGGTGACGCCCTCGACCCCGCGCTGCTGGTAGTACTGCACCACCGCGCGACGGGCCGGCAGGATGCCGCGCGAGTCGCTGTAGCCGTGCGCCTTGGGCAGGTTGCGGATGATGTCCTGGAGGATCTCCTCGGGCGCCTCGAAGCCGAAGGGGGCGGGGTTGCCGGTGTTCAGCCGCAGCACGCTGTGCCCGGCCTCCTCCAGGGCGTTGGCCTGGTCGACCACCGGGCCCCGGATCTCGTAGCACACGTCATTGAGCTTGCTGGACTGTCGAAACTCCATCTGCGGCCTCCCGACCGTCACCACCGCTCCGTTGCTTCAGCTTTGTTCTACCAAGTGAGTACTTGGAAAGTCCAACCTCTTGGCTATGCTGATCCGCATGTCACGCCGAAGCTACGACCAGTACTGCGCCGTCGCCCGCGCCCTGGACGCGGTGGGGGAGCGCTGGAGCCTCCTGATCGTCCGTGAGCTCCTCGGCGGCCCGCGCCGCTACACCGACCTGCACGCCGACCTGCCCGGCGTCTCCACCGACATCCTGGCCGCCCGGCTCAAGCAGTTGGAGGGCGACGGACTGATCGCCCGCCGCCGACTGGAGCGGCCCGCCAACGCGACCGTCTACGAGCTGACCGGACGCGGCCGCGAACTGCGGCCGGTCGTCGAGGCGCTGAGGGAGTGGGGCCTGGCCGCCCTCGGCGAGCAGCGGCCCACCGACGCCGTGCGCGAGCACTGGTTCACGCCCCGGAAGGCGGGCGAGGAGGCCGGCGAGGAGGCGGTGGCCGTGACGGGCTGACCGTCGCGGTGGGCGCGGTGCCTGCGGCGGGCACGGTGGCCTGAATGGGGCGGCGGCAAGGCCCCCGTCGCCGACCGCCGCCCCGTGGGCTCAGGATGGCCCGGGCCGATAAACGAACGATCGGCGTGCGATGAGCGCCGAGGTTCGCCGGTGGTCGCCAGGGTTCGCCGGGGGTCCGTCGGAGCCGCCGGGGCCCGCTGTGGTTCCGGACGGGCACGCACGTACGATCGTCGGATCGTCGAACCGCCGGAGTCATCCCGGGAGAGCGGAGGCCAGCCCGTGCCCACCCCCTACCGCAGCTACGTCGCCGTCGGCGACTCCTTCACCGAGGGCATGTGCGACGACCTGCTGCCGGACGGCCACTACCGGGGCTGGGCCGACCGGGTCGCCTCGGCACTGGCCGCCGAGCACGCGGAGCACGCCGAGCGCGCCGAACGCTCTGAGCGCGCCGAAGGCTCTGAGCACGCCGAGCGCGCCGAGCCGGAGTCCGCGGGCACCGGCTTCCGGTACGCCAACCTCGCCGTCCGCGGCAAGCTCATCGGCCAGATCCACGACGAGCAGCTCGCCCCCGCCGCCGCGATGGGCGCCGAGCTGGTCACCCTGGCCGGCGGCCTCAACGACGTGCTGCGCCCCGGCTGCGACATCGACGCCGTCGAGCGGCTGCTCGGCCGCTGCGCCGACGGGCTGCGCGCCACCGGCGCGACCGTCGTGCTGTTCACCAGCACCGACCCGACCCGCCGGATGGCGGGCGGCGCCCGGCTGCTGCCCGCGATCCTGCGGATGAAGGCCTTCGTCCAGGAACTGGGCCGGCAGGACGGCTTCGTCGTGGTCGACCTGTTCTCCGCGCCCTGCTTCGACGACCGCCGCCTGTGGGCCGAGGACCGCCTGCACCTGTCGCCCGAGGGGCACCGCCGGGTCGCCGAGGGCGTGCTGGAGGCGCTCGGCCGCCCCGCCGCCTTCGACTGGCGCGCCCCGCTGCCCGCCGCCGCCCCGGCCGGCCGCGCCGAGCGGCTGCGCGAGGACGCCCGCTGGCTGGGCACCCACGTCGGCCCGTGGATCGGCCGCCGTCTCACCGGCCGCTCCTCGGGCGACGGCCGCCCGGCGAAGCGGCCGGAGCTGCTGCCGTACCGCTGAGGCCCACCGCCCGGGTGCCACGGGCCCCGGCCTACTCGGTGTCGTAGACGCCCGGCGCGTCGAGGACCAGGCTCGCCATCGGGGCGTGGGTGGCCCAGCCGAGCGCCGTGTAGAGCGCCTGCCCCTCCGGGGTGCCGACCAGCACGCCGGTGCGCGCGCCCCGCTCGTGCGCGGCGGACTGGAGCGTCTGCATCACCAGGGCGCCCAGGCCTCGGCGGCGGTGCTCCGGTGCGGTGGTGATCTGGTCCGGTACGGCCACGGGGCCGGCCAGGCCCGCCTGGCCGCGGGCGGCGAGGTGCCCGTCCCCGGTGCGCACCAGCGCCCGGAGGATCCCGCCCCGCTCCCAGGTGGTCACGGTGTACCCGGCCGGGGCCTCGGGCCGCTCGGGGACGAGCGGGACGCTCATCAGGAAGCCCGGCGCGTCCAGCCGCCACCGCTCGTCCAGCCAGGGGCGCACGGTGGCGTCCTCGGCGAACAGCTTCAGCCAGGTGGTCGGCGCGGTGACGGTCTCGCCGAGCTTGCGGACCTCGGCCTCGGTCGGCTCCGGCAGCACGTGCCGGCCGACCTCGCCGACCGGCGCGCCGACGTCGATGCTCCAGCCCCAGGGCTGGTCCACCGGCTCGGCGGAGCCGCGCGAGACGGCCCAGCCCGAGATCCACATCCGGACCAGTTCCCTGATGTCCGGTTCCCGCATGGCGCCCACCCCCGTGTGTAATGGTCTCTACTGCGCTGGGAAGCTTACCGGCGCCGAGGGTCGTCTGCCCAGTAGGATTCCGGGGTTCACCGCGCCGACCGGCGCCCCGCTGCTGGAAGGACCCCGGAACGTGCGCGAGACCGAGTCGCCGCAGGACCAGACGGCGGCCGCGCCGACCCCGCCACCGACCCCGCAGCCGACCGCGCTCCGGGCCGACTGCGGCAGCTGCTTCGGGCTCTGCTGCGTCGCCCTGCCGTTCGCCGCCGGGTCCGACTTCGCCATGAACAAGCAGGCCGGCAGCCCCTGCCACAACCTCCAGACCGACTTCAGCTGCGGCATCCACGTGCGGCTGCGCGACAAGGGCTTCCAGGGCTGCACCGTCTACGACTGCTTCGGTGCCGGGCAGCGGGTCTCCCAGGTGACCTTCGGCGGCCGCAGCTGGCGCGAGGAGCCGGACAGCGCCAAGGCGATGTTCGACGTCTTCCCGGTCGTGCGGCAGCTGCACGAGCTGCTCCGGTACCTCACCGAGGCGCTCACCTTCGCCCCCGCCCAGCCCGTCCACGACGAACTGCGGCAGGCGCTGGCGGAGACCGACCGGCTGGCCGGCGGCACCCCCGAGGAGATCCTCGCCGTCGACGTCCCGGCCCACCGGCAGCGGGTCAGCGAGCTGCTGCTGCGGGCCGGCGAACTGGTCCGCGCGGCCGTCCCGCGCCGCCGCGAGCTGCGCGGCGCCGACCTCTTCGGCGCCCGCCTGCGCGGCGCCGACCTGCGGGGCGCCAACCTGCGCGGCGCCCTGCTCGTCGCGGCCGACCTCTCCGGCGCGGACCTGCGCCTCGCCGACCTGGTCGGCGCCGACCTTCGGGACGCCACCCTGGCCGGCGCCGACCTCAGCACGGCCCTCTTCGTCACCCAGGCCCAGCTCGACGCCGCCCGCGGCGACGCCACCACCCGCCTCCCGGCCGGCCTCACCCGGCCCGCCCACTGGCCCGAGACCGCCCCGGCTCCCGCCGCGGGCGCCGGGGCCGGGCCCCGTGCGGGCAAGGGCGGCGGCCGCCCCGGTCGGAGCGGCCGCCGGCGCTGAGGCGCTACTGGCCCACCCGGCCGTCCACGCACTCGCGCAGCAGGTCGGCGTGGCCGCAGTGGCGGGCGTACTCCTCGATCCGGTGCACCTGCAGCTCCCGGATCGAGAGCCGGTCCTTCCCGACCCGCTCGCCCAGGTCCTGGTACCCGGCCAACGCGGCGTCCAGCGCGGCCTGTTCGCGCTCCAGGTCGTGGAACGCGGCGTCCACCACGGCCTGCTCGCCGACGGCCCCGTCGAAGTCCGCGTCCCGCCCGCCGTACAGCTTGGGCAGCGGCTCGCCGTCGGTGATCCAGTTCCGCCAGTCCCGTTCCACCCGGGCCAGGTGCCGGACCAGGCCGAGCAGCGACATCGTGGACGGCGGCACCGAGCGGCGGGCCAGCTGCTCCGGGGCCAGGCCGTCGCACTTCATCCGCAGGGTCAGCCGGTAGTTCGTCAGGTAGTCCTGGAGGGTGGCGAGTTCGCCGTCCGGGCTCGGGCCCTCACTGTTGCGGGGGTCGTCGTCCGGGTCGGCCCACATGTCGGGGTAGACGGTCGCCTCGGTCCATCGCACGGGTTGCTCGGTCATGCCCGGCATCCTCCTTCGCAACCACCCCCGGCCGCCACCGGGTTATCGCGTCCCCGGCCCCCGGAGCAGCCGCTCGCCCTCCGCCCCGAAGGCGGCCCGGAGCACGGCGGCGACGTCGGCCTCCGGCACGGCGGCGCGGACCTCCGCCAGGACGCCCGGGAACCCCTCGTCGTCGATCACGCCCTGGTGCTCCTGGCGCAACCGGTGGACGAGCGCGACGAGTTCGGGGCGCAGCCGCATCCAGGCGCGGACGGCGTCGGCCTCCTCCTCGACCAGCCGCAGGAACCAGCGCATCACCTCGTACGGGATGTCGACGGCCCGCCCCCGCGGGTCGAGGCTGATCGTCGGCTCCCGCGCCGGGTCCTCGTCGGGGACGACCGCGGCGACCAGGGCCCGCGGGTCCGCCCTGAGCTGCAGCTCCAGGAAGTAGGCGTCGTCGGACGGGTCGTACCCGGTGGTGACGCTGTAGTCCGGGTCGGGGCTCGGCGTGGGCATGGCGGCATGCTGCCAGGCGCCGCTCCGCCGGGCGAGGGCGTTTTCGGGGACCCCCGCGCACGGGACGTCGGGCCGGCCGACCTCCCGTGCGGGGTGGCGGGGCTCAGTCGGTCAGCAGGCGGGCGCGCAGGGTGTCGATCTGCGCGCGGTCGATGCCGAGGACGCCGGTGAGGTAGGCCCCGACCGAGCCGTGGCGGTCGGCGAGGTCGGCGAGGGTGAGCCGGATGACGGCCTCCGGGGCGCGCCCGTAGCCGGGCCAGCGCAGGGTACGGCCGGGGTGGGCGGCGTGCCACTCGGCGACGAAGTGCGCGGTGGCGAGCTCGGTGAGGGCGAAGTCGGCGGCGATGTCGTCCTCGCCGACGCCGAGCAGGGTGAGCAGCAGGGCGGCGATCAGCCCGGTGCGGTCCTTGCCGGAGGCGCAGTGGAAGACCACCGGGGCCTCGGCGGCCGTGATCACGTCCAGCGCCTGGCGGATCTCCTTCACCCCGTCCTCGGCGACCTCGGCGAAGCGGTCGGCGAGGTGGCGCCAGGGGTCGACCTCCGGGTCGATCTCGGCCTGGTCGTACGGGCGGTGCTCGATCGAGAGGTTGTGGTACTCCAGGCCCTCGAACCCGGGCACCCGGCCCTTGGCGGCGATCTCCCAGGGGTAGCGGAGGTCGATCACGGTCCGCACGCCGAGCGCCCGGAGCCGGTCCAGGTCGGCGGGGGAGCCGAGCTTGCCGAGCGAGTCGGAGCGGTACACCAGCCCCCACCGGACGGACCGCCCGCCGGCGCCCGGGTAGCCGCCCAGGTCGCGGAAGTTGTGCAGGGCCTCGAACTCGATGTGACGTGTGGTCATGCGCGGCACTCTAACCAGCGCGTCAAGCGCCGCCGGGCCGGGGGAGCGGCGGCGGCCGGCCCGGGCGCCGCCGTCTGTCAGTGGTGTCGGGCAGGATCGGCACGTCGGTTCTTCGGAGGGACGGAAAGGGCGTCATGGCGATCACGAACGAGCAGGTGACGGAGCAGGAGTTCCTGCGGGAGATGTCCGAGGACCCGTACTTCCCCGACCACCTCGTGGCCAAGGGCAGGGCCATCCTGGTGCGGCTGTGCGAGCGGATCGAGGCCGAGCGGCCGGCGGACCTGCCGGCGCTGTACGTGCTCTCCCACGCCGCCGCGGAGGAGTTCAACCGTCTGGACACGGAGTTGAAGGCGGCGGGGAGCGAGATCGAGACGGCGGCGCGGGAGGACATCGCCGAGGCCTTCTGGATCATCGCCTCGGCCTACGGCTTCGAGGACGCGGACGTGGAGGAGATGGTCGAGCCCCGGGAGTGGTGACGGGCACCGCCCTGCCCTACACGCCGCGGTCGGCGAGGACCTCGCGGACGACGTGGCGGGCGTTGGCGGTCAGGGCCTGGTCGGTGTGGCGGTAGTACGGGATCGTCACCAGGGCGAGGGAGAACGCCCAGGCGCGGCCGCGGGCCCACATGGCCTCGTCCGCGTGGAGGGCGGCGCGGAAGGCGGGGCGGGCGGTGGCGGGCAGCAGGTTCCAGGCGGCGATCAGGTCGGCGGTCGGGTCGCCGACGCCCATCAGGGCGAAGTCGATGACGGCGGCGAGCCGGCCGGCGCCGGTGAGCAGCAGGTTGCCGGGGGTGAGGTCGCCGTGCAGCCAGACCGGCGGGCCGGCGTAGTCGGGCAGTCGAAGTGCCTTGTCCCACAGGGCGGTCGCGGCCTCGGTGTCGATCGAGCCGGAGAGCTGGGCGATGGCCGCGCGGGTGGCGCCGTCGCGGGAGGCGAGCGGGACGCTGCGCTGGGAGACGGGGGCGTCGGCCGGGTCGACGGCGCGCAGGGCGTTGACGAAGCCGGCCAGGTCGCGGGCCAGCGCCTGGGGTGCGGCCAGGGCGTGGACGACCGGGTTGGCGCCGTCCAGCCAGTGCAGGACGGACCACTCCCACGGGTAGCCGGCGGCGGGCCGGCCGACCGCGAGCGGTGCCGGGACGGGCAGCGGCAGCCGCGGGGCCAGCCGGGAGAGCCACTGCTGCTCCCGCCGCAGGCCCCCGGCGGCCCACTCCACCCGGGGCAGCCGGACGGCGAGTTCGGGCCCGAGGCGGAACATCGCGTTGTCCGCCCCGGAGGTGGCGGCGGGGGTGACCGGGAGGCGCTCCCACTGCGGGAACTGGGCGGCGATCAGCCGCCGCACCAGGGCCGCGTCGACCACCGGCCCGTCGGGGTGGATCCGGGTGGCAGCGCACATGCCCGGCAGCGTACAGCTCCGGTCGTCGCCGTTCAGCCGGATTGCCGAACTGCTCACATTCCGAAGGTCGTTCGAACCGGAACGCGCGATTTCGGCCACCCGGCGACGGCCCTGACGGCCCCGACGGCCCCGACGGTCACCCGAAGGTGACCCGCACCCCGATGGTGCCGCCCTTGCCGAAGCGCAGCACGTTGGCGGTCAGCGCCACCGCGCACAGCAGGCCGTACTTGCGCCGCAGCAGCTTCCGGTAGGCGGGCGCCCGGTCGGGGTCCAGCACCGCGGTGGCCGGCACCTGGGCGCCGAGCAGGTTCCCGCGGATGTCGCTGGGCCCGACCAGCACGTCCGAACGGTTGCGCAGGCGCTTGACCTTGCCGGTCTTGGTGACGGTGGTGAAGACCAGCGCGTCCCCGTCGCGCGCGACCCACACCGGGGTGGCGACCGGAGTGCCGTTCCTCCGGTAGGTGGTGAACAGCAGGTACTTGGCGGCGGCGAGCCGCTCCAACTCGGCGGCGGCATCCAGAGTGTCCATGCCCGCCAGCCTAGGAAGCGGCAACTGGGCCCCGCTCAAGCCTCGGTGGAGCCCCGGGGCCGTCAGCGGGAGGCGCGCGCCACGCCCGGCCGTCCCGGGGGCGGCCGGTCGGTGTCGTCGGCACCTGCCAGAATGCAGGGCGTACGGCGCAAGCACTGATGGAGAAGGTGACCGGCTTCGTGACCACGCCAGTCGAACAGGTGGCCCGGCAGGCCCAGCAGGCGATCGAGCGGAAGATCGCCGAGGAGCTGGGTGTCCGCGAGGGGCAGGTGAAGGCGGCCGTCGATCTGCTCGACGGCGGCTCGACCGTGCCCTTCGTGGCCCGCTACCGCAAGGAGGTCACCGGCTCCCTCGACGACGCCCAGCTGCGTGCCCTGGAGGAACGGCTGCGCTACCTGCGCGAGCTGGAGGACCGCCGGGCGGCCGTGCTGGAGTCGATCGAGGCCCAGGGCAAGCTGGACGACGCGCTGCGCGCCCGGGTGCTCGCCGCGGACTCCAAGGCCCGCCTGGAGGACATCTACCTCCCGTTCAAGCCGAAGCGGCGCACCAAGGCGCAGATCGCCCGCGAAGCGGGCCTGGAGCCGCTGGCGGACACCCTGCTGGCCGACCCGGGGCAGGACCCGGCCGCGCTGGCCGCCCAGTACCTCAACGAGTCGGTGGCGGACGGCGCCGCGGCCCTGGAGGGCGCCCGGGCGATCCTGGTCGAGCGCTTCGGCGAGGACGCCGACCTGGTCGGCTCGCTGCGCGAGCGGATGTGGACCCGCGGCCGGCTGGTGGCGAAGGTCCGCGACGGCAAGGAGGGCGACGGCGCCAAGTTCGCCGACTACTTCGACTTCGCCGAGCCGTACACCCGGCTCCCCTCGCACCGCATCCTGGCGATGCTGCGCGGCGAGAAGGAGGAGGTGCTCGACCTCGACCTCTCCCCGTACGACGGCGAGTCCGAGGGCGACCTTCCGGGCGAGAACGACTACGAGCAGCGGATCGCCGCCCGCTTCGGCATCGCCGACCGCGGCCGCCCGGCCGACAAGTGGCTGGGCGACACCGTCCGCTGGGCCTGGCGCACCCGCGTGCTGGTCCGGCTCGGCATCGACCTGCGCGCCCGGCTGCGCGCCGAGGCCGAGGAGGAGGCGGTGCGGGTCTTCGCCGCCAACCTGCGCGACCTGCTGCTCGCCGCCCCGGCCGGCACCCGCGCCACCATGGGCCTGGACCCGGGCTTCCGCACCGGCGTGAAGGTCGCCGTGGTGGACGCCACCGGCAAGGTCGTCGCGTACGACACGATCTACCCGCACCAGCCCGCCAACAAGTGGGACGCGGCCCTGGCGACGCTGGCGGCCCTGGCGAAGAAGCACGACGTCGACCTGGTCGCGATCGGCAACGGCACCGCATCCCGGGAGACCGACAAGCTCGCCGAGGACCTGCTGGGGCGCCACCCCGAGCTGAAGCTCACCAAGGCGATGGTCAGCGAGGCCGGCGCCTCGGTCTACTCGGCCTCGGCGTTCGCCTCGCAGGAGCTGCCGGACCTGGACGTGTCGATCCGCGGCGCGGTCTCGATCGCCCGCCGGCTCCAGGACCCGCTGGCCGAGCTGGTCAAGATCGACCCCAAGTCGATCGGCGTCGGCCAGTACCAGCACGACCTGAGCGAGGTGAAGCTCTCCCGCTCGCTGGACGCGGTGGTCGAGGACTGCGTCAACGCCGTCGGCGTGGACGTCAACACCGCCTCGGCGCCGCTGCTCACCCGGGTCTCCGGGGTCACCGGCACGCTGGCCGACAACATCGTCGCGCACCGCGACGCCAACGGCCCGTTCCGCACCCGCCGGCAGCTCAAGGACGTCTCCCGGCTGGGCCCCAAGGCCTTCGAGCAGTGCGCGGGCTTCCTGCGCATCCCCGGTGGCGAGGACCCGCTGGACGCCTCCAGCGTGCACCCGGAGGCCTACCCGGTGGTGCGCCGCATCCTGGCCGCGACCGGCGGGGAGCTGCGCGAGCTGATCGGCAACGGCGAGCGGCTGCGGGCGCTGCGCCCGGCGGACTTCGCCGACGACACCTTCGGCGTGCCGACCGTCACCGACATCCTCGGCGAGCTGGACAAGCCGGGCCGCGACCCGCGCCCGGCCTTCCGCACCGCGACCTTCAAGGAGGGCGTCGACAAGATCGGCGACCTGGAGGTCGGCATGGTGCTGGAGGGCGTGGTCACCAATGTCGCCGCCTTCGGGGCCTTCGTGGACGTGGGTGTCCACCAGGACGGGCTGGTGCACGTCTCGGCGCTGTCGAGGAACTTCGTCAAGGACCCGCGCGAGGTGGTCAAGCCCGGCGACATCGTCAAGGTCCGGGTGCTCACGGTGGACGTGCCGCGCAAGCGGATCGGGCTGACCCTGCGGCTGGACGACGAGGTCGGGCGCGAGCGCGGCGGGGACCGCGGCGACCGCGGCGACCGCGGTGACCGCCAGGCCCGCCCGCCGCGCCAGGAGCGCCGGGGCGCCGGCCAGGGCGGCCAGGGCCAGGGCGGTCGCGGCGGCCAGGACCGGCGCGGCGGCGGTCAGGGCGGCGGCGGTGACCGCGGCGGCTCCGGCGGCGGTGCGCCGGCCAACAGCGCCATGGCGGACGCGCTGCGCCGCGCGGGCCTGACCGGCGGCGACGGCGGCCGCGGCGACCGGCGCTCCGGGCGGCGCTGAACGGCTGAGCGGAGCCGAACCGGCACCCGGAACCCGACAGCGGCAGCGGCCGGGGCCGGTGGACGTCACGGTGCGTCCGCCGGCCCCGGCCGTCCGTGCGGGTCAGGCCAGGAGCTTGTCCTTGGCCTTCTGGTACTCCTCCTCGGAGATGGCGCCCTTCTCCTTCAGGGCCGCCAGTTTCGCCAGGTCGTCGACGTGGCTGCCGCCTCCGCCGCCCGCCGGTGCCGTTCCGGCGGCGTCCCGGATGTAGGACTTGAACGCGGCCTCGGACCGCTCCGCCTGTTCGACGTCCCGCTTGCCCATCGACTGCCCGCGGGCGATCAGGTAGGCGAGGACGCCGATCAGCGGCAGGATGATCACCAGGACCAGCCAGCCGGCCTTGGCCCAGCCGCCGAGGTCGTGGCTGCGGAAGATGTCCGTGATGATCTTGAACAGCAGGAAGAACCAGAGGATCCAGAGGAACAGCTCCAGCATCGTCCAGAAGATGTGGAGCGCCGGGTAGTCCACGGCCAGCAGTTTGGTGTCCATGGCCGAGTCATATCACCGCAAAACGGACACGGCCTGCTGCTGTTCGGCCGTTCCGGTGGTCTTCCGCCCCAGTGGGAATATCCCGGCGGGGAGCGGTTTCAGCCCAGCCCGGCCCGTCGGCGCAGCTCCACCGCCAGCGCGACCAGCTCGCCCCACCAGGCGTCGTGCCCGGCCAGCAGCAGCCGCTGGGCCTCCGCGGGCGGCACCGGACGGACCTCGACCACCTGCTCGCCGTCCGCCGGGTTGGTCGGCGCGGAGTCCAGCGCGACCTCGCCCCAGCCCCACAGCCAGGCCTTCTCCGGGTGCGGCTGCCACGGCCGGTACGGCACCGGGTCCTCGGTGCGGCAGCGGTGCGCGCCCAGCCAGTGCGGCTCGCCGAGCAGCCGGGCACCCGCCTCCTCGCGCAGCTCCCGGGCCAGGCAGGCGACGATGCCCTCGTCCTGCTCCCGGGTGCCGCCGGGCAGGAACCAGTGGTCCCGGTCGTCCCGGCAGAGCACGACCTGACCGTCCGCGAAGCCGACCAGGTGGATGTTGGTGACCAGGGCGTCCGGCGGCGGCTCGGTGGAGAACTGCGCGTCGAAGCGGCCCCAGCTCCAGTACTGCGGCGCGTGCAACGCCGGGAACAGGGCGGCGAGTTCGGCTGATCTGGCAGAGGTGTCGGTGCGCTCCGTGGTATCGGTCATCAGGAGATCGTAGTGCCGGTCGGGAAACGGCGGGGGACGGTCGGATGGACGAGCGCGATGTCGGAGGTGGAGATGGCGCGCGGCCGGCGCGGACGCGCCCCTTCGGCCGGTGCGCCGACCCAACTGCCCAGCGAGATCTCGGCGGTGATGCCCGGTCCGAAGCCCGCGATCAGCCCGGTGGTGCCCTCGGGCACGCCGCCGTCGGCGAACAGCCGGGCCAGGGCGTCGAAGACGACGGCGCTGGCGATGTTGCCGCGCTCGGTGAGCGTCGCCCGGCTGTAGCGGAAGGTGGCGGGCTCCAGGTTGAGGAAGCGGCACAGGTCGTCCAGGATGCGCGGGCCGCCCGCGTGCACGATGTAGAAGCCGAGCCCGGAGACGTCCCAGCCGTGCTCCCCGGCCAGGCCGCGCAGCGCGGGCGCGAGCAGCTCCATGGTGCCGGGCACCCGGCGGTCCAGCTGGAAGTGGAAGCCGGTGTCCTTCACCCCGTACGAGATCCAGTCCTCGGTGTGCGGGACGAGGTGCGAGCCGTTGCGCTCGACCTGCACGCCGTGCCCGCCGTTCCCGCGCATCACCACGGCGGCGACCGCGTCGCCGAACAGCCCGTTGGAGAGCAGCGAGCCGACGTCGAGGTCGGTCGGCTGGTAGCAGAGCGAGCAGAACTCGCAGGCGACGATCAGCACGTTGGCGCCCGGGTAGGCGCGGCAGAAGTCGTGCGCCCGGTTGACGGCGGCGCCGCCGGCCGCGCAGCCGAGCTGGGCGATCGGCACCTGGCGGGTGTCGGAGCGGAAGCCCATGGTGTTGATCAGCCAGGCGGTCATCGACGGCATCATGAAGCCGGTGCAGGACACGTAGACGATCAGGTCGATGTCCCGGGCGGTCAACTCGCCGTGGGCGAGGGCGCGTTCGACCACCTCGGGGACGCGCCGCTTGGCCTCGCGCTCGTACACCTCGTTGCGGACGGTGAAGCCCGGGTGGGCGAGGGTCCGCTCGATCGGCTGGACCAGGTGCCGGGTGCGCACCCCGGTGTTCTCGATCAGCCGTAGTGCCAGGCCGAGTTGGGGGTGGCCGGCGTGCAGGGTGCGGGCCAGGGCGAGGGTCTCGTCGAGGGTGATGACGTGCTCGGGTACGGCGATGGCGGGGCGGCAGAGTGTTGCCATGGGTACGGGTCTCCCCTGGGGGCCTGGTGGCAGGCATGGTGGATGCGTGGAGCGGTGCGGACGCCGCGGCGGCCGGGGGCGGCGGGCGGCGGCGGGTGGTGGTGACGGGTGGCGGCGGCAGGCGGGGAGTCGGCTACCAGGCCACCGGCAGGGTGCGCGGGAAGCGCCAGATCGAGCCGGAGTTCCAGTCGAGTTCGGACGGCTCGACGGCCAGCCGCAGGCCGGGGAAGCGGCGCAGCAGGGTGCCGATGGCGACCTGCAGCTCCATCAGGGCCAGGTGCGAGCCGAGGCAGCGGTGCTGGCCGTACCCGAAGGTCATGTTGACGGGCCCGGCGTCGCGGTCGAGGTCCAGTTCGTCGGGGCGCTCGTAGGCCGCCGGGTCCCGGTTGGCGGTCAGGTAGGAGACGTGCACGGCCTCGCCGGCCCGGATCAGCACGCCGCCCAGTTCGACGTCCTCGGTGGCGACCCGGGCGATGCCGACGCCCTGGCGGAACGGGATGAAGCGCAGCAGCTCCTCCAGGGCGCGGGGCAGCGTCTCGGGCCGGGCGCGCAGTTTGGCGAGCTGCTCGGGGTGGGTGAGCAGGGTGTAGGTGAGGTTGCCGAGCTGGTAGGTGCTGGTGTCGTGGCCGGTGACCAGCAGGACCATCGCCATGACGGTCAGCTCGTCCGGTTCCAGCAGTTCGTCGCCGTCGCGGGCGGTGGCCAGGGCGCTGATCAGGTCCTCGCCGGGGTGGGCGCGGCGCTCGGCCGTCAGCCCGGTGAAGTAGTCGCGCAGCGCGCTCTTGGCGGCCTCCTGGCCGTCCCGGCTGCCGGGGCCCATCCGCATCATCGCCACGGCGTGGCCGCGCAGTTCGGCGCGGTCGGCGGCGGGGATGCCGAGCAGTTCGCAGATGGTGGTGAGGGGAAGGCGGCCGGCCAGGAAGTGCATCAGGTCGGCGGGGGCGCCGTGCTCGGTCATCTCGTCGAAGTAGCCGTCGACGGTCCGCTGGGTGGCCGGGCGCATCCGTTCGACCTGGCGGTTGGTGAAGCCCTGGGCGACGAGCCGGCGCAGCCGGTTGTGGGCGGGCGGGTCCATCAGGTTGATCGCCTCGGCCTGGGCGATCGGGGCGGGCGTCATCCGGGGCAGGTCGCGGCCGATGCCGGCGGCGCGGCTGAACCGGCGGTCGCTGGTGACCACCTTGACGTCCTCGTAGCGGGTGGCCAGCCAGGCCTCGCCCTCGCCGTGCGGCAGCCGGATCCTGGCGACCGGGGCCTCGGTGAGCAGTCGCTTCAGGAGGGGGTCGAACTCCAGGCCGTCGGTGTGGTGGAAGGGGCAGTCCCACACGGGGGCGGTGGTGGTCACGGGCCGGTCCAAGTGTTCTCGTCATGCCGGGGGGTGGCGCCCGAGGTGGTGGTCACGTTCGGGCGTGGACATGCAGATGGTGCCCCATGAACTGGCAAAAAGGAGAACGTGGTGAAGAGAGTTAACTCCAAGGAGTGAGATTGGGCTGATATTCATGCCAATCAGCATGAGGTCAAGGGAAGTTGACGTTCAGTCGGCGCCGCCCGGCGCGACCAGCCCGGTCTCGTAGGCGAGCACCACCGCCTGCGCCCGGTCCCGCAGGTTCAGCTTGGCGAAGATCCGGGCCACGTGGGTCTTCACCGTCGACTCGCTGAGCGTCAGCTCGCGCGCCAGCTCGGTGTTGGACAGCCCGCGCCCGAGCAGCGCCAGCACCTCCGCCTCGCGCGGGGTGAGCGGCGCGAGGTCGCGGTGCAGCGCCGGGCCGTCGGCGCCCGGGGCCGGGCGCGGGGCGCCGGCCGCGAACCGCTCGACCAGGCGCCGGGTGATCGAGGGGGCGAGCAGCGCGTCCCCGGTGTCCACCAGCCGTACGGCGGCGGCGAGGTGGGCGGAGGTGACGTCCTTGAGCAGGAAGCCGCTGGCCCCGGCGGACAGCGCGGCGTAGACGTAGTGGTCCAGGTCGAAGGTGGTCAGCATGATCACCCGGCAGCCGGGCACCTGGGCCAGGATGCGCCGGGCGGCCTCCAGGCCGTCCGTGCCGGGCATCCGGATGTCCAGCAGCGCCACGTCCGGGCGGTGCAGGACGGCGGCGGCCACCGCCTCGGCGCCGTCCGAGGCCTCGGCGACCACGTCGATGCCGCGCGCGGTGAGGATCATCCGGAAGCCGGTGCGGACCAGCTCCTGGTCGTCGGCGATCACCACCCGGGGGCGGCGCTCCTGGTCCTGGGGCACGTTCTCCTCCGTCACGGCCGGTCCAGCGGGATGCGGGCGCGGACCCGGAAGCCGCCGCCGAGCCGGCGCCGGGCGTCCAGGTCCCCGCCGTACACCGCGACGCGCTCGCGCAGGCCGATCAGCCCGCGCCCGGCGCCGTCCGGCCTCGGCCCGTCCGGTGCGGCTCGTCCCCCTGACGCGGCGGCCGCCCCGGAGAGCACGCTCGGACCGCTGTTGAGCACCTCCACCCGCAGGTAGTGGTCCGCGTAGCGCACCGTCACCTCCGCCGTCACCCCGTCCCCGTGCTTGAGCGCATTGGTCAGCGCCTCCTGGATGATCCGGTACGCCGTCACGTCGATCCCGCCCGGCAGCGGTCTCGGCTCGCCCGAGACCCGCACCTCGACCGGCAGCCCGGCGAAGGCGAACCGGTCGATCAGCGGGCTCAGCCGGCTCAGGCTGGGCTGCGGCGCGAAGCCGTCCGGCGCGGGCTCCTCGCTGCCGTCCGCGGCGGGGGCCAGCAGGCCGAGCAGGTGCCGCAGCTCGGTCATCGTGTCCCGCCCGGCCGCCTCGACCGCGGCCATCGCGGCCGCCGCCTCCGCGGGCATGGTGGCCAGCACCTCGCGCGCGGCCCCGGCCTGCACCACCATCAGGCTCACGTTGTGGCTCACGATGTCGTGCAACTCGGCGGCGATCCGGGACCGTTCGGCCTCCACGGCGGTCCGGGCGGCGCTCTCCCGCTCCCGTTCCAGCAGCCAGCCGCGCTCGCCGATGGCCGCCCGGTGCAGCCGCCGCGCCCGGGCGAGCGCCACCGCCAGCCAGCCGGCCGCCGTGCCCGCCGCAGCGGCCGTCGCGACGGCCGCCCACTCCCACCCCGTTCCCCACACGGCGACAGCCTCCCAGGTCACCGCATGATCCACATCATCCGGGGGTGCCGCCCCCGTACATCCCGGGTACTACGGCCGCCGCGGTTACACCCGGGGTGGGACGTGCCGGCGGCGGCCCCGCGCCTACGGTCGTCCACCATGAGCAACGACCACGACGGGACCTCCCGGCCGGACGACGCGCAGGTCGTCGTCGAGCTGTCCGGGGTGCACAAGGAGTTCGGCGACGCCAAGGCGCTCGACGGCGTCGACCTGCGGATCCGCGCCGGCGAGGCGGTCGCCGTGATGGGCCCCTCGGGGTGCGGCAAGTCCACCCTGCTGAACATGGTGGCCGGACTGGACCGGCCCACCGCCGGCACCGTCCGGGTGCAGGGCCAGGACCTCGGGCGGCTGAACGAGAACGGGCTGGCCCTGTTCCGCCGCCGGCACGTCGGCATGATCTTCCAGTTCTTCAACCTGATCGACGACCTCCCGGCCCTCGACAACGTCGCCCTGGCCGCCCAGCTGACCGGCACCGGCGCCCGCCAGGCCCGCCGCCGGGCGCTGGAGCTGCTGGACGAACTCGGCGTCGCGCACCGCAAGGACGTCTACCCGGCCACGCTCAGCGGCGGCGAGCGCCAGCGCGTCGCGGTGGCCCGCGCCCTGATGAACCGCCCGGCCCTGCTGCTCGCCGACGAGCCCACCGGCGCCCTGGACAGCCGCTCCGGAGAGCAGGTGATGGACCTCCTGATCGACCTCAACCAGATCGGCCAGACCCTGCTGATCGTCACCCACGACCCCGCCCTGGCCACCCGCTGCGCCAGCCGGCTGGTCGAGGTCGCGGACGGCCGGGTGGCCGGCGACCGGATGCTGGAGGCGTCCGCATGACCGGCGCCGTCTGGCGTGCCTCCCGGGCGGCCGTGAAGCGCCGCCGGGTGCAGACCATCGTGATCGGTCTGGTCGTCTTCTGCTCCACCACGACCGTGCTGCTCGCCCTCGCGGTGATCAGTGCCGCCCGGGCCCCCTTCGACGACGCCTTCTCCCAGCAGCGCGGCGCCCACGTCGTCGCGACCTTCGACCCGGCCGGGGCCACGCCGGAACAACTGGCCGCCACCGCCCACCGGCCCGGCGTCGAGGCCGCCGCCGGGCCGTTCGACCAGGCCGTGGTGGAGATCCCCACCGACTGGGTCGGCAGCCCGCCCGGAGCGCTCACCCTGGTCGGCCGCTCCGACCCGGCCGGCCCGGTGGACCGGGTGCAACTGCTGGGCGGCCGCTGGGCGAGCAAGCCCGGCGAGGTCGTCATCAACGAGCCGTTCGGCGGCTACTCGCCCGCCAACCTGGACTACCCGCTGCCCCTCAGCGGCGGCCGGACGCTGACCATCGTCGGCTACGCCACCAGCATGAGCCAGAGCGCGGGCGGCTGGGTCACCCCCGAACAGGCCGCCGACCTGCACCCCAGCGCCCGGCAGATGCTCTACCGGTTCTCCGACGCCTCCGACGAACAGCGGCTCACCTCCGCCCTGGCCACCGCCACCGAGGGCCTGCCGAAGGACGCGCTCACCAACGTCCAGTCCTACCTGGTGCTCAAGGACGCCTTCTCCGCGGGCGCCGACGCCTACCTGCCGCTGATGACGGTCTTCGGCGTGCTCGGCCTGGTCGTCGCCGCGCTGATCGTCGGCAACGTGGTGAGCGGCGCGGTCGTCTCCGGCTACCGGCACATCGGCGTGCTGAAGGCGATCGGCTTCACCCCGCGCCAGGTGGTCACCGTCTACCTGACCATGGTCTCGGTACCCGCCGTCGCCGGCACCGTCCTCGGCACCGCGGCCGGCTGGGTGGCGGCCCACCCGATCCTCCAGGCCGCCTTCTCCGGGATCACCACCGGCACCGCCGTCATCGAACCGGCCGGCTGGCTGCCCGCCGCCACCCTGGTCAGCGTCCCGCTGCTGGTGGTCCTCGCCGCCCTCCTCCCCGCCTCGCGCGCCCACCGGCTGTCCGCCGCCCAGGCCATCTCGGCCGGCAGCGCACCGCGCGCCGGGCGCGGACTGAAGGTCCAGCGCCTGATGAGCGGCACCCGCCTGCCGCGCGCCGTCAGCCTCGGCCTCGGCCAGCCCTTCGCCCGCCCCGGCCGCACCGCGCTCACCATGTCGGCGATCGTGCTCGGCGTGCTCACCGTGACCGTGACGTCGGGACTGGGCACCACCCTGACCAGGCTGGTGGGCCACAACGACGGCCACACCCACGTCAGGGTGCAGACCGCCCACTTCGCGGGCAACAAGACCGAGCCCCGGCTCACCCCCGCCCAGACCGAGACGATGCTGCGGACCACACCCGGCGCCGACCAGGTCCACGTCCGCGGGCTGGTCAAGGTCGGGCTGGTCGGCTTCACCCAGCCGGTCTTCGCCGACTTCCTCAGCGGCGACGGGATCACGGAGCAGCTGCAGCGCGAGGTGGTCAGGGGCCGCGCGGCGACCGGGCCGAACGAGATCGAGGCCGGGCCCTCCTTCCTCCGGGAGCACGGACTCAGGATCGGCGACCGGCTCACCCTCGACCTCGACGGCCGCCGGCTGACCGTCACCGTCGTCGGCGAGGTGGTCCAGGGCAACGCCCGGGCCTTCACCTCCAACGACCTCACCCGGGCCGCGCTCACCGACGACCCGCACGCGGTCGAGTACGACATCAGCCTCGCCGAGGGCGCCGACGCCCAGGCGTACCAGCGGGCCGTGACGGCCGCCGACCCGAGCCTCTCGGCCCAGGTGTTCGCGCCCGACCCGTCCGGCCCGATCGTCGCGGTGATCAGCTTCGCCACGATCTTCACCGTCCTGCTGTCGGTGGTCGCCGCGCTGGGCGTCTTCAACACCCTGCTGCTCACCATCCGCGAGCGCCGCCGGGACCTCGGCATGCTCAAGTCGATCGGCATGACACCCCGCCAGGTGGTGACGATGACGATCACCTCGGTGGCCTGGCAGGGCGTGGTCAGCGCGCTCATCGGCGTCCCGGCCGGCATCCTGGCGCACCGGCTGCTCATCGAGAACGTCGGGAGCATCCTCTTCCCGGAGTGGACGATGGACGTCTGGAGCGCCCCGCTGCTCACCGGCGTCGGCGTCGCGGGCGTCGCCATCGCCGTCCTCGGCGCGCTCGTCCCGGCCCGTTCGGCCGCCCGGCTGCCGATCGCCGAGGTGCTGCACAACGAGTGAGTCCGGGGTGGGGGGAGGGCTGGTCGGATCATCCGACCGGCCCTCCGCCGTGCGCGGGTCCGCCGCGTTCCCGTCACGGAACTGACGCATGCTCAGTCCGTGCCGTGAGGACGCCTATCATCTGCGCCATGGCCACCGCTGAGCTGATCCGCATCGTCTCCCGCTCCTCGCCCATGGCACTGGCCCAGGTCGAGCGGGTCCGCACCGAACTCGCCGCCCTGCACCCGGGGCTGCGCACCGAGGTGGTGCCCGTCACCACCTCGGGCGACCGCTGGACGGGTGATCTCGCCGCCCTCGGCGGCAAGGGCGCCTTCACCAAGGAGGTCGACGCCGCGCTGCTCGCCGGGGAGGCCGACGTCGCCGTCCACTGCCTCAAGGACGTGCCCGCCGACCGACCGCTGCCGGCGGGCACCGTCTTCGCCGCCTACCTGCGCCGCGACGACATCCGCGACGCCCTCGTCCACCCCGGCGGCCTGCCGCTGGCCGCCCTCCCGCCCGGCACCCGGATCGGCACCTCCTCCGTCCGCCGGGTCGCCCAACTCGCCGCCTCCCACCCGCACCTGGAGTGCCTCCCGATCCGCGGCAACGCCAACAGCCGGCTCGCCAAGCTGGACGCCGGGGACGTCGACGCGCTGCTGCTCGCCCTCTCCGGCCTGGAGCGGATCGGCGAGCAGGCGCGGATCACCGAGGTGCTCGGCATCGAGGCGATGTGCCCGCCGATCGGCGCCGGCATCCTCGTCCTGCAGTGCCGCGAGGGCGACACCGCGACCATCGAGGCGGTCACCGGCCTCGGCCACCACGACACCTGGCGCGAGGCGGCGGCCGAGCGGATGTTCCTGCACGCGCTCCAGGGCCACTGCAACAGCCCGATCGCCGGGTACGCCAGGGCCGAGCGGGACGGCCGCCTCTCGCTGCGCGGCCGGGTCTTCACCCCGGACGGCAAGCAGGTGCTGGACGCCCATGAGTGGGCGGGCGCGCTCAGCCCGGAGGACCTCGGGACGTCGGTGGCGCTGGCGCTCAAGCGGCAGGGCGCGCAGGAGCTGATCTCCTCGATCCCGCACTGAGCGCCTATTCCTCTTCGGCCGCGGCCCGTTCGATGATGCCGGCGATCACCTCGGTCTTGGCGTCGGCGTAGTTCTGCAGGTACTCCCAGGACTGCTCGGCCAGGGCCCGCTTGGCGTCGGCGTACAGCTCGCGGTCGCCGCGGTGGCGGCGCAGCCGGTCGCGGAAGCGCAGCATCCGCCCGATCTCGGGGCATCCGGCGGACAGCACGTGCAGGTTGGCGTAGTCGGCACTGGGGTCGATGGCGTACCGGCGCAGGACGCGGTGCTCGTACCAGTCGGGTTCGCGGACGGCGAGCCGGTAGCCCAGGGCTTCGAGGGCGGGCACGTAGGCCGCCTCGTCGGCGGAGTCGGGCACGATCAGCAGCATGTCGACGACCGGTTTGGCGGGGAGGTCGGGCACGGAGGTGGAACCGACGTGCTCGATCCGGTGGTCGAGGTGGGCCAGGGACTCCGCCATGCCGGCGGCCTCCCGCTGGTAGGCCGCGGGCCACCGCGGGTCGTGGTCGCGCAGGACGATCCGGCCGTCGGGCCTGGTGGGCGCACCCAGGTTGGCCGCCTCGATCTCCTCGGTGGTCATGGGGACGCGCGGGATCTCCTGCTCGGGCACGGCCGGCTCCTGTTCCTCGGGTGCTGGTCAAGGGGGTCCTCGTCGGGGACCGACCCAGTAGACCAGGACGCGTCGGCCTTCGCGCGGCCGTCGGGTCGGGGCCGCGTCGCCTTCCGCGCGGTCGCCTGACGGTCCGCGCGGTGAGCGGATGGTGACGCTCCGGAGGTTTTTCTCTTCCGGGTGAGAACCGGCCGGGTGCGCGGGGCGTCCGTTTGAGGCGTGATCAGTGCGGTGCTCGGCGGGATGCCGATGTTCTGGCCCGGGTTGCTGCTCTCGCTGGTGCCCGCGGCCCTGTTGAACCGGCCGGTGGGGCGGTTGCTGCGGGCCCACTGGGTGGTGGGCTTCGTCCTGCTGCTCGGGCTCGGCGGGGTGGTCGTGGCGACCCTGCTGCCGGAGGCGTTCCGGCTCTCGGAGGGCGCCGTCCGGCACTGCGCCGTGGCGGGCGGCCGGCCGCGGTCGCCGTACGAGCTGCTGCACGTCCGGCACATCGAGCTCAAGCTGGCGACGTACGCCCCGGTCGGTTTCGCGGCGGCGCTGGCGGGCCCCCGGCGGCGGGCGGCGGCGCTGCTGGGTGCGGCGGTGCTGCCGTTCGCGGTGTCGGCGGTGCACTACGCGCTGCCGGCGATCGGGCGGGCCTGCGACGTGCAGGACGTCTGGGACGGGGTGCAGGGGGTCGCCTTCGGAGCGGCGGCGGGGTTGGCGGCCGGGCCGCTGGTACGGGCGGTGCGGGCGCGTTCGCGGGCCGTCTGACGGCCTGTCCATCCGGCTGTCTACTGGTCGAGGAGCGGGAAGAGCCGGGTGACGGCGGCGACCGGGCGGGCCCCGGCGGGGCGGGCGGCCGGGTCGGTCTCGCGGCCCCGGTAGCGGGCCAGCATCCGGCGGACCTCCTCGCCGACGGCGGCCAGTTCCTCGGGCGTCAGGTAGACGACGGCGCTGAAGGCCTCGTCCTGCCGCCACTCGGCCGGGGCCTCGGCGCGCCGGGCGAGCCAGTGCTGGTAGCTCTCGTCCTCCAGGCCGCGCGCCAGCTCTCCGAACCCGCCTTCCACGGCGTCCGGTCGGCTTGTCGGCAGCCGCCAGGGCCGGGCCCGCCCGTCGGTGGCCGGGGCCTCCTCGATCAGCCCGTACCGGGCCAACTGCCGCAGGTGGAACGAGCAGAGGCCGGAGCTGAGGCCGAGCCGGGCGGCGGCCTCGGTGGAGGTGACGGTGCCGTGCTCGCGCTCGGCGAGCAGGTCCAGCAGCGCGGTGCGGACGGCGTGCTCGGGGAGGGGGCCGGTTCTGACGAGGTCTTCGGTCACTTTGCAAAGTCTGCTACTTTGCAAAGTCAGACCGCAAGTACCGTCTCTCGAAGGAGTGCCCTCCCGTGTCCGAGCTGCGCGAACGGCCGACCGTCCTGCGGATCACCGAGGTGGGGGAGGAGATCCTGAGCCGCACCTGCCGGACCGCCACCGAGGAGGACTTCGGCAGCGAGCGCCTGGCCCGGCTCATCGACGACATGTTCGCCACCATGCACGTCGCCGACGGCTGCGGCCTCGCCGCCAACCAGGTGGACGTCGACCTGCGCCTGTTCGTCTACGACTGCCCCGACGACGACGGCGTCCGGCACACCGGCCACGTGCTCAACCCGGTGGTCGACGAGCAGGAGCCCGGCCGCGCACTGATCGAGGAGACCGAGGGCTGCCTCTCCGTCCCCGGCGCGAACACCAAACTCGCCCGCCCCGCCCGCACCGTGGTGCGCGGCGTCGACCAGCACGGCGACCCCGTCGTGATCGAGGGCACCGGCTACTTCGCCCGCTGCCTCCAGCACGAGACCGACCACCTGAACGGCGGCCTCTACATCGACCGCCTCTCCGCCCGCGACCGCAAGCGCATGCTGAAGCAGACCGCCGACCGCCGGGAGAAGGTCTTCGCCGAACGCGCCACCAGGGCTGCCAAGATGGCGCGGTGACCGAACCCGCGCACCTCGCCGCCGTCCGCGCCTCGTACGACGCCGTCGCCGCCGACTACCTCCGCCTCGTCGTCCCGCCGGAGGGCATGGACCCGGTGTCCCGCGCCATGCTCGCCGCCTTCGCGGAGCTGGTACGGGAGTCGGGCGGCGGCGAGGTCGCGGACCTCGGCTGCGGCCCCGGGCGGGTGACGGCGTACCTGTCCGGCCTGGGGCTGCGGGCCTTCGGGGTGGACGTGTCGGGCGAGATGGTCGCGCTCGCCCGCCGGGCCTACCCCCGACTGCGCTTCCTGCACGGCTCGATGGACGCCCTCGACCTCCCCGACGGAGCCCTCGGCGGCATCCTCGCCTGGTACTCCGTCCACCACACCCCGGCCTCGCAACTGCCCGGCCTCTTCGCCGAGTTCGCCCGCGTCCTCGCACCCGGTGGCCACCTCCTCCTCGGCGGCCACGTCGGCGAGGCCCAACTGCTGCGCCCGACCCAGGCGTACGGCCACCCGGTGTCGTACGCCTCGCACCTCGTCCCGGCCGGGCACCTCGCCGAACTCCTCGAACAGGCCGGCTTCACCGTCACGGCGCGGACGGAACAGCCGCACCCGCAGCGGGAAAACCGGTCCCACGCCTGCCTGCTGGCCCAGGCGCCCGGCCGGCGCTGAGCCCGGACATCGACGCGGCCCGCCGGACCAGGGAGAGCGTCGGGGGCTGACACACGCCGGCCCGGACCCGTACAGAGTGGATCTGTCGGGTGGGGGCAGGAGGCAGCGGGTACGCCAACGGCCCGCCGCCGGGAAGGCGGTGGGCCGTTTGGGGGAGCTCTGGTCGGTCAGACCTCGGTGGTGGCGGCGAACTTCACGAAGGCCGCCCACGTGGCCGGCTCGAAGGCCAGCTGGGGGCCGCTCTTGTCCTTGGAGTCACGCACGTGGACGGTGCCGGGGGTCTCGGCGACCTCCACGCACGCGGCATCTTCATTGCTGCTGTAGCTGCTCTTGAACCACGTCAGCTCGGCCATGCTCATCGCTCTCCCAGGATCATTTCGATCAAGGCCAAGGACTCCCTCATGGTGAGCGCCTGCCCCCTGAGAGTGCCGTACCGTGCGGCCATCTTACGGACTTCTTCCGGCTCCGTGATCAGCCTGTTGACGTGCTGGACCGCAACGTACGCGATCTGCGGCCGTCCGTTCGGTGTGAGGAGGACGAACGAACCCCCCATGCCGGCATTCTCGGTCCTGTCGAGCGGCATGACCTGCAACTCCAGGCCCCGGATCTCGGCGACTTTGAGCAGGTGGCGCAACTGCTCCCGGTGAACGTCCCAGCCGCCCAGCGGACGACGCAGGGCGCTTTCGTCGATCACCCAACTCATGACCGGCAAAGGCCAGCGAGTGAGGATCTGCTGCCGCTCCAACCTCGCGGCAACCCACTGGTCGACCTGCTCCACGGAGAGCCACGGCCTGCGCATGTCGAACAGTGCTCGTGCATGGGCCTCCGTTTGGAGAAGTCCAGGAATGTGGAGGCTGCTGTACTCGTGGATCTCGATCGCCTTCCACTCTTCCTGGGTGAAGGCCTTGTTGTAGGCGGGGTGCCTCTCGGACACGCGCACCTTCGCCTTCATCACGTCGTCCGCGACGACCTTGAGCAGCCCGCCTGCGTCAAGGGCGTCGTCCACCACCGTCAGGTACTCGATCCTCGGGGTCCGCACGCCCCGCTCCACGGCCCCGACGTGGTCTTCGCTGTAGCCGGTGGTCTTGGCCAGCTGCTTCTGCGTGATTCCCGCCCGCTCGCGGAGGAGTTTGATCATCTTCCCGACCGCGCTGTAGAACTCCGCGACGCCGTCGAAGCCCTCCGCCGTCTCGCCGTCCTCGAAGACGGTTCCCTCAAGGCTCATCGCAGTCCATCTCTTTCGATCTTGGGTCGACCGGCAGGCCAACTATGTGCACCCGTACAGATACTCTCTGTGTCCGCCGGGCTGCTGGTCAGCGTACGTCCACCCGACCACGCTTAACTCCCATGACGACCGAAACCCCCCTCGAAAACCCCCGGTCCCGTACCGCCCTCTTCGCCGCCACCCCCAAGGGCGCCGCCGTCTGCCGGCGCCTGGCGAGGCGTCAACTCACCCACTGGGGGCTGGACTCCACGCACACCGAGCCGTTCCACTGCGCGCTGCTGATCGTCACGGAGCTGGCCGCCAACGCGATCACGCACGGACGCGTTCCGGGGCGCGGGTTCGAGCTTCACCTCTCCCTCACCACCTCCGTGCGCCGGGGCACCACCCTTCGCATCGAGATCAGCGACCCCCGGGGTGACAGACTCCCCGTCCTCCCCACCGTCCACACCCCCAGTGCCCAGACCGGACGCGGCCTCACCCTCATCGACGCCCTCAGCCACCGCTGGGGCACCATCCCCCGCCACCCCAACTCCAAGACCGTGTGGGCCGAACTCGACCTCGTCGCGCCCGCCGCGCCCGATGTCCCCGATGCCCCCTGAACCCCGCGATAGCCCAACACCCCACTGAACCAACAGGAGTGGGAAGTCGACCCCTCCGACTTCCCACTCCTGTCGCTTCCTCGCCGACGCCCACCGCCGGTCCGGGGACATCCCAGGTTTGTGGGATACCCCCAGGTCGAGGGGCATTGCCAGGATGTGGCGCACGGAGCCGACCACTCCGGCCGGGCTCCGTCGGAGCGTCCGGCCGTCTCGAAAGAGGGATCCACACCCATGAAGATCCGCCGACTTGTCGCCGCCTCGGCCGTAGCCGCCGTGCTGGCCCCGGTGCTCGTCCTGGCCACCGGGACCCAGGCGAACGCCTACCCGCGGCAGCTGTCGAAGAGGGAGCAGTGCACCGCGGCGTGGAACGTCAACTACTGGTCCGGCGGCGCGTCCTTCGCTCGCGGCCAGTGGGCCGCCTGTATGGCGGGCTGACCGCCTCCCGCGGCCCCCCGGCCCCGGCCGGGGGCCGCGACCCACCGGCCGCTGTCGTCCGGTGTATCGGTGACGTCGGCGCCCCCGTGCTCCGGTCCACCGCAGGGACCATGCCGACAAATTCGCTGTCCGGTGGCCGGAGTGCCGTGATACACAATCCGGCGTGCAGAACATAGTGGAGTTTCCCGAGGTCCTGAGGCTGATCGAGGACCGGTCGGCCGCTTTCCGCGCCGCGATCGCGGCCGCCCCCGACCTCGACGTCCAGGTCCCGACCTGCCCGGACTGGACGCTGCGTGAACTGGCGCAGCACCTCGGCGACGGCCGCCGCCGCCAGGCCGCCATCGTCGCGGCGGGCCCGGGCGCCGAGCCCCCGGCGAAGACGTCCCCGAAGGGCGCCCCGACCGCGCCCCGTGACCGCGAAGCCCTGGACGCCTGGCTCGCCGAGTCGACCGGGCTCATGCTCGACGCTCTGCGCGAGGCCGGTCCGGACCGCGGCTGCTGGACCTGGTGGGGCCGTTCGCAGGCCCCGGAGACCAGCGGAGCCCTGGCCCGGCACCAGATCCAGGAGATCGCCGTCCACACCTACGACGTCCAGCTCATCCTGGGCGCCGCACAGCCGCTGCCGGCGGACGTCGCGGTCGAGGGCGTCGACGAGTTCCTGACGACCGTCTCGGCGACGACCGTCCCCTGGCCGTTCAAGCCGGCGACCATCGACCTGCACGCGGCCGAGGGCCGCTCCTGGCGCCTGACCCTCGACGCCTCCGGCGTCCGCTGCGACGGCCTCGCCGCCGACGCGGAGCCGGGCGACATGGTGATGCGCGGGGCGGCGAGCGACCTGGTCCTCTACTTCTACGACCGCATCCCGCTCGACAGCCTGGACAACTCCGGCACCACCGAGCCGATGGAGCAGCTCGCGGAGTGGGACCCGACCGCGTAGAGGCGGCATCCGGTGGGCCGGCAATCGGCGAGAGGGCGGGCGATGGCCGAGGCGTGGGACCGACTGCGGGCGATCATGGGGGAGCCGGTGTACGCCCCGGCGCGGGTTCCGTGGGAGTCGGCGCCTGCCGAGCTGGGGGTCCAACTGCCCTCGGACTACCGGGCGTTCATCGACCTGTACGGCGGGGTGAACCTGAACGGCGAGTGGGGTGTGTACACGCCGACGGAGACGCCGGTCCACGCCGGCGAGCCGACCGGTCTGGCGGGATGGCGCTTCAGGACCGACACCGATCTCCGCGATCAGCTCGAAGGCGAAGAGGTGTGGTGGGAGCTGCCGGGCCCCACCCCGGTGTTCCCGGACCCGGGCGGCCTGCTGCCCTGGGGCTGGAACAGCAACCACAACCAGTGCTGCTGGCTGACCACCGGTCCGGACCCCGAGCAGTGGCCGGTGGCGGTGTTCTACGAGGACCGGCTCGACCACTTCGACGGTGGTTTCGCGGAGTTCCTGGTCACCGTGCTGACCGGCGGCTACGCGGCGGAGGACGAGTTGCTGGTGCGCGCGGACCCTGCCGTGTGGGGGCCGCAGCCGGCCCGGCCCCTCTGGTCGCCGAAGGGGGACTGGGCGGGCAGGAACTGGGGCGCCGAGTGGGGGATCGAGGGGTTCCTCACGGCGCCCGGGTCGACGGAGATGCCCTGGGTCAGGACGTGAGGGTGCCGCACGCACGCGCACCGCGGACGGGAGGCGGTTCCCGGTGAAGCGCCCTCATTGGCAGCCGTACTGGTGGCGGCTGCGGTTCCGTGCGGACGGCGAGCCGGAGTTCGCGGTGCTGGGGCCCGAGCCGGTCAACCGGGTTCCGAACGACGCGCTGAGGAACGTGCCCCTGGAGGTGTGGGCGGACGCCCTGCTGGAGGAGGCGCCCGACGAGCTCGACGACCTGCGCGGCGAGCTGCTCCTGGAGTGCTTCACGGAGCCCGCCCCCACGGAGGGCACTCCGCCGGTGTACTCGCGTCAGGTCCGGCTGCCGGGCCCCGCCCTGCCTCCGTACCCCGGGAGACGGCGTACCTGAGCCACCACCCCGGCACCGCTCCCCGGCCGCGGAGCGCTGCGTCGCTCGTGCTGAGGACGATCGTGGACCGGGGAGGTCTCAGGCCGGCGGGTGTCGGTCCCCGGTCGTACCGCTGGGGCCGGGTCCGTTCCCGGGTGGCGCGGTCGGTGCCACGCGCTCCCGTAGCTCTCGCAGGTCCGCCGGGGTGTTGACCGCGCACCAGTAGCCCTCGGCGCGGTACCCCGCCAGCTGCCGCAGCCGCACCAGGTGCGGCAGGGTCGTGGTCGCGTGGTCCCCCCGGTCCGGTAGCAGGGGGACGACCCCGGGCGCGAAGGCGTACACGCCGCCGTTGACCGTGCAGGCGGGCGGGGGCGGTGCGGCGAGTTCGGCGACCCGGCCCAGGGCGTCGCAGCGGACCGTGCCCCGGGGCAGCCGGGGCGGGACGAGGGCGACCGTGGCCAGCGCCCCGCAGCGCAGGTGGTGGGCGCCCAGCGCGGTGAGCGGGAAGTCGGCCCAGATGTCGCCGTAGACGGCGAACCACGGGTCCCGCGGCGCCGGTAGCGCGCGGGCGGCGAGCTTCAGCCCGCCGCCCCGGCCCAGCGGGGTGGACTCCACGACCACGGTGGTGCGGACGGGCAGGGGCGCCGTGCGGACGTAGTCGGTGATCACCTGGGAGCGGTAGCCCGCCGAGACGACCACCGTCTCCACGCCCGCGTCGGCGAACCGGTCGAGCTGGTGGCGCAGCAGTGGTGCGCCGTCGACCTCGACCATCGCCTTGGGGCGCAGGTCCGTGTGCGGGGCGAGCCGTCTGCCGCGTCCGCCTGCCAGGATCACGGCTTGGCGGATCGGGAAGCACGTGTCCGGCGATGGCATTCCCGACCTCCCGGGAGCGACGGCACGGCTTCGGAGCCCCGGCCGCGCGGTGCGGACGGAGCGTACGAATGCGACGAGGGTGGCCCCGACGCGCCGCTGGAGAGGCAACCGATCCGATCGCCGTGAAGTCACGCCGATGAGCGGGTGATCGGTGTGATCGGTGCTCCCGTCCTGCGGAGTGATCGGTCGGGTCCGCAGATGTCCGAGTCGGACTCCGCCCACAGCCTCCTGTGTCGCGCCTCCGGGACAACCCTGACGGAAGATCAGGGGACGGCGGCTCCCCGCCCCTGATGCCCCGGACGAGCGGGATCGGAAGACTCGTCGTCCGGGCCGGGAACCACCGGCCCGGACGACGACCAGTCTGGAGCCGGACCGCACGTGAACGCGCACACGAACCGCAACCGTTGGGCCGTCGTGGCCGCCTCCGCCGCCCTGGCGGCCGCGCTGACGGTCGGGGCGGGCACGCCCGCCCTCGCCACCACCTCCACCGTGTCGGCGACGGCGGCGAGCCCGTCCGCACTGTCGCCGCTCGACCCGGCGGCGCTCCGGGCCGCCCTCGCCCAGCGGCCCGCCGCCGACGTCTCCGCCGGGTTCGTGCGGGTCACCGGCTCCGCCGGAAGGTTCGAGGGCAGCTCGGCGGAGGGCGGGGCGGCCGTGGACCCGCAGGGCCGGTTCCGGATCGGGTCGATCTCGAAGGTCTTCACCGCCACCGTCGTCCTCCAACTCGCCGCCGAGGGCCGGATCGACCTCGACGGCAGCGTCCGGCGGTACCTCCCGGACCTCCCCGCCCAGTTCGGGGCGGTCACGGTGGGGCAGCTGCTCAACCACACCAGCGGACTGCCCACCGGCGACAACACGTACTGGGGCGACGGCACCACCGGCTGGTTCGCCGAGCACCAGCTCGACGCGCCCACCCCCGAGGAGATCGTCGCCTCGACGGCCGGGCAGTCGCCGGCCTTCGACCCCGGCACAGCCCAGCAGTACAACGGCATGAACACCTTCGTCGCCGGGCTGGTCGTCGAGAAGGTCACCGGCCACCGCTACGCCGAGGAGCTGCGCCGTCGGATCATCGGCCCGCTCGGCCTGCGCGACACCTCCCTCCCGGACGCCGACGACCCGGCGCTGCGGCGCCCCGCGACCCGCCCGTACCTGACCGTCCCCGACGCAGACGGCGGCTCGCACCGCGTGGACGTCACCGAGCAGAGCCCGTGGCCCTGGGCCGAGGGCGGCATGATCTCCAGCGCCCCCGACCTGGACCGCTTCATGACCGCCCTGTTCCGGGGCCGCCTCCTCCCGCCGGCCCAGCAGGAGGAGCTGTTCACCGTCCCGGAGGTGCCGGTCGCCCCGGGCAACCGCTACTGCCCGGACGACACGGCGTGCCTGAGCATGGGCCTCGTGCGCCTCGCCTCCGGCGGCGTCGTGGCCTGGGGCAAGACCGGCTCCCGGCCCGGTTCCACCAGCGGCGTCTTCGCCACCCGCGACCTCTCCCGGACGGTCGTGTACTCGGTCGACCCGACCACGCTGAAGGGCACCGAGACCCCGTACGCCCTCGGGCTGCTGAAGTCCGCCTTCGGTCTGGGGAAGTAGGGCCCGTCTCCGCCGGTGGTCGGACGGGCGGCTGGCTCGCGCGGGGGAGGGGGACGGGCCGAGCGGTGGACGTGCGGCGGGGGCGGTGTCCGGGAGCGTGGACGCATGCTGAAGACCATCCCGGTGGGCGACACCGAGCGCCCCGTTCCCCGGTGGGCCCTGCGGCTCGCCAAGGCCCTCCCGTTCATCGTGCTGCCGCACTGCCTGTGGCGGCTGCCGTTCGCGTTCGACTTCCGGATGGGCACCGTCGACCCGCAGGCCCCGGCCTACGTCTGGTGGGCCGCCCCGTACGTGATCGGTCTGAGCGTGCTCACCGAGGCGCTGACGCTCCTGACCCTGGGGCTGGTCAGCGGTTGGGGCGAGGTGTTCCCGCGCTGGGTGCCCGTGCTGCGGGGCCGCCGGGTGCCGCCGCTCGCGGCGGTCGTGCCGGCCGTGCTCGGCGGGCTGGTCCTGGCGGCCCTGTTCGACGGGATGCCGCTCGGCTGGCTGGGGGTGTTCGAGGAGGTCGGCTACAGCAACGGCTGGTGGCTGCTCCTGGGGCGGGTCTGCACCTCGACGGCGATGTTCTGGGGCCCGATCACCCTCGCCCTGGCCTGGGCCTACCACCGCCGCCGTCGCCCCGCCGCCGCTCCGGCCCGTTGACGCCCGGCCGCGGGCGGGCCGCCGTGGGCGGGGCGTCGGCCCCGCCCCCAGACCCCGCCGCCGCGGGGGGGGGGGGCGGGGGGGCGGGGGGGCGGGGGGGGGCGCGCGCCCGGCCCCCCCCCCCCCCCCCCCCCGCTTCCGCGGTGGGCGGCTCAGTGGGTGCGGTAGTACTCGGCGACGGCGGAGAACGCCTCCTTCGGGTCCCAGGGCAGGCCGGGGTAGGTGGTTCCCGTGCGGTCCTCGTAGGTCCTGACGACGCCGTAGCTGGCGAGGTCGAGGTCGTCGCGGGGGTCCCCGTCCGGGCGGTGGACGTGGTCGTAGAGGGCGAAGGTGAAGACGAAGGCGGCGTCGATGCCGCCGGCGTCGAAGGCCTCCAGCAGTTCCCGGACGTACGCGGCCTGCCCGGCCTCGTCCCGCTCGTAGACGCCGTCCAGGCGGACCGGGCCCCCGTCGGCGTACTCGACGATGTCCAGGCCGTTCGCGCCCCGGTCGCCGGCGCCGCGGAAGGTGGCGGAGCCGAACTCGGTGACGGCGACCGGCTTGCCCTGGGCGGTCAGCTCGCGGACGCCGCCGGCGAAGCGGTCGGCGGTCTCGGCGGAGCGGTACAGGTCCAGGGAGACCAGGTCGAAGGGCTCCCAGTCGACGCGCTCCAGCGGTACGGCGGCGTACGTGACGCGCCCGCTGAACCGGGCCCGGACGGCGGCCACCGCCTCGGCGAGGAACGCGTTGACCCGGCCGCTCACCGCACCGAGGTGTGCGCGCACCTGCTCGGGCCGGGCGAGCAGGGCGAGGCGCTCGCCGATGCCGGAGCCGGGCAGGAACCCCGGGTTCATCAGGCTGAGTTCGGCGCCGGTGACGAACACGACCTCGGCGCCGCGCCGCCGCAGCCGCTCGGCGCGCTCGGCGCAGTCGGTGAGGAGCGCGAGCATCGCGTCGGCGGTCAGTTCCAGCGGGTAGGGCGAGAACCAGACCTCCAGGCCCAGGTCGGCGGCGTGGCCGGCGGCGAGCTCGATCCGCTCCGGGTCGCCGCCCATGATGCGGACCGCGGTGCAGTGCAGGTCGTCCCGGATGATCCGCAGCTCACGCTCGACCGCCTCGGAGTCGAACCAGGCGCGGGAGTACGCCCCGTCCCTGATGAAGCCGGTGTCGTAGCTGATTCCCTTGGCGCGCACGTTCTTCCGCCTTTCCGGCGAGAGAGAATTTACGGTACGCCCAGTACCCTAGTTGCCGACGGCCCGGCACGGCAAGAAGGATGGGGAGGGTACGGGCGGTATCGGCGGGCGGACTGGGCGGAGCGAGGGCATGGCCGGGCAGACGCGGCGGCGCGGAGCGGCGCTGGAGGAGGCGATCCTGCACGCCGCGGTCGAGGAGCTCACCGGGGCCGGGTACGCCGGGCTGACCATGGACAAGGTCGCCGCCCGCGCGGGCACCAACAAGAACGCCATCTACCGCCGCTGGCCCAACCGGCTGGCACTCGGCATCGCCGCGTACAAGCAGCTCGCGAAGACCGCCCCGCTCCCCGACACCGGTGAACTGCGCGGCGACGCCCTGGAGTTGCTCCGCCAGGCGAACCGCCACTGGAGCTCCCCGCTGGGCGCCGTACTGCGCGAGCTGCTGGCCGCGGCCGGCGGCGCCACGGAGTTCCTGGCCCAGCTGCAGGACCAGTCCGGCGACGCCGTGGCCGCGCCCTGGCTCACCGTCCTGGGCCGCGCCGTCGCCCGCGGCGAGGCCGCCCCCGAGGCGCTGCACCCCCGGGTGGCGACGGTGGCGATGGTGCTGCTGCGCAACGAGTTCATGGCGCGCGGGGTGCCGACGGCGCCGGACGACGTCCTGGTGGAGATCGTCGACGAGGTGTACCTGCCCCTGGTGCGCGGGCGCGGCCAGGGGTGGCAGCGGGGCTAACGGCCGCGCTTCCCCTCGGTCTTCGCCGCGGTGTTCGCCTCGGCGTTCCCGCCGGCGTTCCCCGTGAGCAGTGAGTCGGCGAGCCGCTCCGCGGTGCCCGCGTCCAGTGGCCCGTGCCCGAGCAGGAAGCGGTACCAGAACACCCCGTAGACCTGGTCGGCGATGAGGTCCGGATCGGCGTCCGCGGACAGTTCGCCGCGCTCGCGTCCCCGGGTGAGGAGTTCGCGCAGCGCGGTGCGGCGGGTGGCGGTGAAGCTCCGCATCAGATCGGCGAGGTGCGGGTCGCGCGCGGCCTCGCGGGCGACGGTGCGCAGTGCGGGGGCGGTGGTGTCGCGCTGGGCCGCCTCGAAGGTGGTGCTGACGAAGGCGCGCAGGTCGGCGCGCAGGTCGCCGGTGTCGGGGCCGGACACGTCCTGGCCGGCGCGGTCGGTGAGGGCGTCGAGCAGGACGGCGCCCTTGGAGGGCCACCAGCGGTAGACGGTCTGCTTGCCGACGCCGGCCGCGCGGGCGATGGCGTCGATGGTGACGGGGGTGCCGTCGGACTCGGCGAGCAGGCGCAGCGCGGCGTCGAGGATCGCGCGGTGGGCGGCCTCGTTGCGGCGGCGCCCGGTGTGCGGGCGTGCCGCCGGGGTGCCCTCGGTGGCCTCGGTGCCCTCGGTCTCGCTCATCGTGCTCCCTCTCCTCCGGTGTGCCTCTCCCCGATTCCCCTTGACAAGACTATCAGTCTCGACAACCATCATTTCCGGAACCGACAGTCTCGACAAGTCGAAAGGCCCCACCACCATGAGCACTGCGTCAACCCCCTTCGCCGGACAGCGCGTCGTCGTGATGGGCGGCAGCTCGGGCATCGGCGAGGCCACGGCCACCGCCTTCGCCGCCGACGGCGCCGAGGTCGTGGTGACCGGCCGCGACCGCGACCGGCTGGACGCCGCCGTCGCCCGGATCGGCGGCAAGACCACCGGGCACCCGCTGGACGCGACCGACCCGGCCGCCCTCGCCGCCTTCTTCGCCACGACCGGCGTGGTCGACCACCTGGTCGTCGCGGTCAGCGGCGCGGCCGGCGCCGGCCCGTTCGCCCAGCTCGACCTGGCCGAACTCGCGGCCGGCTTCGATGCCAAGTTCTGGCCGCAGGTGCGCGTGCTCCAGGCGGCGCTGCCGCACCTGCGCGAGGACGGCTCGGTCACCCTGATCACCGCCGCCTCGGCCCGCGCCGCCTTCCCCGGCACCGCCGGACTGGCCGCCATCAACGGCGCGCTGGAGGCGATGGTGCCGCCGCTGGCCGTCGAGCTGGCCCCGCTGCGGGTCAACGCCGTCTCGCCCGGCGTGATCGACACCCCGTGGTGGGACCGCGTACCGGCCGAGCAGCGGGCCGCGCTGTTCGAGGGCCTCGCCGCCACCACCCCGGTCGGCCGGGTCGGCCGGGCGGAGGACGTCGCCCGGGCGATCCACCTGCTGGCCGCCAACGGCTTCGTCACAGGTGTGGTGCTCGACTGCACCGGCGGGGCGAACCTCCCGACCGGCCGCTGAGCCGGCCGCTGGGCCGACCACCGGGCGCGTGGTCGACTGCCCGGCGGCCGGTGGGCTCAGCCCGCGTACTGGCCGAGGATCTTCGCGAACTCGTACGGCTGCTGCGGGATGTTGGTGCACTTGGACAGCGAGCCGCCGGTGCAGGCGTTGGCGTCCCGGGTGGCGTCCCAGAAGGAGAGCATCCCGAGGTGGTTCTGCCGGGCGAAGGCCACCAACTGCTGGGCGTCGGCCTGGTTGTAGACCTGGTGGTCGTCGTTCTCGCCGATCATCGGGGTGACGCCGACCATGGCCCACAGCTGGGCGTCGGTCTTCGCCGGGTAGAGCGCCTTGAGCTGGCCGAACAGCGACTGGGCGGCCTGGACGGCGGCGTTGCCGTAGTCCGTCCCGTTCCGGTAGTAGTCCATCGCCATGATGTTGACCAGGTCGACGGCCACCCCGGCGTCCCGGGCGGACTTGACGATGGCGACGCCCTCGGAGGTCAGGCCCTCGGGCAGGACGGGCAGGGTGAAGGAGACCCTGAGGCCCGGGTGGGCCTGCTGGAGCCTGGCGAGGGCGGCCGAGCGGCGGTCGTTGGCGGCGGTGTCGGCGATGGCCGCGCCCTCGATGTCGAAGTCGACGTAGCGCAGGTTGTAGGCGCTCACCACCGCGTCGTACTCGGCGAACAGTGAGTCCACCGTGGTGCAGGCGGCGGCGAGTTCGGTGCCGGCGGCGCCGCCGAAGGAGACCTTGACGTCGCCGCCGGCCGCGCGCAGCGCGTCCACCTGGTCCTTGGCCCAGGCGGTGCGCGGGTCGTAGGCGTTGAACCAGCTGGCCTTGCAGCCGACGCCGGTGACGAAGCCCATCGTGTAGCCCTTGAGGCCGGCGGCCTTGGCCAGGTCGGGCATCGAGGGGGTCGGCCAGGCGCCCATGTCGATGAACGGGGCGACCGGGAGCGCGACGTTCGGCGCCGGGGTGCCCGGGCCGCCGGTGGGCGTGCCGGTGGGCGTGCCGGTCGGGGTGCCGGTCGGGCTCGGCGGGGTCGAACTCGGCGGCGGGGTGGTCGGGTTGCCGCCGCCCGGGCCGGTCAGGGCGATGTCGTCGGCGAGGTAGCCGCCCTGCCCGTACCAGCCGTGCAGGTACACGGTGACGCTGGTGGTGGCCGCCCCGGTGGTGAAACTGGTGGACAGCTGCTGCCAGTCGGCGCCGCCGGCGGTCCAGGTGGCCGGGTCGGTGACGCCGCTGCCGGTGGCGCCGAGGTAGACGTACCGGCCCTGCACCCAGGCGCTGAGCGTGTACGTGGTGTTGGGCTGGACGCTGACGGTCTGGCCGCACTGCGCGGTGTCGCTCGCGCCCACCGCCCCCTTGAGCGCGTACGTCCCGCTGTGCGCACCGGAGTCGACCACGCTCCCGGTGTCGGCCGAACAGCTCCACGGGCCGAGCGCGCCGCTCTCCAGCCCGCCGTTGGCGAGCAGGTTGCCGTCGGCGGCGCCGGCGTTCCCGGCGAGGACGGCCAGGCCGCCGGCGGCGAGCGCGGTGGCGGCGGCGAGGCTCAGCAGAGTGGTCCGGCGGGCGGGGCGGCGGTGCGTGGGGGCGTGCTGGGGCGCGCTGGGCATGGGGGTGCCTCTCGGGACGTGGGGGCCGCCCGCGCCGCGAGGGGGAGGCGCGGGGCGGGCGGCGGCCTGGGGTGGTCCGGGGTGGGGGAGCGCGGTGCTGAGCATCAAACTGGACTAGACCAGCTGTGCACGTCAAGCATTTCCCGGCCTCGGACGCCCCGTCAGGGACAGGTTTTAGGAACGGTTAAGACGATGCCGGGCGGCGGCCGCGGCGGGCCCGGGGATGAAGGGGCTTGACCTTGAGTGCACTCCAAGGTGAAAGCTGAAGGCGTTGATCACGCACCACCACGCGAACCACCGCGGCCACCCCACGGGAACCGCGGAAACCACGACGGGAGCACCATCATGCGCAACGCCTCGTTCGGCACCAGCGGCCCGGAGATCGGCGTCATCGGTCTCGGCTGCATGGGCATGACCTGGGCCTACACCGAGCGGGACCGGGACGACGAGAAGTCGGTCCGGGTGATCCGGCAGGCGCTGGACCTCGGCGTCGGCCTGATCGACACCGCCGACATGTACGGCCCGTACACCAACGAGGAGGTGGTCGGCGCCGCGCTGGCCGGCCCGTACCGGGAGCGCGCCTTCCTGGCCACCAAGGTGGGCATCGTGCCGGGCGGCGCGGGCCAGCAGGAGCGCAACGGCCGGCCCGAGCACGTGCGCCGCTCGATCGACGAGAGCCTGCGCCGGCTGGGCACCGACCACGTCGACCTCTACCAGCTGCACCGGGTCGACCCCCAGGTCCCGATCGAGGAGACCTGGGGCGCGTTCGCCGAGGTCGTCGCGGCGGGCAAGGCCCGGAGCATCGGCCTCTCCGAGGCGGGCGTCGAGGAGATCAAGCGGGCGCAGAGCGTGCACCCGGTGGCCTCGGTGCAGTCCGAGCTGTCGCTGTGGACCAGGGACGCGCTGGCCGAGGTGCTGCCGTACACCGAGGAGCAGGGCATCGCCTTCCTGCCGTTCTCGCCGCTCGGCCGGGGCTTCCTGACCGGCGGGATCACCTCCATCGAGGAGCTGCCCGCCGACGACTTCCGCCGCCGGCTGCCGCGCTTCCAGCACGACGCGCTGCGGGCCAACCTGGCGCTGGTCGGGAAGGTCCGGGCGGTCGCCGAGCGGATCGGCGCCACCCCGGCGCAGGTCGCGCTGGCCTGGGTGCTGGCGCAGGGCCGGTACGTCTTCCCGATCCCGGGCACCAGGACGCCGCGCTACCTGGTGGACAACGTGGGGGCGGCCGGGATCGAGCTCTCGGCGGCGGACCTGGCCGAGCTGGACGCGCTGCCGGCCGCGACCGGCGAGCGCTACTGACGGCGGCGCTGCCCCGTACCCGCGCCGTCAGCGCTCCCGCACCCACACCAGCTGCCGTCCGGTCTCGCCCGGAGCCCGGACGGCGGCCTCCGCGACCCGGTCCAGCCGGTAGCCGAGTTTGCGCGGGACGGCCGCGCTGGCGCCGTTCGCCCGGTCGCAGCGGATCTCCACCCGGGTGATCCCGGGCAGGGCCAGCGCGGCCTCGGTCAGCGCCCCGGCCGCGGCGGTGGCGATGCCCCGGCCGACGTGCCCGGCGGCGACCCAGTAGCCGATCTCCAGCGCGCCCGGGCCGATCCGCCCGTGGAGGCCGAAGGCGCCGATCACGCCGCCGGGCTCGGCGTCCAGGCCGGCCAGGTACATGAAGTCGGTGCCGGCCTCCCAGGCGGCCGCGCCGGCCCGGGTCAGCTCGGCGGTCCGGGCCCGGGAGGGGGCCTCGGCCGCCCACTCCATCCAGGGCCGCAGGTGGTCCAGGTTGGCGCGGACGGCCTGGTTCAGCGCCGCCGTGTGGCTGCTGCGGCGGCGCCGCAGCCAGAGGCCGCCGGGCAGCCGCAGCCGTTCCGGCGGCCGCCCGGCGGTCGCCTCCACCAGCGGTGGGGCGAGGCCGCAGGGCCGTGGCTGTGCTTGGCTCATGGCGGCGATTATGTCCTTGGCCGGGACCTGTCACCATCGGATATCCCTCTGGTGGCGGGCGCGCCCGGCCGCACCCCGGCGCGTCAGAGCCGGACCATCACCTCGTCGAGCTCCTTGCGCCGCAGGTCCGGCACGCGCGCCCCCTCGGCCGGGTAGCCGACCGGGATGACGTACGCGGCGCGCTCCTCCGCCGGGCGGTCGCACACCTCGTTGAGGAACTTCATCGGACTCGGGGTGTGGGTCAGCGTGGCCAGGCCGGCCTGGTGCAGCGTGGCCAGCAGCAGCCCGACCGCGATCCCCACCGACTCCTTGGTGTAGTACGGGCGCGGCGACTCGGGGCCCTTGTGCACCTCGAACACCACGATCACGGCCGGCGCGTCCTCCAGGAACGGCTTGCGCCAGTCGGTGCCGATCGGGGCGAGCGCGGCCAGCCACTCCTCGGACGCCCGGTGGCCGTAGAACTCGCGCTCCTCGGTCTCGGCCGCCTCGCGCAGCCGCCGCTTGCGCTCCGGGTCGGTGATCACCACGAACCGCCAGGGCTGGACGTGCGCGCCGCTGGGCGCGGTGGAGGCGGTCCGGACCGCCCATTCGACCACCCCGTCCGGGATAGGGCGGGTGGAGTAGTCGCGGACGGTCCGGCGCTGCGCCATCACGTCGTGGAAGGACCTGCTGCGGGCCTCGGCCTCGTGGGCGGGCACCGTCATGGGGGTGAGCGGGACGGTCGGGTGGGACGTCCCCGCCACGGCGCTGTCAGTGCTGTCAACCATGGCGCACAGCACAGCACATGACGGCCCCTCCGGGAGGGGGTTTCCGGGAAGAGGTAGAGACCAATCCCTGGAGACCGATCCCGGAGGCCAATCCCCGGAGACCGATCCCGGAGGCCAATCCCCGGAGACCGATCCCGGAGGCCAATCCCCGGAGACCGATCCCGTTCCCCGGGCCCGGCGGCCCCTACAGCTCGTGCGCCCGCCCGTCCCGGACCTCGATCCGCCGGTTCACCGCCACCGTGTCCAGCATCCGCCGGTCGTGGGTGACCAGCAGCAGGGTGCCGGTGTACGAGCCGAGCGCGGACTCCAGCTGCTCGATCGCGGGCAGGTCCAGGTGGTTGGTGGGCTCGTCCAGCACCAGCAGGTTGACCCCGCGGGCCTGCAGCAGCGCCAGCGCGGCCCGGGTGCGCTCGCCGGGGGAGAGGGTGCCGGCCGGGCGCAGCACGTGCACCGCCTTGAGGCCGAACTTGGCCAGCAGGGTGCGCACGTCCTCCGGCGCGAGCTCCGGCACGGCGGCCGCGAAGGCCTCCAGCAGCGGCTCCCCGCCGAGGAACAGCCCGCGCGCCTGGTCCACCTCGCCGACCACCACGCCGGAGCCCAGCGAGGCGCTGCCGCCGTCGAGTTCGAGCCGGCCGAGCAGGGCGGCCAGCAGCGTGGACTTGCCCGCGCCGTTGGCGCCGGTGATGGCGACCCGGTCGGCCCAGTCGATCTGCAGGTCCACCGGGCCGAAGGAGAAGTCGCCGCGCTTGGCGACGGCCGCGCGCAGGGTGGCCACCACCGAGCCGGAGCGCGGCGCGGTGGCGATCTCCATCCGCAGCTCCCACTCCTTGCGCGGCTCCTCGACCACGTCCAGCCGCTCGATCATCCGCTGGGTCTGCCGGGCCTTGGAGGCCTGCTTCTCGGTGGACTCGGTGCGCTTCGCCTTGGCGTTCTTGTCGTTGTCGCTGCTCTTGCGGCGGGCGTTGCGGACGCCGTGCTCCATCCAGTTGCGCTGCATCTGGCCCCGGGCCTCCAGCGAGGCCTTGGTGTCGGCGTACTCGTCGTACTCCTCGCGGGCGTGCCGGCGGGCCACCGCCCGCTCCTCCAGGTACGCCTCGTAGCCGCCGCCGTACAGGTTGACCTGCTGCTGGTGGAGGTCCAGCTCCAGCACCTTGGTCACGGTGCGGGCCAGGAACTCGCGGTCGTGGCTGATCAGCACGGTGCCCGTGCGCAGGCCCTTGACGAAGGACTCCAGCCGCTCCAGGCCGTCCAGGTCGAGGTCGTTGGTGGGCTCGTCGAGCAGGAAGACGTCGTAGCGGGAGAGCAGCAGCGAGGCGAGGCCGGCCCGGGCGGCCTGGCCGCCGGACAGGGCGGTCATCGGCAGGTCCAGCGAGACCTTCAGCCCGAGCGAGTCGGCGACCTCCTCGGCGCGCTCCTCCAGGTCGGCGCCGCCGAGGTCCAGCCAGCGCTCCAGGCCGACGGCGTACGCGTCGTCGGCGCCCGGCCGGCCCTCGACCAGGCCCTCGGTGGCCTCGTCCAGCGCGGCCTGCGCGGCCGCCACACCGGTGCGGCGGGCCAGGAAGTCGCGCACCGACTCGCCCTCGCGCCGCTCCGGCTCCTGCGGCAGGTGGCCGACGTTGGCGCTCGCCGGGCTCAGCCGCAGCGAGCCGCCCTCGGGGGTGTCCAGGCCGGCCAGCAGCCGCAGCAGGGTCGACTTGCCGGCGCCGTTCACGCCGACCAGGCCGATCACGTCGCCGGGGGCGACGACCAGGTCCAGGCCGGAGAAGAGGGTGCGTTCGCCGTGGCCGGCGCTGAGGTCCTTGACTACGAGTGTGGCGCTCATGATGAGCCCGATTGTAGGAGGAGCCGGGCGTCCGGCCGAAAAGACGGGGGCCGCGGCCGTCGCGGCCGCGGCCCCCGGATCACCGCTCAGCGGGTCACCGCGCCGCTCGGAAGACCTCTCGGCCTTCGTCGGAGCGGGTCACTCGGCCTTCTTCACTTGGCCTTCTTCGAGAAGTACTCGAACATGTGCTGGGCCACGTCCTCCAGGTACGGACCGGCCTCGTAGGTGTTCGCGCCGTTGCCGATGGAGGTGTCGCTGACCAGGGCGGGCTTGCCGTCCTTGGTCGCGTACCAGCCGCCGCCGCTGCTGCCGCCGGTCATGTTGCAGCCGATCAGCAGCATCGCCGGGCGGCTCGGGTCGCCGGTCTTCTTGGACGGCTTGCCGCCGTCGCAGTGCTCCAGCTCCACGCCGTCGAAGGGCTTGCCCTCCGGGAAGCCGTAGTTGCTGACGGCGCCGACCTGGTCACGCGGGGCGTTGAACCAGAGCGGGACGGAGCCGCCGACGGTCTCCTCCAGCGACTTGCCGCCCGGGCTGGGGTTGGCGACCTTCACGATGCCGAAGTCGTACTGGCTCCACGGGCCGCCCTTCTCCGGGTCGGCCTCCGCGGCCCACTGCGGCGAGACCATGCCGGAGGTGGCGGTCCACTCGCCGTACGGCTCGGCGTCCTCCAGCTTGGCCTGCTTGTTGCCGTTGCTCAGCACGCCGTTGCTGTTGAAGGCCGGGGCGAAGGTGATGTCGGTGTAGTACTTGTTGCCCTTGCCGCCGTGCAGGCAGTGGCTGGCGGTCCACACCAGGTTGCTCTTGCCGGGGTTGGCCGGGTCGGAGACGACGGTGCCGGAGCACACGTAGTCCTCGTTGCCGTCCTTGAAGAAGATCTTGCCGTTGACGTGCATGTTCTTCGGGAACGGGTGCGCCACGGGCTTGGCCGGGACCATCGCGGGCAGCTGGTCCGTGCCGCCGCCACCGCCGGGCTGGGCCGCGGTGGGCTGGGCCGTGGGCGCGGCCGAGGCGGGCGCGCTGGTGGCCGGCGCGGCGCCGGTGGGCTGCGCGGGCGGCTGGGTCCCCTCCGGGGCGGGCTGCGGCAGCGGCTTCGGCTTGGCGTCCAGCAGCTTCTGCAGGGTCCAGTAACCCTTGACCGCCGGGGTGATCACGTTGGCCTGGGCCCACTTGTCCCAGTCCTCCAGCTTCCAGGTCTTCAGCTCTTCGAGCGTCGGAAGCTTGATCGGAGCCGCGCCCGGCGTGCCGGAGGCGCCGGCCGTGACGCCGGGAGCCGCGGTCACGGCCGGGTCGGCGTTGTCGGGGCCGCACGCGGTGGCGACCACCATGGTCAGCGCGACGACGGAGGCGCCCAGGACGGCACGGCCCGGCCGGGATATCGGTGACATGAGTTCAAATCCCCCTGTTGACTACCGCCATGCGGCCCGTTCCCCGGGTGCGGCCCGACTCGGCCGCAGGCATGGCAGGTGAGGAGTCTGCCATGCGTCCGGGGGACTCCCGAATTCCGCACCGGACCGGGACGGGGCCGTCACCGGATGGGCACGGGATCGGCACCGGGGGCCCGTCGCGGGGCGGTCCCGGGGGTGCGCCCGGCGGGTCGCGCAGTGGTCCCGGCGGGCCCGGCGGCCGGTAAATCGGTTGCACGCCCCGGGCGGGCTGCCTAGCGTGGTCCGGGTCATCAGCCAGACAAGGAGAAGGCCGTTGCTCTACTGAGGTCCCGGGACACCGCCCCCGCCGCGCAGGCCCTGCTGCCGTCGCGCGGTGCGCGAGTGTGCGACCTCAGTCACGGCCCGTGGCACTCCTCTGCGTGACGCCACCCCTTCGTTCCCCCGGCCGTGCCCGGTTTCCGCACCCGCGGTGTCTCCCCGTGTTGCTCACCACCCCTTCGGCAACCACCCCGGGAGGCCTGTATGGCACACCACCCCACCACCACCGCCGTCCTCTGCACCGAGCTTTCGTTCGAGTGGCCCGACGGCAAGCCCGTCCTGGACGGCTTCCAGCTCGCCGTCGGCCCCGGCCGCACCGGCCTGATCGGGCTCAACGGCGCGGGCAAGTCCACCCTGCTGCGGCTGATCGCGGGCGAGCTCACCCCGACCGGCGGCACCGTCCGGATCGACGGCGAACTCGGCTACCTGCCACAGGGGTTGACGCTCGACACCACCCTGCGGGTGGACGAGGCGCTCGGCATCCGGGCCGCCCGCGAGGCCCTGCACGCCATCGAGTCCGGCGACACCGACCAGCGCCACTTCGACGCGGTCGGCGACGACTGGGACGTCGAGGAGCGCGCCCGCGCCACCCTCGACCGGCTCGGCCTGCACCGCCTCGGCCTCGACCGGACCACCGGCGAACTCTCCGGCGGCGAGGCCGTGCTGCTGCGGCTGGCCGCCCTGCTGCTGGCCCGCCCCGACGTCCTGCTGCTCGACGAGCCCACCAACAACCTCGACCGGGCCGCCCGCGAGCGGCTCTACGAGACGGTGGCCGGCTGGAACGGCGTGCTGCTGATCGTCAGCCACGACCGCGAGCTGCTCCGGCACGTCGACCAGATCGCCGACCTCCGGGACGGCGAAGTCACCTGGTACGGCGGCAACTTCGAGGAGTACGAACGCACCCTCGCGGCCCAGCAGGAGACGGCCGAGCGGCTGCTGCGCAACGCCGAGGCCGACGTCCGGCGCCAGAAGCGGGACTTGGCCGACGCCCGCATCCGGCTGGACCGCAGCGCCGCGTACGGCAAGAAGCGCTCGGTCACCCGCAACGACCCGCACATCTTCGCCGGGATGCTCAAGCGCAAGGGCCAGGAGACGGCCGGCCGCCTCCAGGGCATGCACACCGAGCGCCTGGAGGAGGCCAAGGCCCGGCTCGACGCGGCCGAGGAGGCCGTCCGGGACGACGCCGAGATCCGGATCGACCTGCCGCGCACCGCCGTCCCGGCCGGGCGCACCGTGCTCACCCTGGACAGGGTCCGGCTGCCCCACGGCACCACGGCCGACCTCGACCTGCGCGGGCCCGAGCGGATCGCCCTGGTCGGCCGCAACGGCGCCGGCAAGACGACGCTGCTGCGCACCATCGCGGGCGAACTCGCCCCGCCGGCGGGAGAGGTCATCACCCCGGTGCCGCTGCGGCACCTCCCGCAGCGGCTCGACCTGCTGGACGAGGAGCGCTCCGTCGTGGAGAACGTCAAGCTGTTCGCCCCCGCAGCCGGGGACAACGCGGTCCGCGCCCGGCTCGCCCGCTTCCTGTTCCGCGGCGCCCGGGCCGACCAGCCCGCCGCCACCCTCTCCGGCGGCGAGCGGTTCCGGGCGACGCTGGCCGCCCTGCTGCTGGCCGACCCGCCGCCGCAGCTGCTGCTGCTCGACGAGCCGACCAACAACCTGGACCTCGCCAGCGTCCGCCAGCTCACCCAGGCGCTGTCCGCGTACCGGGGCGCGCTGATCGTGGCCAGCCACGACCTGCCGTTCCTGCGCGGCCTGGGCCTCACCCGGTGGCTGGAGCTGGACGGCGAACTGCGGACGGTGGGGCCGATGTAGCGCCTACTGCTGCTCCTACCGTTGCTGCTCCTGGTCGTTCTCGGCGTTCCCCTGGTCGCCGTGGTCGCCCTGGCTGCTCTGGTTGCCTTGGGCGTCCTCGGTGAGCATCCGGCGGGCCGTGCTCAGGGCCGAGTCCCTGAGCGCGGCCAGCTCGTCCGGGGTGAACACCGGCGTGCGGACGTTCGGCGGGATGCCCGGGCCGTCGAAGGTACTGCCGTTCCTGGTCAGGTACTTCTCGTTCGGCAGGACGGCCATGAAGTCCGGCGAGAGCGACTTGATCATGATGTCGGAGAAGACGCCCTGGGTGTTCTCGCCGACCCGGAGCACCCGCGGGGAGCGGCCCGTCATGGCCTGGGTGAAGGTCTCCGCGGCGCTGGTGGAGATCGAGGAGGTGAGCACCGCCACCGGTCCGGTGAAGTGCCCGCCCGCCGACGGCCGTACGGTGATCGGCTCGGGCCGGGTGAACTTCGTCGGGTCGGCCGGGTCGTTGCGCGCCACCTTCCGGTAGGCGACGTACGGGCGGTCGGTGAGCCGGGCGGCGATGTGCAGCCCGAGCGCGTCCGAGCCGCCGCCGTTCAGCCGCACGTCGACGACCAGGCCGGTGGGCCGGTCCGGGCCGGCCAGCACGGCGTCCAGCGCCCGGTCCAGCTCGTCGACCTGGCTCCGGAAGTCGCCGTCGGTGTAGCCGTCGAAGCTGCTCACCCGGAGGTAGCCGAGGCCGTCCGGGAGCCGGCCCACGCCGAGCCGGCCGCCGGCGAACTGCTGCTCCGGGCCGGTGAGCTGGGCGGCCGAGGCCTGCAGGGCCCGCGCGGTCAGTTCCGGGGTCTGCACCGTCGAATCCGGCCGCTGCCCGCCGAAGACCTCCTTGGCGTGCCCGTCGACCACCCGGGCCAGCCCGGTGTGCGCGTCGCCGAGCGGGCGGAGCATGTCCGTGAAGACGTCCTGCAGCCGGTCGGCGGTCGTCGCCGGAGTGATCGTGGGCCGCTTCTCGTCCCGGACGGCGTGCCAGTCGATGCCCTTGGCGGCGAAGAACGGGTAGTTCTCCTCGAAGTCCTCCCAGAACCGGTCGAAGACCGCGAGCGGGTCGTTCGGAGCCGGCCGCGCGCACAGCGACGGCAGGGCGTCCAGGCGGGTGAGCGACTTGGTGCCGACCCCGCTCTCCTCGCGTTCCACGGCCCGGTTCCGGCCCTTGGGGGTGAGCGTCATGGCGAGGTTGCCCACGGTGTAGCGGGTGGTGCCGTCCGGCCCGGGCTCCGAGGCCTGCGTCCCGGTGACCCACCCGGGCAGGCAGCTGTGCGCGGTCACGTCGTAGGTGGTGACCCGGCCCCCGGAGACCGCGATCAGCAGGCCGTAGCCCTCCGTCCGCCAGACCCCCTCCAGCGGGTTCCCCCGCCCTTCCTGCGCCGCGGCCGCCCCCGGTGCCGCCAGCCCCACCGCCGTCGCGAGGGCCACCACCGCGGCCGCGGTCCGGCCGACGCCGCTTCCGGTCCTGCTGCGCGCCGTTCCCGTCGTGAGCCCTGTTCCCGTCCTGCGCGCCGTTCCCGCCGTGCGTGTCATCCCTGACCTGCGTGCCATTCCTGACCTGCGTGTCATCTCCGGCCTCCGCCGAAACCCCGGTCTCCCCCGCGGAACCCCTCCGCCACCGCTCCCCGTCGACGCTACGGCCGGCCCCACCGCCCGGGCGTCATCCGACGAGCCGCACCCGCTTCCTCCTCCGGGCGCACCGGCTTCCTTCTCCGGGCCGACCCGGAGCCGGGCGCAATGGTCCTCGGCGGTCTCGACAGCGACCGTTTTGACTGCGGGTGAAAAACCGCCGTCCGCGGCCCCAACTACCCGTCGCTCCAGTACCATCGGCGGCATGCCTGCGCTCACCATCGAGTACACGGAGCACGAGCTCGCCGCGATCCGCGAGGCCGCCGCCGCGGACGGCAAGACCGTGAAGGCCTACGTCCACGACCTGAGCGTGCGCGAGCAGCAGCGCCGGGTCTTCGTGGACCACGCGGTGGCGTTCTGGAAGGCGCACCGGGCCGAGTTCGACGCCGCGTTCCCCGAGGACGCGCCCGCTGCGTGAGCGACGGGGGAGCGTGAACTCCCGGGGCTATGCCTGCGGCGTCGACCGCAGCCTTCCCGCGATCCGCGTCCCGAGCCGGTCCAGCCCGACGACGAGTGCGGCGAGCGCCACGAACTCGACGGTCAGCAGGGCTATCTGGCCCCAGACGTAGCCGTAGCCCTTGGTGGTCGGGTCGAAGAAGAAGTACGGGTAGGGCATCGGGTAGTCGTCGAACAGCGCGTTGCGGGCGAGCACGATCGCCGCGTAGCCGAGCGGGAAGCCCAGCCAGAGCGGGATGTCCTTCCAGGCCGAGGCGTTGCGCGGCTTGAGCACCAGCCAGTCGGCGATCACCATCACCGGCGTCACGTAGTGCAGGAAGAACGACGACCAGTGCGCCAGCTTGTCCGGCCCGCTGACCAGCCCGGGCAGCGGGTTGGCGCCGTGTTCGAGCAGGATGTGCGAGACCAGCCCGGTGATCAGGATGTACAGCGTGGCGGCGCCGCGCAGCCGGGGCGCGGGCGCGTCCACGGTGCCGCGCTTGAGCATCCAGTACACCGCGCCGATGAAGTAGCCGAACACGATCACGTTGCTCTGCACGGTGAAGTAGACCAGCGGCGCGGTCCCGAGGGTCAGGCCGAGGCCCGCCGAGAGCACGATGCCCATGCGCCACCAGAGCGCGGGTCGGGTCCGGACTGTCATGCGGCCACCAGTTCGTTCCAGGCGATACGGGAGGTATCGGACGTCGAGGGGGAAACCCGCACTCTACTCGCTGGTACCGATCGGATGGAATCCACGTTCGAGACGTTCGGGCGTACCGGGGGCACGGGTGATGGTCGCGGCCGATCCTGAGCAGGCGTCAGCCCGGCAGCACGAAGCCCGACTCGTACGCCGCGATGACCGCCTGGGTGCGGTCCCGCGCGCCCAGCTTGGCCAGCACGCTGCCGACGTGCGTCTTCACCGTCTCCTGGCTCACCACCAGCTGCCGCGCGATCTCGCCGTTGTTGAGCCCGGTGGCCATCAGCCGCAGCACCTGCCCCTCCCGCTCGGTCAGCCGCCCGATCGGCCCCCGGTCGCCCGACCCGGCCTCCCGGCGCCGGTCCGCGCCGTGGCGCAGCGCGAGGTCGCGGACGGCCGCCGGGAACAGCAGCGAGTCGCCGCGCGCGACCAGCCGCACCGCCTGCACCATCTCCTCCGCCCGGGCCCGCTTCAGCAGGAACCCGGCGGCGCCCGCGCGCAGCGCGTCGTACACGTGGTCGTCGTGCTCGAAGGTGGTGACCACCAGGATGCGCGGCGGCGGGGCCATCCCGTTGACCAGCTGTTCGGTGGCCCGGATGCCGTCGATGCCGGGCATCCGGACGTCCATCAGCACCACGTCCGGGCGCAGTTCGCGCACCAGCGGGACGACCTCGGCCCCGTCGGCGGCCTCGCCGACCACGGTGAGGTCCGGTTCGCTGTCGATCACCACCCGCAGGCCCAGGCGGACCAGCCGCTCGTCGTCCGCGATCACCACCCGGATGCCGTCGGCGCCCTGCGGCGCACCCTCGTCCACGGCGTCGTACCCCATCTCGTTCATGTCCTCGCTCACGTCGTTCCTCCCACCGGCAGCCAGACGGCCAGCCGCCACGTCGTTCCGTCCCCGTCCGGCCCCGCCGCGCTGCCGCCGTGCAGGGCCGCCGCCCGCTCGCCGATCCCGCGCAGCCCGCGCCCGCCGCCGGGGCGGCTCGGCCGGGCAGGGCCGAGCGGATTGGTCAGGTCGATCTCCAGTCGGCCGTCGGCGAGCCGGACCCGCAGCCCGGCCGGGGCGGGCCCGGCGTGGCGCAGCACGTTGGTCAGGCCCTCCTGCACGATCCGGTACGCCTCGCGGGAGACCGGCTCGGGCAGGCCGGCCAGCCCGGGCGCCAGCTCGGCGTCCACCGCCACCCCGGCGCGGCCGAGCTGGCGCAGCAGGTCGTCCAGCCCGGCGAGGGTGGGCCCGGCGGGTCCGGCGGCCTCCGGGTCCTCCTCGCGCAACAGCCCCAGGACGGCGTCGAGTTCGGCGACGGCCGCCCGGGCGGTCTCCTCGATCGCCGCGAGCGCCTCGGCGGCGAAGTCCGGGTTGCTGCGCAGCACCCGGGCGGCGGCCGAGGCCTGGATGCCGACGGCGCTGAGCGCGTGGCCGACCGAGTCGTGCAGCTCGCGGGCCAGCCGGTTGCGCTGGGCGAGCACGGTGGCTCGGCGCTCGGCGGCGGCCACCCGCTCCTCCGGGGTCGGGCCGAGCAGGGCGGGCGCCCAGCGGGCGAGCAGCGCGCCGCAGACGGCGTTGGTGCCGACGATCAGCAGCAGAACGCCGAGGCCGAGGACCGGGCCGGTGACCAGCCAGCCGGGGAAGTGCCGCTCCCACATCCGGACGAACTCCCTGGCCCCCGCGAAGCCGCAGACCAGCACCACCGCGAACGGGGTGCCCGCCAGCGTCATCCCGGCGACCACCCCGCCGAACAGGACGTGCAGCACGTACCAGAGCGCGGTGCGCCACCGGGCGCCCCAGGAGCGGGCCGGCCCGGTGGCCAGCTCCTCCGGCCGGGCCGCCGAGCACAGCGCCCGCGCCGCCGCGCCCTCCAGCCCCCGCACCATCGGCACCAGCGCGGTGACGGCGGCCATCGGCAGCGAGGTGAGCAACGACAGGACGTAGAGCAGCAGTTGGCGTCCGGGCGGCTGGTTCGGGTTGAGCGCCCCGTACAGCACCACCGACAGCATCCAGTACGGCATCAGCAGCGCGCCGCCCAGCACCAGGTGCACCCAGCGCAGCCGGGCCCGCCGGCCGACCGACGCGCCCGCCGCACGCCGCAGGCGGACGCCCACCGCTCCCGTACGCCGCAGCCGCATGCCCACCCCCGTGATCACCCGCGCGACTCTACGGCAGCGGCGCGCCGGAGGGTGCCGCGTTCGGTGAGCGCGACCGCCCCGACCGCCAGGACCAGCACCGCGGCCACCACCTGGGCACCCTGGACCAGGGGGGTCAGCCCGGGGACGGCCGTCCGCAGCTCGGTCACCCGGGTCGTCGTCGCCCCGAAGGCCACCAACTGCCAGGCGCCCCAGCCGAACAGCGAACCGGCCGCCGTCCAGACCGCCAGCAGCGGCCCGAGCAGCCGGCGCCCCGGACGGAACCGGAAGACCAGGACCAGCAGCGCCGCCGCCGCGGCCACCGCCATCACCGCCGTCACCCCGTTCATCACCGCCACGCCCCGGGACCGGCCGTCCACCAGGTCCTGCGGCACTCCGGCGGTGCCGCCGAACGCCCAGTAGACCCGGGCCGCCGCGACACCCGCGGCGAGCAGCGCGGCGACGCAGGCGAGGACGCGCTGCACGGTCAGGGTGGGGGAGTCCGGCAGGTCGCCGATCCGTTCCCGCAGCAGCCCGGCCCAGCGCCGGCGGGCGTACAGCACGAAGGCGGTGATCAGCGCGAGGCCCTGGACGGCGAAGCCGCCGTACACGACGGGGAAGACCCAGCCGCCGAGGCCCTTGTCGTCCGGGTCGGCGCTCTCCGGCCCCAGGACCAGGAGGCTCAGCAGGTACAGCGGCAGCGCGACCAGGATCGTGCCGAGCAGACCGGTCGCCACCCACATCGGGAACGCCACCAGCCCGGCCGGCGCCCGCCGCCCCCACGGCCGGACGAACGCCAGCGCCAGGGCCACGGCGATCGCGTCCATGCCGAAGGTCAGCAGGTTCACCAGCCACAGCCGGTCCATCTCGCCGGGATCGCCCGCCCCCACCGGATGCCCGGTCAGCCACAGCAGCTTCAGCGTCAGGTACGGCCCGGTCGCCGCCACCGCCGTCCACGCCGCCCCGGCCCGCACCATGTGCTCGTTGGTCCTCATGCCCCCACGGTCCCGCCGGGCCGGGCGCCGGGGCCTCCGCCCGGGGCGCGATCCCGCTCCCCCTGGCGGGGGATCTCGGCGGGCGGGGGCTCCTCCGGGGGTTCCTCCGGGGGGTCCTCTCCGGGCGGCGGGCTCCGGCCTCAGGCCATCCGGTGGATCACCCGGTCCTCCTCGTCGGTGCGGCCGTCCGGGTCGGCGACCAGCCCGAGCCGCTCGGCGAGCCGGCGCGAGGGCAGGTTGTCCGCGTGGATCAGGGCGACCACCGGGACGCCGGGGTGGCGTGGCAGTGCCTCCGCCATCGCCGCCCGGGCCGCCTCCGCCGCGTACCCGAGGCCCCAGGCGGACGGCCGGAACCGGTAGTAGAGGTTGAACACCCGTTCCCCGTCCAGGGTGTGCAGGTAGAGCCCGGCGAACCCGATCACCGTCCCCGGGTCCTCCCGGGTGGCGACGGCGCAGTACCCCACCCCGTCCCGCACCCAGTCGGCGACGAACCCGTCCAGCATCTCCCGCGCCTGGACGAGCTCCCGCTGCGGCCCGTGCGGGTTGTACCGGTTGGTCTCCGGATCCCCGTGGATCGCGAACACCGCCCCCACGTCCCCCTCCCGCGGCCGCGTCAGTACCAGCCGCTCGGAGACGGCGACGACGGTGCGGGCGGTCGGGTCGGTACGGTCGGTGGTGGTGGTGCTCATGGTGCTCCCCCGTGTCTCACGTAATAGGTCCATCGCAAGATAGACCATTACCCCGACACCCGCCCGCCCATTTTCCGCCCGCTACAGGATCGGCTCACACCCGATCGCCTGGCCGCCGGCGGTGAGGAACTGCTTCCAGGCCTCGTCGGAGGTGGAGAACAGGTGCCCCAGGTGCCTGATCGCGCCGATCCGGAAGTAGACGGGGCGACCGTGGCAGGTCACCACGATCTCGTCCCGGGGGAGGGACCCCACCCAGCGGGCACGGCCGAACGCCGGCCTGGTGTCCCGCTCGGTGGCCTCCGGCCGGAGCCGGGACTCGGTGGCGATGACGAGGGAAGAGGTGCTCCCGTGCGCATCCTCAGGCGTGATCTCGCAGGTCCACAGGGGATCGGATCCCACGGTCACGGCCTCCCTGTAGCGCTTGTCGGGCGAGCGCCGGACGGAGACCCCCGGCAGGCCGCAGACCGCGTCGCCGTCGAGCTCCCGCTCGGTGGCGGCCGGGGCCAGCTCGTGCAGGACGGGCAGCGGCGCCTTGCCGCAACCGCGCTGGTCCGCGATGCGGTCGGCCGCCGACACGGCGAGCCGGGCGAGCTTCAGGGGGTCGGGCTCCTTCCCGGAGTACGCGGTGACCCTGGCCCAGAGCCCGTTGGGGCAGCCCTCGGGGAGCAGTGCCCACGCCTCGTCGCCACGGACGGCGCCGACCGCGCCGCCGTTCGCCGAGGCGGCGAACGTCCGGGCGCCGGGAGGGATCGGGAGGTGGAACACGTCCTTGCTCTCGCCGAGGGACACCCGGATGTTCCGGTCGTCGCCGAACATCCCGCCGGCCACCTGCACGGTGCAGACCGCCGTGCCGCGGCTGACGTTCCCCTCGTACGGCTCCGCGCTGACCTTGCCCGACCCGAGCGCTTCGTTCACCGCCCGTGAGCTCACCACCTCGTCGCACACGCTGTCCGGCCCGAACCTGTTGGTCATGTCGTCCGCCAGCAGCGCCCACCCGGCGACCCCCAGCCCGACCGCCGCCACTGCCATGACCCCGGCCCGCACCCGCAGCCCCCGCGTGGTGAACCCCCGCCGGTCGAGCGCCGCGTCCATCCGCCCGACCGGGCCGTTGGCGGAGCCGTTCTTGTCTTCCATGGTGTGTCGTTCCCTGGTTGCTGCTCGGTCGGTCGGATTCAGGCGTGCTCCTGCGGGCGGCCGGTCGTCAACCGGCCGCCCGCAGGAGGGGAGGCGTCACAGGATCGGCTCACAACCGATCGCCTTGCCACCGGCGGTGAGGAACTGTTCCCAGGTCGTCTTGCCGATGAGGTCCCGGAAACCGTCCACTTCGAACCGGAAGCGGGTGGGCCGTCCCTGGCATGTCGCCATGACTTCGTGTTGCCCGACCCAGTGGGTTCGGCCGAAGGCCGGGCCGGGGTCGAGGGTCCACGGCTGGACGAGGCGCGGATCGGTGCCGATGGAGAAGGTGATCGCGGACCTGAGGTCCGCGTCCGAGTGGATCCTGCAGGCCCACAGCGGATCGGTCGCGTTGGTCACGGTCTCCTGATAGACGGGGCCACCGGGAGTGTCGGGCATCGTCAGCCCCGGCAGGCCGCAGACGGCGTCGCGGTTGAGGGGGCGGTCCGCACCCGCCGGGGTGAGCTCGCGCGGTGCGGGGAGCGGCGCCCCGCCGCAACCCTGTTGTGCCGCGACGCGGTTGGCCACCGCGGTCGCGAGCCCGGCGAGCTTCCGGGCGTCGGAGGACCGGGACTTGACGGTGGCCCGCTGCCCGTTGGCGCAGTCCTTCGGGAGCAGTGCGAAGCCGTACGACGACTTGTGCACGGCGCCGGCCGCGCCTCCGTTCGCCGAGGCGGCGAACAGCTGGGACTCCGCGTCGTACTTGAACCTGGCGAGGTCTCCGGCCTTGGGGAGCTCGATGACGGCGAACCGGTCGTTGCCGAAGATCCCGTTGCTCACCATCGCCGCACAGGACGCGCCGGGGGTGTCCAGCTTCCCGTCGCCGTACATCGTGGCGCTGACCTTGCCCCACCCGAGCGCGTCGTTCACCTCGTCCGCGCTCACCGCGCCGTCGCACACGACGTCCGGCCCGGACAAATTGGTCAGGTTGTCCGCCAGAAAAAATCCCGCCCCGGCCGTGACCGCCACCACCCCCGTCACGGCAACCAACGCCTGCACCCGCAGCGGCCGGGTGGTGAACCCCCGTCGGCCGGGCGCCGCATCGACGCGCCCGGCCAGGCCTGCGGTGGAGCCGTCAGGCCTGTCGTCGTCCTTGTTGTCCACGATGTGCTGTCCCCTGTGTGTTGCTCGGCCGACTGGATCGGTGCGGGCGGCCGGTTGGGAACCGGCCGCCCGCAGAGAGGTCAGAGGATCGGCTCGCAGCCGATCGCCTTGGCACCGGCGGTGAGGAACTGCTTCCAGGCGGAATCGCTGTCCGGTACGAGGTCCCGGAAGCCGTTGACTTCCATCCGGAAGTAGGTCGGCCGGCCCTGGCAAGTCGTTGTCATCTCGTCGGGCTTCACCCAGCGAGCTCGGCCGATCCCCGGTTCGTCCTTCGGGGTTGTCGCGGTCAGGAGGCGGGGCTCGGTGCCGACAGTGAAGGTGATCGAGGACCTCGGGTTCGCGTCCGAGTGGATGAGACAGGCCCACAGCGGGTCGGTCGCGGTGGTCACGGTCTCCCGGAAGGCCGGGCCGCCGGGGGTGGTGGGCATGGTGAGCCCGGGCAGACCGCAGACGGTGCTGCGGTCGAGGTCGCGGTCCTTTCCGGCATCGGAGAGTTGGTGCGGCGCGGGCGTGGGCGACGTGCCGCACCCCTGTTGTGACGCGATGCGGTCGGCCGTCGACGCGGCGAGTGCGGCGAGCTTCTCGGCCCCGGGCCGTTCACCGCGGTCCGCTCTGACGGTGACCCGCTGCCCACTGCCGCACGCCTCGGGAAGCAGTGCCCAGGCCCGGTGGTCGAAGGCCGCGCCGGACGCTCCACCGTTGGCCGAAGCGGCGAATAGCCGGGCCTCCGAGTCGTTCGCGACGACGGAGAGGTCGCTGTTCTTGCGCAGCTCCACGGTGACTGACCGTTCGTTGCCGAAGACCCCGGAACTCACCTTCGCCATGCAGAAGGCGGATCCGCTGCGCAAGTGCCCGTCGCCGAACGCCTGATCGCTGACCTTGCCCGGCCCGAGTACGTCGTTCAGCAAATCCGCGCTCACGGTACCGTCGCACACGCTGTCCGGTCCGAAGGCATTGGTCAGGTTGTCCGCGAGGAACACCCCGGCCCCGGCCACGACCGCCGTCACCGCCACCACGGCGACCGCCGCCCGTACCCGCAGCGGCCGGGTCGTGAACCCCCGCCGGTCGAGCGCCGCGTCCAGGCGCTCGCTGACGGTGTTCTCGTCGCCGGGCTGATCGGCGGCGTGCTGAGTCTTCTTCATCTCAGCGTCCACCCAGCGCATTGCGGTACGTCTGGTTGACGCCTGTCCCGTAGCTATCGGACACATCGTGCAGGAGCTTCTGGGGCACACCGGCAGTCGAAGCGATCTCCGCGTTGGTGAGACCGGCCTCTTCGGCCTTTGCGACGATCATCTGCTTCAGCTGGTTCTCTCCGGAATTGAACATCTTGGACAGGTCTGCCTGTGTCTCCTGGTCCTGCTTGCTGTTGAGCCCGTTCGCCCATTCCGACGTACCGACATCGACCATGCGCTGGACGAAGTCACCCACAACCGGTACGGGAGTCAGGGGCGTGCCGATGAGGTGGTAGTTCATCTTCGCTTGCCAGTTGTTCTGGAACACCACGTCGTCATGGTGACGGGTCATGACGTCCGACTGCGTGCCACTGAGCGCCCCCAGGACCTGGCCGGCCTCTCGCACATAGCCCTCGATACCGGGGTTGGGGTGCCCGGTTTGATCCATCCTGAAGGTGTCAGCGGGGTAGGCGTCGAGCCGCCGGGCCATTTCCTGGCTCTCGGCGTAGTGGATCGCCCTGAACGCCTCAGGGTCATCGGACACTCCTCGGATGACCCGGATGAGACGATCTCGGTCGATGACCAATCCGCTGGTCTCGGAGTGCCCGTTGACCTCCTTGCCGATGATCTCGTACGTGTCGGCCGCGTAGTCGGCGATCATGTTGCCGAACGGTCGGCGCAGTCCGACCGGGAGCTCGGTCACATGCCCGGCGGAGTCGCCCCCGAAGTGGGTGATCGTGTCGGACATGATGCGCGCCATCGCCGCGTCGTGCGGGCGGACGGGCGGCTGGTTGCCGTTCGGATCACGACCGGTGGTTGCGGCCTCCAAGGCGTCGCCGAACGCGCCGCGGGAGTTGTTGCGTGCGACCGGGTCCAACTGGTTGTGCTCGTAGCCCTGGTTGGGCCACTGGCGGGCTTTGAGCAGGTAGTCGAGGTTCTTGTTGGCTGCGGGGTCGAGGAAGTCCTTCGAGGCCTCGGGGTTGCGGCTCATGGCCTGCATGAGGTCCCGCATCGGATCGCCCTGGTGGCCAGTGGCGTTGCTCCAGTCCGGGCCCCACAAGTCCGCGCCCTTGAGCTTGCTGCCGCGCTCGTAGTCGACCAGGTCGGTGCCTACCTTGGTCAGGAAACCCTTGTCGAAGCTGCCCTTGGCGTTGAGCAGCGCCGTCAGCGCCGGGTAGTTGTCGTTGTATCCCGCCGCGGACCCCCCGGTGCGGCGGGCGGCGGCCAGCAGCCCGACCTCCCAGGCCTTGCCCATTCCGCCGTCGCGGGTGGCGCTGGCCAGCGCGACGGACAGGTTCTTGTAGACATCCTGGTAGCCCGCGGCGTTGTGGTTGCCGTGGGCGAGGCCGTCATAGACCTTGCTGTACTCCAGCAGGGCGTCGGGGCCGGTCTTTCCGCCGTAGTTGAGGCCGTTGAGCAGGGTGGTGGAGAAGTCCTTGTTCTCCGCGTTGGCGGCCATGAGGGCCTGCAGCTGCTTGAGCTGGTCGTCGGAGAGGCTGCCGGCCTTGGCCATGAGGTCCTTGGCCCGGTTGGCGTCGGCGACCGGGCCGCCACCGTAGGGGGTGGGGTTGAAGGACGTGGTGCTGGTACCGATGTCGCCCTGGAGTGCGACGCTTGCCCGTTGGTCTGCGGCGGCGGCCTTCTCGACGGCCTTCGTCAACCGGGCCGCGATGGCCTCCGCTTTGGCCCTCAGTCCTTGGGCCAGCTTCTCGCCATCGGTGTCGTTCCGAGCCTCCTTCGGCAGGGTCCAGTTGACCTGGCCGTCTGCGGAGACGGTCATGTTCTCGGTTTGCGCGTCATGGATGGCCGTGTCGAGGTCGCGCCGGGCGGCGGTGAAGTCCTCGGAGGCGGTCTTCATGATCGCGGCGAGGGCGGTGGCGACGGCAGAGGCCTGCTTGAAGTCGCCGTCCATGCCCTGCATGGCCGTCGTCGCCGCGTCGGCGGCATCGCCCTTCCAGCCGGCCCGCTGGGCGGTGCTGGTGAGGTCCTTGGTGACCCGGCCGTCCAGAGCGGTGAGGGCCTTGGCCACGCCGGCCCAGGCCTCCGCGGCGTCGCTGACCCCGGAGAAGTCGGCCTCGTGCAGTTCCTTGAAGGACACCATCTGTGCTTTCCCCTCTCCTGGCTAGCGGGTCGCGCCGAGGTCGGCGGCGGTCCTGGCCTCGTTGTCGCCGTAGAACCGTTGGGTCTTGTCGAGGTTCGCGGCGGTGCTGCCGAGCTTGTCGTGCAGGGTCTTGCACTGCTGCAGCCACCGTTCGGTGCTGCCGGTGAGGGCACCGCCGAAGGAGAAGCCCCGGATCTTGGTCGACGCGGTGCTCGCGTACTCGGTGAGGCTGTGCGCGCCGGGGCCGGCCTTGCCGTTGGCGCTGTCGAGGTCGGTGGCGATCTGCCGCGCTATTCCGGCCGAGGCGTTGAGCTCGTGCGGGGTGTCCAGCTGGGTGGTGCCGAGGGCGGGCGGGATCAGCACGGGGTTGACACCGTTGGGCGGGGCCGGATTGGAGTACGGCGACTTCGCCGCGTACGTGGACGCCGGGCCCGGTATCGGGTCCTTGGCCGGTGCGACCGGTCCGGTGACGAAGTTCGGGTTACCCATGCGCGCGGAATCCTCCCCAATCGGCAAAGCGGCCGCTCCCCTGCGGCATGACGACCGTACAGGGAGCCTCCGTCAGTGCACCGACCCACCCTCCGTGATTCCGTGGGCGCGGGGAGTGGCCGGGTTCACCGGGCCTGGGTCGAGGGGGAATTGGCGGCTCGGCGCGGGGGTGGAGGTCTTGTTACCGGCGGGTCGCTTGCCTATCATCCCGAGTGTGACAGCTTTACTGTCAAACCCGTCGGGAAGGGTTCAGCAGCCAGTGGGTGACGCGAGCAGGGCGCCGGAGGCCGGGGGGCCGTTGGCGGGTGTGCGGGTGGTGGAGCTCGCCGGGATCGGGCCGGGGCCGTTCGCGGCGATGCTGCTGGGGGACCTCGGTGCGGACGTGGTGCGGGTGGATCGGCCGGAGCCGTCGCCGCTCGGTACGGACCCGGCGTACGACCTCAGCAACCGCAACAAGCGTTCGGTGCTGATCGACCTGAAGTCCCCGGAGGGCCCCGGGCGGGTGCTGGACCTGGTCGAGCGGGCGGACCTGCTGATCGAGGGCTACCGGCCGGGCGTCGCGGAGCGGCTCGGGGTCGGCCCCGAGGCGTGCCTGGCGCGCAATCCGGCGCTGGTGTACGGGCGGATGACCGGCTGGGGGCAGCACGGCCCCCGGGCGGCGACGGCCGGGCACGACCTCGGGTACGCGGCGGTCGCCGGGGTGCTCGGGATGGTGGCGGCGCCGGGCGGGGCCGAGGAGGCCCCCGGTATCCCGGCCAACCTGCTGGGCGACTACGCGGGCGGCTCGCTCTACCTGGTCGTCGGCCTGCTCGCCGGGCTGCACCACGCCCGCGCCACCGGCGCCGGGCAGGTGGTCGACGCCGCGATCGTGGACGGCGCGGCGCACCTCGGCTCCATGCTGTGGGGCCTGCTCGCGGCCGGCCACTGGCAGGACCGCCGGGGCGTCAACCTGCTGGACGGCGGCGCGCCGTTCTACGCGGTGTACCGGGCGGCCGACGGCGGCCACCTGGCCGTCGGCGCGCTGGAGCCGCGCTTCTACGCGGAGTTCGCCCGGCTGCTGGAGCTGGGCCCGGACGCGCCCGGCCAGTACGACCCGGCCCGCTGGCCCGAACTCCGCGCCCTGATCGCCGCCCGCTTCGCCACCCGGACCAGGGCCGAGTGGGAGGCCGTCTTCGCGGGCTCCGACGCCTGCGTGGAGCCGGTCCTGACGATGCGTCAGGCATCGGCGGACGCCCACCTGTCGGCGCGCGGGACGTACGTCGAGGCGGACGGCGTCACCCAGCCGGCCCCCGCCCCGCGCTTCTCCGCCACGCCGGGCGCCCTGCGCCGCCCGCCGGCCCGGCCGGGCTCGGACACCGCCGAGGTGGCCCGCGACTGGGGCGTCCCCGCCCTCGATCCTGACGTACCGGTCCCAGGGGCCGGCGGCACCTTCCCCAACTCCACGGCAGAGCAAGGAGAGTAGCGTTGCAGCGCGAGATCTTCACCGAGCAGCACGACGACTTCCGGGCCACCGTGCGGGCCTTCCTGGCCAAGGAGGTGCTGCCGCACTACGACCGCTGGGAGAAGGCCGGCATCGTCGACCGCTCCGCCTGGCTCGCGGCCGGCCGCCAGGGCCTGCTCGGCCTGGCCGTCCCCGAGGAGTACGGCGGTGGCGGCACCCCGGACTTCCGCTACGCCGCCGTACTGGCCGAGGAGTTCGCCCGGGCCGGCGCGTCCGGACTGGCGATTGGTCTGCACAACGACATCATCGGCCCGTACCTCACCTCGCTCGCCACCGAGGAGCAGAAGCGCCGCTGGCTGCCCGGGTTCTGCTCGGGCGAGCTGATCACCGCGATCGCGATGACCGAGCCCGGCACCGGCTCCGACCTCCAGGGCATCCGCACCCAGGCGGTCGACCAGGGGGACCACTTCCTGCTCAACGGTGCCAAGACCTTCATCTCCAACGGCATCCTCGCCGACCTGGTGATCGTGGTCGCCCGCACCACCCCCGAGGGCGGCGCCCACGGGCTGAGCCTGCTGGCCGTCGAGCGCGGCACGCCCGGTTTCGAGCGCGGCCGCAATCTCGACAAGATCGGCCAGAAGGCCCAGGACACCGCCGAGTTGTTCTTCGAGGACGTCCGGGTGCCGAAGGAGAACCTGATCGGCGAGCTCAACGGCGGCTTCGTCCACCTGATGCAGAACCTCGCCCAGGAGCGGCTCACCATCGCCGCCGCGGCGATCGCCGGCGCCGAGTACCTGGTCGAGATCACCACCGACTACGTCAAGCAGCGCGAGGCCTTCGGCCGTCCGCTCGCCAGGCTCCAGCACGTCCGCTTCGAGATCGCCGAACTGGCCACCGAGTGCGCCGTCACCCGCGCCTTCGTGGACCGCTGCATCACCGAGCACAACCGCTGGGCGCTCACCCCGGCGGACGCCTCGATGGCCAAGTGGTGGGCCACCGAACTGCAGAAGCGCACCGCCGACCGCTGTCTCCAACTGCACGGCGGCTACGGCTACATGAGCGAGTTCCCGGTCGCCCGGGCGTTCACCGACGGCCGCATCCAGACCATCTACGGCGGTACCACCGAGATCATGAAGGAGATCGTCGGCCGCTCCATCCTCGGCTGAGCGCCTCCGTCCTTCCGAGCCCCCAGAGTCCCCGCCCCGAACAAGTCCCCCGCCCCGAAAACCCGCTGAAAGGCGTTCCCACCGTGACCACCGAAGCGTACGTCTACGACGCGATCCGCACCCCGCGCGGCCGGGGCAAGGCCACCGGCTCGCTGCACGGCACCAAGCCGATCGACCTGGTCGTCGGCCTGATCCACGAACTGCGCGGCCGCTACCCCGGGTTGGACCCGGCCGCGATCGACGACATCGTGCTCGGCGTGGTCAGCCCGGTCGGCGACCAGGGCTCCGACATCGCCCGGATCGCGGCCATCGCGGCCGGCCTGCCCGACACCGTCGCCGGCGTCCAGGAGAACCGCTTCTGTGCCTCCGGCCTGGAAGCCGTCAACCTGGCCGCCGCCAAGGTCCGTTCCGGCTGGGAGGACCTGGTCCTGGCCGGCGGCGTGGAGTCGATGTCCCGGGTGAAGATGGCCTCCGACGGCGGCGCCTGGTTCGCCGACCCGATGACCGCGTACGAGACCAATTTCGCCCCGCAGGGCATCGGCGCCGACCTCATCGCCACCATCGAGGGCTTCTCCCGCACCGACGTGGACGCCTTCGCCGCCGAGTCCCAGGCCCGCGCCGCCAAGGCCCAGGCGGACGGCCTGTTCGACCGCTCGGTCGTCTCGGTGCGCGACCGCAACGGCCTGGTCGTGCTGGAGCGCGACGAGTTCATCCGCCCCGGCACCACCGTCGAGACCCTGGCCGGCCTCAAGCCGTCCTTCGCCGGCATCGGCGAGGCCGGCGGCTTCGACGCCGTCGCCCTCCAGAAGTACCACTGGGTCGAGGCCATCGACCACGTCCACCACGCGGGCAACTCCTCCGGCATCGTGGACGGCGCCGCACTGGTGGCCATCGGCAACCGCGAGGTCGGCGAGCGGTACGGGCTGCGGCCGCGCGCCCGGATCGTCTCCGCCGCCGTCTCCGGCTCCGAGCCGACCATCATGCTCACCGGCCCCGCCCCGGCCACCCGCAAGGCGCTCGCCAAGGCCGGGCTCACCGCCGCCGACATCGACCTGGTCGAGATCAACGAGGCCTTCGCCGCAGTCGCGCTCCGCTTCATCCGCGAACTCGGCTTCCGCCACGACCAGGTGAACGTCAACGGCGGCGCGATCGCGCTCGGCCACCCGCTCGGCGCCACCGGCGCGATGCTGCTCGGCACCGTGGTCGACGAACTGGAGCGGCGCGACCTGCGGTACGGCCTGATCACCCTCTGCGTGGGCGGCGGCATGGGCATCGCCACCATCGTCGAGCGCATCTGAGCCCACGCGTCGCCCGCCGCCTCCCTTCGTGGGACACGCTGCGCGTGGTACCTCCCTCTGCAGACCGGTAGACCTGGAGAACTTGATGAGCGACACCACCACCATCCGCTGGGAGCAGGACCAGGACGGCGTGGTCACCCTCGTCCTCGACGACCCCACCCAGTCCGTCAACACCATGAACGAGGCCTTCACCGCCGACTTCGAGACCGTCGTCGAGCGGCTCGCCGCCCTGGCCGCCGCGGACGCGCTGCGCGGCGTGGTGGTCGCCTCCGGCAAGAAGACCTTCTTCGCCGGGGGAGACCTGCGGATGCTCTCCGCCGCCCGACCCGAGGACGCCGAGGCCGTCTTCGAGAAGTCGATGCGGATCAAGCGCGCGCTGCGCACCCTGGAGACCCTCGGCAAGCCGGTCGTCGCCGCCGTCAACGGCAGTGCGCTCGGCGGCGGCCTGGAGCTCGCCCTCGCCTGCCACCACCGGATCGCGCTCGACACCCCGGCCAGCCGGATCGGCCTGCCCGAGGTCACCCTCGGCCTGCTGCCGGGCGGCGGCGGAGTGGTCCGTACGGTCCGGCTGTTCGGCATCACCGACGCCCTGCTGAAGTTCCTCCTCCAGGGCCGCCAGTACCGCCCGGCGCAGGCGCTGGAGCACGGACTGGTGCACGAACTGGTCGACACCCCGGAGGAGTTGACCGCCCGCGCGAAGGCCTGGATCGAGGCCAACCCGACCGCCGTCCAGCCCTGGGACGTCAAGGGCTACAAGATCCCCGGCGGCACCCCGGCCACCCCGGCCTTCGCCGCCAACCTGCCCGCCTTCCCGGCCAACCTGCGCAAGCAGCTCAACGGCGCGCCCTACCCGGCCCCGCGCAACGTCCTGGCCGCCGCGGTGGAGAGCGCCCAGGTGGACGTCGACACCGCGATGACGATCGAGGCCCGCTACTTCACCGAGCTGGCCTGCGGGCAGACCAGCAAGAACATGATCCAGGCGCTGTTCTTCGACATGCAGGCGGTCAACTCCGGCGCCGGACGCCCGAAGGGCGTCGAGAAGCGGCCGGTCCGCAAGGTCGCGGTGCTCGGCGCCGGGATGATGGGCGCGGGCATCGCCTACGCCTGCGCCAAGGCCGGCATCGAGGTCGTGCTCAAGGACGTCGGCATCGAGGCCGCCGAGCGCGGAAAGGCCTACTCCGAGGGGCTGTTGAACAAGGCCGTCGCGCGCGGGCGCTCCACCGAGGCCGACCGCGACGAGCTGCTGGCCCGGATCACCCCCACCGCCGAGACCGCCGACCTGGCCGGCTGCGACGTGGTGATCGAGGCGGTCTTCGAGAACACCGAGCTCAAGCACAAGGTGTTCCAGGAGATCGAGGGCGTGGTCGGCCCCGACACGCTGCTCTGCTCCAACACGTCCACCCTGCCGATCGGCCTGCTCGCCGAAGGCGTCGAGCGCCAGGGCGACTTCATCGGGCTGCACTTCTTCTCGCCGGTCGACAAGATGCGCCTGGTCGAGATCATCCGCGGCCCGCGCACCGGCGACGAGGCGCTGGCCCGCGCCTTCGACCTGGTCCGGCAGATCGACCGCACCCCGATCGTGGTCAACGACTCCCGCGGCTTCTTCACCTCGCGGGTGATCGGCCAGTTCCTCAACGAGGGCGTCGCCATGGTCGGCGAGGGCATCCACCCGTCCAGCATCGAGCAGGCCGCCGCCCAGGCCGGCTACCCGGCCAAGGTGCTCTCCCTGATGGACGAGCTGACCCTCACCCTGCCGCGCAAGATCCGCGACGAGTACCGGCGCTCGGTGGAGGCCGTCGGCGGCAGCTGGACGCCGCACCCGGCGGACGCGGTGGTCGACCGGATGGTCGACGAGTTCGGCCGCCCGGGGCGCAGCGGCGGCGCTGGCTTCTACGAGTACGGCGAGGACGGCAGGCGCGGGCGGCTCTGGCCGGGGCTGCTGGAGCACTTCTCCGGTGCTCGGGCCGGTGCTCCGGCCGGTGCTTCCGCGGATGCCTCGGGTGGCGCTCCCGCTGGTGCTCCGGGTGACGTTTCGTTCGAGGACCTCAAGGAGCGGATGCTGTTCAGCGAGGCGCTCGACTCGGTGCGCTGCCTGGAGGAGGGCGTGCTGACCTCGGTCGCCGACGCCAACGTGGGCTCGATCCTCGGCATCGGCTTCCCGGCCTGGACGGGCGGCGTATTCCAGTACATCAACGGGTACGAGGGCGGCCCGGCCGGCTTCGCGGCCCGCGCCCGCGAACTCGCCGCCGCGTACGGCGAGCGGTTCGCGCCGCCGGCGCTGCTGGAGCGGGTCGCGGCCGAGGGGCGGACCTTCACGGACTGACCGGTCGGCCTGCTGGCCTGTCGGCTTACCGATCTGCTGACCTGCTCGGACCTGGGTGAGGCCGTGGCCCGTACGGCCTCACCCGGGTTCCAGGCCCGACTCCAGGCTCGATTCCTGGCCCGACTCCCGGCTCAGCTCCTCGCCCAGTTCCTCCCGCAGCGAGCGCTGGAAGGCCGTGACCAGCGCCTGCGCCACCATTGGCTGGATGTGGTCCGTCAGCGCCCGCATCCGGGCCAGCTCGGCGGGCGCGGGCTCGCTCTCCCGGTACGGCTTCCACACCGTCTCGCGGAACAGCCGCTGCAACTCCCGTGCCGTCGCCCGGCTGTGCTCCAGCACCACCGCCCGGGCGGCCAGCAGCGTCTCCAATGGGATCGGCACGTCCAGGATCCGCACGCCCAGCGGCAGCAGCCCGGGATCCACCCGGAACACCTCCGGATCCCGCGTCCGCTCCAGCGCCCCCATCGCGGCGAGCCGCTCGACCTGCCCCTCCGTCAGACCCCGCCCGGCCCGCCGCTCCAGCTGCGCCCGGGTGACCTCCTCCGGGGTCTCCGGCGTCCACGACGCCACCAGCGCACGGTGGATCGCCAGGTCCAGCGGCGTACTGTCCTCCGGCAACCGCGCCAGGTACCGCTCGATCGCGGCCAGCGTCAGGCCCTGCCGCTGCAACTCCTCGATCAGCTCCAGCCGGTCCAGGTGAGCCGCCCCGTACAGACCCACCCGCCGCGGCCCCAGCTCCGGCGGCGGCAGCAGCCCCTTCGTCCCGTAGAACCGCACCGTCCGCACCGTCACCCCGGCCCGCGCCGCCAGCTCGTCCACCGTCAGCCGCACTCCGCCCCCCACCCCGCCGTGCTCCCCCATCCGCCGCCTCCCGCGCTGGCACACTCCTGCTGTGACAGCAGCAGTGTGACAGTGGTGGGCGGGCCGGTCCACCGATGCGGGCGGCGGGCGGCGGGCGGGCGGCAGGCGGGCGGCGGGGGTGTGCGGGAGTGCGGGCGCGTGCGGGCGCGTGCGGACGCGTGGGGGCGCTGACGCCGACGCCCCTGCCGTCCGCCGGGGGACCGGCTTCGGGCAGGGGCGTCGGGCAGGGGCGTCGGGAGTGGGGCGTCGGGGTTGCGGCGGTACCGGGGGTCAGGCGAGGGCGGCGTGGTGGCGGCGGGTGACCTCGGGGTGGGCCCTGGTGGAGCCCTTCCACTCGTTGAGGCCGAAGTCGGCGAAGAGTGGGTTGGCCGGGTCGGCGGTGGCGCCGGGGGCGTGGTGGGCGAGGGGGAAGTCCAGCGGCTCGATGTGGGCGTCGAGGCGGGGGTTGTAGAAGAACGGCACCGAGAAGCGCTCGCGGGCGCCGACCGGGCTCACCACGCGGTGGTTGGTGGCCTTGAGGTAACCGTCCGTGGCCACCTCCAGCAGCTCGCCGAGGTTGACGACGAAGGCGCCGTCGAGCGGCGGGACCTCGAGGAAGGTGCCGTCCGCGCGCTCAACCTGGAGGCCGCCGACGGTGTCCTGCAGCAGCAGGGTGATGAAGCCGTAGTCCTTGTGGGCGCCGACGCCCTGGCCGGCGCCGTCCGGGGCGGTGCCGGGGTAGCGGACCAGCTTGAGGCGCAGGTGGGGGTGGCCGGCGAAGGCCTCGTCGTAGAAGTCGGGGCGGGCGCCGATCGCGGCGAGGAGTTCGTGCAGCAGGCGGCGGGCGACCGCGCCGAGGTGGTCGATCCAGCCGAGCGCGGCGGTGCGCAGCTCGGGGAGGGCCTCGGGCCACTGGTTGGGCCCCTCCAGCCACCAGTACGGGGGCTCGCCGCTGCCGGGGACGTGCGGGGGCAGCTCGGCGCCGATGTCCAGCTGGTCGCGCCAGTCCTGGCTGCCGCCGGTGCGCTCGTCGCCGGTGCGGGTGTAGCCCCGGTAGTGGGGGGAGTTGAGGTTGCTCACGGCGAGCCGGTCGGCCTCGGGGAGGGCGAAGAAGGCACGCATGGCTCGGGCGAGCGCGGCCGTCTCCTCCGGGGTGACGCCGTGGCCGACCAGCTGGAAGAACCCGACGCCGGTGGCCGCGGCGCGGAGCTCGTCGTGCAGGCGGCGGCGATCGTCCGGGCTGCCGTCGGCGAGCGAGAGGTCGATCACCGGGAGGGCGTCCGCCGAGGGGGCTTCCGCCGAGGGGGAGCCGGTGCCGGTGCCGGTCTCGGATATGGGTGTGTACTGCTGCGTCATGTGTGACATCCGCTGGGTCTCGTCCCGGCTGGTCCCGGTGGTCGACCGGGGGCGGCCGGAGCTGTGCCTGGTGCGGCGGGTGCTCCGGGGCCGGGAGGTGGTGGCGGCCGGGCAGGGGTCGCCGTTGAGGGTGGGTGGCGCGAGGTTCAGCCGGAGCGTCGACAGGACATGGTCGTCACGCGGAGCAGGTCCACGTGGCGGCGGCGAACAAGGATGAGCACCCCACCAGCCTAATTGACCCGTTCTGCGGCAGGCGAGCCCCCTGCAGCGGAGGGCCACTCGCCATTTGTCGGTGATCTATCAAGTTGTGGGACGGTGGCGCCGGAGTGTGGGCGGTGGCGGCTCCTTTCGGGAGTCGTTCGGGAGTCGTTCAGGAGTTGTTGAGGTAGGCCAGGACGGCCAGGACCCGGCGGTTGTCGTCGTCGGAGGGCTGGAGGTCGAGCCGGACGAAGATCGACGCGGTGTGCTTGGCGACGGCCCGCTCGGTGATCACCAGCTGCTGGGCGATCGCCGCATTGGACCGGCCCTCCGCCATCAGTCCGAGCACCTGCCGCTCGCGCGGGGAGAGCGTGGAGACCGGGCCGGCCGAGGAGTTGTGGGTGAGCAGCCGGGTGATCACCTCCGGATCCATCGCGGTGCCGCCCTGGGCGACCCGCCGTACGGCGTCGATGAACTGGGTGCCGTCCATCACCCGGTCCTTGAGCAGGTAGCCGATCCCGCCGGTGCTGCCGGCCAGCAGCTCGCGGGCGTACAGCTGCTCCACGAACTGCGACAGCACCAGGACGGGCAGGCCCGGGTGGGCCTGACGGGCCGCCAGCGCCGCCCGCAGGCCCTCGTCGGTGAAGCTCGGGGGCAGCCGGACGTCCACCACGGCGATGTCGGGCCGGTCCGCGGCCACCGCGGCGAGCAGCTGCTCGCCGTCCTCCACCGCCGCGGTGACCTTCATGCCGTTGGCCTCCAGCAGCCGGGTCAGTCCGTCCCGGAGGAGGAAGAGGTCTTCGGCGATGACAACGCGCACGGGATCTCCAGGTTCACGATGGTCGGCCCACCGGGCGGGCTGCTGATCGCGAGCACCCCGTCGAAGGCGGCCAGTCGGCGTTCGGTTCCGCTGAGGCCGGTTCCCCGGGACGGCTCGGCGCCGCCGCGCCCGTCGTCGGTGACCGATATCCGCAGCAGCCCGTCACTGTGCCCTATCTCGATCCACACCCGCGAGGCCCCGGCGTGCTTCACCACGTTGGCCAGCAGCTCCGTCACCGCGAAGTAGGCGGCCGACTCCACCGGGGCGGGAGCCCGGCCGGGCAGGCCGCCGGTGAAGCCGACCGGCAGCGGCAGGTCCAGCGCCGTCGCCCGCACCGCGTCGGCCAGGCCGCGGTCGGCGAGCACCGGGGGGTGGATCCCGCGGACCAGGTCCCGCAGCTCGCCCAGCGCCTTCACCGAGGACAGCCGGGCCTCGGCCAGCAGCGGCCCGAGGGCGTCCGGGTCGTCCTTCAGCTGCTCGGCCACGGTCAGCAGCATGCCCAGTGCGACCAGCCGGGCCTGCGCCCCGTCGTGCAGGTCCCGCTCGATCCGGCGCAGCTCGGCCGCGCCGGCGTCGATGGTGTCCGCCCTGGTCCGCGCGAGATGGCTGACCTGGCGGGCCAGCTCGGCCCGGCGGGAGGGCCCGAGCAGGGCCCGGGCGGCCTTCTCGTGGATCCGCAGGGCCGGCGGGGCGGCCCACAGGACGGCCAACGGGGCGATGGTCAGGCCCATCGAGTAGACGACGCCCAGGGCGAAGAACGGTCCGTTCCGGCCGAAGACCTCCAGGGCGACCGGGGTCAGCACGACGATCGCGGCGGTGAGCAGCACGGTGGCGCCGGTGAGCAGCGTCCAGGCGAAGTCCCGCCAGGTCGCCGGGTCGGTGAGCCAGCCGCCGGCCCGCAGCCGCGGCCAGGCCCCGGCGCGGACCGGCCGGCGGTACGGCACCGGTATCGGCCGCCCGCTCCACTTCCCGACGGTGCGCCTGCTCTCCGTCGCGATCCAGCGGGTGCCGAACAGCCCGAGCACCAGCAGTGCGGGCGCCAGCCAGACCGAACCGGACCGGCCGCCCGGCGCCGCACCGCCGTAGAGGTGGGCCGCCATCAGCGCTATCGTCCCCGGAGCGAACAGCGCGGCGCCGACCGCCCGGCCGCCGCCCCCGGTGGCCCAGCAGAGCGCCCACAGGGCGACCGGTGCCATCGGCACCGCCAGGATCAGCGGCCCGCCCGGGGTGAAGTCCCCGGGCTCGTCCGGACCGAACAGCGCGGTGGCCAGCAGGACCGGCCCCGCCAGCAGTGCGAGGAACCCCGTCACGGCCAGCGTCACCGCGTACCAGGCGCGCACCCCGTCCGCACACGCCCGGCCGACCCGCAGGGCCAGTCCGTTCAGCACTCCCGCGTCCATGACGCGCCCCCTCTCCCTTGCGCGGCCCCGCCCGGAGGCCGCGGTGCCGCGGCCCGAAGCCGCGGTTCCGAAGCTGTCGTTCCGGGGCCCCGCGGACCCCGGTTCCGATCTTTCGCTGGGTCAGTCTGCCCGGCCGGGGCCCCTGGTGCTCTAGGCCTGAACACCCAGTTCGGGGTGTATCTGGATACACCCCGCAGAGGCCGTCCAGACGGCTGTCGGCACCCCGCCGCCGATTCGTAGCGTGATGTTCCGTCAGCCGGCCCGGGCTTCCCGGGGCCGGACGCCGAACAGTGGAGGGCCCGTGAACGCGCCGATCATCCGGATCCGCGGCGTCAGCAAGACGTACGACCGATCTGACGCCGCCCGTCCCGCCCTGGCCGGGCTCGACCTGGAGGTCCGGGCCGGCGAGGCACTGGCCGTGCTCGGCCGTTCGGGCAGCGGCAAGTCCACCCTGCTGAACCTGATCGCCGGCCTCGACCGCCCGAGCGAGGGCGAGGTGGAGGTGGACGGCGTCGCCGTGCACCGGCTCGGCGAGGCCGCGCTGGCCGAGTACCGGCGGGCGCGGATCGGCATGGTGTTCCAGTTCTTCAACCTGCTGGACGACCTGACCGCGGAGGACAACGTGCTGCTCCCGGCCCAGCTGGCCGGGATGCGGCGGGAGCAGGCGCGGGCCCGGGCCGGGGAGCTGCTGGAGCGGCTGGGGGTGGCCCGGCACGCCAAGGCCTTCCCCGGCCGGCTCTCCGGCGGGGAGCGCCAGCGGGTCGCGGTCGCCCGGTCGCTGATGAACCGTCCGCCGCTGCTGCTGGCCGACGAGCCCACCGGGGCGCTGGACACCGCCTCCGCCGCCGACGTCCGCGACCTGCTGCGCGGGCTCAACGCGGAGGGCCAGACGATCCTGCTGGTCACCCATGACACCGCGCTCGCCGAGGCCTGCGCCGACCGGACGATCGAACTGCTCGACGGCCGGCTGGTCCGGGACACGGCGGCCGTGCCGGCACCGGGCGGTGGCCGATGAGCGCGCTCGGCAAGGTGGTGCGCGCCGGGGTCGGCCGCCGGCGGGTGCAGACCCTGGTGATGGTGCTCACCACGATGGTGTCCGTGACGGCGTGCATCCTCGCGCTCGGGCTGCTGGTCGCCGCCCAGGGCCCGTACCAGCGCTCCTTCGCCGACCAGCGCGGCGCCCACCTCAACGTGCTGTACGACCAGGCCAGGGCGAGCCCCGCCCAGCTCGCCGCGACGACCCACGCGCCCGGCGTGACGGCCTCGGCCGGCCCCTACCAGGCGGTCGCCGTCCAGCCGCGCTCCGGCCCTGATACCCGGATCCCGCCGGCCGGGAGCCCGCTGCCGCCGATGACGCTGGTCGGCCGCGCCCAGGACGGCCCGCTGGACGGCCTGCGGATCACCAAAGGCCGCTGGGTCGCCGGCCCCGGCGAGGTGGTGTTCCTGGACGGGCACTCGCCGCTGGCGGTCGGCGACAGCATGGAGTTCCCGGAGCTGCCGGGGCATCCGATGCTCAAGGTCGTCGGCCTGGCGGCCTCGGTCTCCTGGAGCGCGGACGGCTGGGTCGCCCCGGAGCAGGTGGCCGGGCTGACGGCGCCCGGAACGGAGCCCTCCGTCCAGTACCTCTACCGCTTCGCCCACGCCGGCGGCGACGCCGAGGTGGAGGCCGACCGCGCTGCACTGGCCGCCGCGGTCCCGGGCGGGGCGCTCGCCAGGGCCACCTCCTACCGGCCCGCCCAGGAGGAGGCGAACCGGACGGCCTCGACCTTCGTTCCGTTCGTCACGGCCTTCGGGGTGCTCGGCCTGGCCATGTCGGTGCTGATCATCGGAGTCGTGGTCAGCGGCGCCGTCAGCGCCGCCACCCGGCGGATCGGCATCCTCAAGTCCCTGGGCTTCACCCCGGCCCAGGTGGCGCGCGCCTACGTCGGCCAGGCGCTGATACCCGCCGGGGTCGGCACGGCGCTCGGTGTGCTCCTCGGCAACCTGCTGTCCGTACCGGTCCTCGGGCTGGCTCACAAGGCCCTGCGCGGAGGGCTGCTCGGCATCCCGGTCTGGGTGGACGTCGTGGTCGCGGTGGCGGCCCTGGGGGCGGTGGCGGGCACCGCGCTGGTGCCGGCGCTGCGGGCCGGGCGGCTGCGGACGGTGGAGGCGCTCGCGGTCGGCCGGACGGCGCCGGGCGCCAAGCGGGCAGCCGCCCGCGGCACGGTCGGTGGGGCGGGGGCGGTGGGCCCGGTGTCCCGGGCGCAGGAGCTGATCGGCCGGCTGCCGGTGCCACGGGCGCTCAGCCTCGGGCTGGCCTCCCCGCTCAACCGGCCGGGCCGCTCGGCGACCACCGGGGCCGCCGTGGTGCTCGGTACGGTCGGGGTCACCCTCTGCGTCGGCCTGACGCTCTCGCTGGGCTCGATCCAGGACGGTCTGGCGGCCGACCGCGCGGGCAAGGTGGTGGTCCAGACCCCGTTCGACGGCGCCGCGCCGTCCGCCGACCACGTGGACGAGGCGGCCGTGGCCAGGGCCGTCGACTCCCGCCCGGGCACCCGGGCCTGGTACAGCACCGTCCCGACCCCGGTCGCCCTGGCCGGCAGCACCGGGCGCTCCGAAGTGGTCGCGTTCAGCGGCGACACCTCCTGGAGCGGCTTCCAACTGGTCTCCGGCCGCTGGTTCCACGGCCCCGGCGAGGTCGTGGTGGCCGCCGCCACCCTGCGGGCTACCCAGGCGAAGGTCGGTGACACCGTCACCCTCACCGACCACGGACGCAGCACCCCGGCGAAGATCACCGGCGAGGTCCTGACCACCAACGACCTGGTGTTCACGGACCGGTCCACGCTGGCGCCGCTCGGCGGCGCGATCCACGCCGAGGCGCTCACCTTCCACATCGACCTCACCCCGGGCACCGATGCGAAGTCCTACGCCGACGGGCTGGACCAGGCCGTGAAGCCGCTGGGCCTGAGCGCCGACCCCGGAGAGGAGCACCTCAGCATCGTGGTGCTGGCGATGAACACCCTGGCGGGCACGCTCACGCTGCTGCTCTCCGTGGTGGCGGGACTCGGGGTGCTCAACACCGTGCTGCTGGACACCCGGGAGCGGGTGCACGACCTCGGGGTGCTCAAGGCGCTCGGGATGTCACCCCGGCAGACCGTCGGCATGGTGCTCACCTCGGTCTGCGGCAGCGGGCTGGCGGCCGGGGTGATCGGGGTCCCGATCGGCATCCTGGTGCACCACCGGGTGATGCCCGCGATGGCACGGGCCGCCGGAATCGGGGTGCCGGATGCTGACCTCGCCGTGTTCGCCCCGTCGGTGGTGGGGCCGCTGATACTCGGCGGCCTGGTGCTGGCCCTGCTCGGAGCCGTCCTCCCGGCCACCTGGGCGGCCCGCACCAGGACGGTCACGGCGCTGCGGACGGAGTGACGACGCGGGGGAGGGCCAGGAAACGAAACAAAACCCGGTACCCGGCCCCGTCTGGGAACCCCCCGTAAGGCTCCCAGACAGGGCCGGGCCGGGCAGGGCCGACCCAGGCCGTCCGATCAAGGCCCGGATCAGGCCCGGCTCAGGACAGCCGTGCCGCCGCGTACGCCTCCATGGCAGCACGCTGGTACGCGGCCAGGCCCGGGGCGATGGCCTCGTACGCGGCGCTCCACTGCTCGTTCTCGGTGCAGGAGCGGGCGATCGCCAGGTACTCCTCGGTCGAGACGGACCGGAAGTCGTGGAGCAGCCGGTACTCCTCCTCGACCGTGCTCTGCACGGCCTCGGCGTCGGCCGGGTGGCCGGCGGCCTTCAGCTCCGCCAGGCGGATCATGCGGGCGGTCCGCTCGCGCTGCCCGGCCTCGATCTCGGCCGGGGTCATCGCGGCGGTCGCGCGCCGGGCCGCCTCGGCGTGCTCGGGGAAGTCGCGCAGGCTCGCGTCGACGTCGTCGGGCTGGATGCCCTCGAACAGGTTCTCGGGGCGGTTGATGGTCATGGGTGTGCCGTCCTTCTGGGAGCGTTCCAGGTCGGCGATCGTGCGGGAAACGGTGGCGGCCAGGGCGTCGAGCCGGTCGCGCTCGGCGACCAGCCGCCGGCGGTGGCCCCGCAAGGCCTCCAGCTCGTCCACCTGATCGCTCAGGATCCGGGCGATCTCGGTCAGCCCCACGCCCAGTGCCCGCAGTACCAGGATCTGTTGCAGCTGGAGCAGCTGCCGCTCCTCGTAGTAGCGGTGGCCGTTGGAGCCGATCCAGGCCGGGGGCAGCAGCCCGATCTCGTCGTAGTGCCGCAGGGTCCTGGCCGTCACACCGGACATCCGGGCCACCTCGGCGATGGGCCAGGCCATGGTTGCCTCCCTCGTTTCCACATCCCACGTTCGCGTGGACCAGGGCCGGTTCTCCGGCCCTGGTCACGACGGTAGAAGCTGCCGCTGCGGCAGCTTCAAGCCCGGGACTTCCACGCTGCCCGCACGTTGTCGTACGGCCGCTCAGGCCTCGCCGAACCAGTCCAGGGACTGCCCGTGCGGTCCGGTGAAGGCCACCGGCCGCTCGTCCAGGGCGAGCGCGAACAGCCCGGCGACGGCCGCCGGGCGGGGGAGGCGTCGGGCGACGGCCGGCAGCACCGAGACGGCCTCGTTGGAGATCCAGTGCCCGGGCAGTTCACGCATCGTCGCCGCGAACTCCTCCCGCTCCTCCGGCGGCAGGTACGCGAGCACCGCGCTGTGGAACACCACCGGCGTCGCCCCCGCCGGGGCCCGCGCGACCAACTCCCGTACCGTCGCGTTGAGATCGCCGCGCACCAGCAGCGGCGGTTCGGCCCGGGCGACCCGGACGGCGCCGCGCAGCCGCTCCAGCCGGTGGGTCTGCTCGGGCCAGACCAGCGACTCCAGCCAGCGCATGTCCTCCTCGGCCCGCACGTCCAACGGATTGAGGTCGATCCCGGCCCGCCACACCACCTCGGGCAGCCGTTCCCGCAGGGAGTCGGGGAGCGGCACCGGCCCGCTCACCACGCAGTCCAGCGTCACCGGGCTCGCGGCGGCGCCGAACTCGGCGACCGGGGCACCGGCCCCACGCTCATGTCCGTCCCCGTCCCCCTGCCCGTCCCCGTCCTGGTCCCCGGCCAGGTACCGGTACCGATACCGGTCCGGGTACAGGCAGAGCCCGGCCGAGGCGCCCACCTCGATCAGGGCGAGCGGCTGCGGCAGCGCGGCCAGCAGCGGCAGCAGGGTGGCGCAGCGGCCCGCCTCGTTGGTCTGTGTCCGCCGCTCCAGCATCGTCGCCGAGACCTCGGCCCACCGCTGCGCCGCCCAGTCGCGGAAGGCCGGCCAGCCCTCCGTCACCGGCCCACCCAGGTGCCGGACCGCGCCGAACAGCAGGTTCGGCTGCCGCTTCGCGGCCGGAAGCCCGTCCAGCAGTGCGCGCAACTGCCCGTCCCCGGCGACGCCTTCGGCCAGTTCCTGGTAGATCGGCGAGTTCCCGCGCGCCTCCCGCTCCGCGAACGCCCGGTAGAGCTCCTCCGTGTCGCCGCGCATCCCCCACCGGTCCTTTCGACGCCTTCGCGAGTGATCGAATCGGCCCAGCCTACGCCCGGCCCGACGTGCCACCCGCTGACCCCAAGTGCTCTCCGGGACGGTGAAGCGGGAGTGGCGCGGTCCGCCGTGACCGTCGGGTGGTGGGGAGCTCACGGCCTTGGGAGCGACTGGGTTCGGGGCGTACCGGCCCGGTGGATCGGCCACCGGGTGACCGGCAGGTGGCCCGTCGGGCGAGCATGAGTTCGGTGGTGGGCCTGCGGTGAACAGCGTCACCGTCTCCGATGACCTTCTGGAACGCCACTTCGCCGCCTTCGAGGAACCCAACGGTGAGGGCGAGCGCGTCATCGTCCAGGAGCAGCTCCCCAGGCCGCTTCCCAGGGCTCGTCCGCGAGTTCGGCAGGCCCCAGCACGCGTCGGGCGCAAGGAGAAGGAGGGTGAACTACCGCTGCTGTCGGACGACTGCGGTGCCGGCGCCCAAGTCGATACCCAGGCGAAGCGGGGCGCCGGCGTGGTCGTCGTCCCGTAGGACCAGTTGAGTCCGCCGCTGCTCGATCTGCACGCGCTTGTTGGCATTGAAGAAGGCGTGCAACTCCTCGGTCGCGGTGGCGCCAAGGCCGAGTCCGCTCCTTCGCGTCCGGGTGGTCAGGCGGCGGCACAACCATCGCGGGCTGCCCGATCGCACCACGAGATGCCGGATCGAGGCCAGTGTGAAGGGCACGATCACCAGTACTGCCATGAGGAGCAGACCCGCCATCATCACCATGTCGGTCCAACGCGTGGAGGTGACACATCCGTTCCTGGCCGTTGCCGCCGTCCACGGCGGCGCCGGTCGGCCGCCGCTCGGCGTGAACCGGCGGCAACGGCTCCTGGGCGTTCAGCCCAGCAGGCCGCCCATGTGGCCGTCCTCGGCGAGCAGCCGCCAGGAGCAGCCGGGCGAGGCGAACGCCTCCGGGTCGACGGCCTCCACCAGCCGGTCCACCACCGCGCTCAGCAGTGCCTGCGGATCGAACACCGACCATGTCTCCCGGGCCCGGCCGTAGTCCCAGCGGTCCCATTCGGCGCGCAGCCGCTCGTACGTCCAGAGGGCGTAGAGCAGGGCGGACAGGTCGCGGTTGAGGTAGGCCTCGGGGTGGCCGTCGTCGTACCAGTCCGGCAGCTCCAGTCGGCCGGTGGCGCCGTCCAGGGCGATCGTGAGGTCGGTCGGCCAGTCCCCGAGGGCGAGGAAGTCCCGCTGGTACGGGCGTTCCTCCTCGCCGTCGAAGTACTCGGGGTAGGCCTCGCCCATGGTGACCAACGGCTCCTCGCACACCCCGAACATCGCCCCGCCCAGCGGCAGGCCGACCTCGGTCAGCAGCCGCCGGGTCGGCTCGTGGACCAGGGCGGCGGGCAGCTCGGCGGGCCGGAAGCGGTGCACCCGGCCGGGGCCGCCGTCCTCGTCCGTCAGCGCGGCCAGCTCCGCCACCAGCTCCGGGGCTATCGCGTACGCGGGCCCGCCCGGACCGCCCGGCAGGGCGCCCCAGCCCAGCGCCCGCACCAGCAGCGCGGTGCCCCAGTGCGGGGGCGGTGCGGAGCCGTCGCGGAACAGGCCGGGATCGATCTCCCGCATCCGCCGTTCGGCTCCTGCCAGCACCTCGGCCAGGACGGCCGGCCCGCGCCGCCCGTCCAGCGCCTCCGGGCGCAGCGCCGCCTCGGCCACCGTGTCGACCTCGCGCACCAGGCCCGCCAGCGCGGTCAGGCCGGAGGCCAGCAGGTCGCGGCGCGGGCCGCCGTTGTCCAGGAACACCTCACCGGTCACCCCGTCCAGCAGCACCAGGCTGCCGCCGGCGGCGAACGGCGTGCAGTACTCCGTCTCCCCGAGGACGAACAGCCGCTCCGCTTCCGCAGGGAACGCCGTCAGCTCCCCGCCCCGGAGCGCCTCGAAGTCCAGGAACGCCCCGGCCGCCGGCAGCCCCTCCCGCACCAGGAACTCCCGGCTCCCCGCGTGCACCACCCCACCCGGCAGCTCCGCCACCCGCTCACACCTCACGTGCCCCCACCCTTTCCCGGCCTGCCCCGTGACCCACAGACCCTAGCGGTCCGGCCTGACAGTGCTGAGGTGCGCTGTGGGTGGGGGCGGTGGGGTGCGGTGGCCCGCGCGGATCACGCCAGCGCGACCTCGTCGACGTTCCAGTGCTCGGGCAGGTCCGCGTCGCAGAAGGCGCAGGCGTAGTGCTCCTCGCGGACGAGGTTGCAGTTGCCGCACCGCGGGCAGCGGCGGAAGACCACGGCGTGGGTGAAGGCGCCGGGGTGCGGGAGTCCGACGAGGGTGAGGGCGGCGGCGACGGCGGGCCAGGAGGTGGTGTCGGGGCAGTAGCCGGTGGAGTGGTTGCCGACCGTCTCGACCTCCCAGCCGTCCCGCGAACGCCGGAACCCGATCTCCCCGGCGCTCAGCACCAACTCCCCACCCGCGCAGGCCACATGCTCGCTACGGCGCGGAGCGAGCCGCAGTGTGCCGCCGAGGCCGACCACGAAGGTGAACGGCTCCGCGAGCTCCGCCGCCGTCCGCTCCGCCCGCTCCTCCGCCCAGGCGGCGAACTCGCCTGCTGTCCGTACCGGTTGGCCGTGTCCGGTGCCCGTCCCGCCGTCGTCCCCCGGCCGCAGTTCCGGCGGTCCCACGTACCGGTACGCCCGTCCGAAGCCGTCCGCCGTCTCCGCCGCGACTCCCCGTTCGGCCAGCCGCACCCGCCAGTACGCCATCTCGACGGTCGTCCCGCTCAGGCCGAAGTCCCGCAGCTCGTCGAGGAGTTCCCGGGTCTGCCGGAGCGGGAGCCCCGAGCCCTCGCGGAGCACCCGCAGTGCGGCCAGGGTGGCCGCCGGGTCGGTGAGCGGTGCGGAGAGCCGGAGCCGGGCCGGTCCGTGGGTGGTCAGCAGCGCCTCGCGGATGTCCCGGGGTGCGGCCTCCTGGCCCCAGTCGCAGCAGACGGCTGCGCACCGGGGGCAGAACCGCTCGGCGTCTCACCGCAACTCCCGCCCGTACAGCAGGAACTGGCCGACGCTGCGGACGGCGGTGCCCCCGCAGTCCGGGCATTGGACGGCCATCCTCACACCCTGTCCCTCGTCCGTCACGCCGGATGCCCCCATGCCCCATGCTCCCGTGTGCCCGTGCCCTGCCCCCGATGTCCGACACCCTACGGCGCCCCGCACCCGCCACCCCGGCCCCGTAGAGTGCGGGGATGAAGCGCTACCTGCTGACCGGTACCCCGGGGGCCGGGAAGACGGCGGTCCTGCGGTGGTTGGAGTGCGCGGGCTACCCGGTGGTCGAGGAGGCCGCCACGGACGTTATCGCGCTGCGGCAGGCCCAGGGCGTGCCGGAGCCGTGGACGGACCCGTCGTTCGTGGACGCGGTGGTCGCCCTGCAGCGGCAGCGGCAGGAGGGGGCCGTCGGCGGGCCGGGGGAGGTGCGGTTCTTCGACCGCTCGCCGGTGTGCACGTACGCCCTGGCGGTGTACCTCGGTCATCCCGTGACCCCTTTCCTTGCCCGGGAGTTGAATCGCATCCGGGCGGAGGAGGTGTACGAACGCGAGGTGTTCTTCGTGGAGAGCCCGGGCTTCGTCACCCCGACCGAGGCGCGGCGCATCTCGTACGAGGAGTCGTTGCGGTTCGAGCGGATCCACCGGGAGGCCTATGCCGGGTTCGGGTACGTGTGCGTCCCGATCGCCCCGGGGCCGCTCGCCGACCGGGCGGCGGCCGTCGTGCGGCACGTCGGCGCGCCCGCCCGGCACGGAGGCTGAGATCCCCGGCCGCTCCTCCGCCCTCCCGGTGCTCTCCGGCTCAGGCGATGCTGCCCTCCTCCCGGCGCTCTCCGGCTCAGGCGAGGCCGCCGGCCTCCCGGGCCGCCCGCTCCACGCGGTCGTGGTGGGCCCGCCACCAGTCGGTGTCGCCGGGGGCGGTGTTGGCGCCGTCGGAGCGCTGGCCGGTGGCGCCGTCGACGAGTTCGCGGACCAGGTCGGCGTGGCCGACGTGGCGGTGGGTCTCGGCGATCATGTGGACGAGTACCCGGTGCAGGGTCTGCTCATGGCGGGCGCCGAACGGCACCTTGCCGACGGCGTCCAGCGGCAGGGCCTCGATGGTGGCGTCGGAGTGCGCCCAGACCCGTCGGTAGCGCCCGACGACCTCGTCGGTGCTCTCGTCCGCCCGCGCCCACAGGTCGCCGTTCGGCTCGGTCTGGCCGGTGATCCACACCGGGGCCGGCTCGGGGAAGGGGTGGCCGAAGGTGTCGCCGAAGTACAGCGCCTCGGCGCCGGTGACGTGCTTGACCAGGCCCAGCAGGTTGGTTCCGGTGGGGGTGAGCGGGCGGCGCAGGTCGTACTCGGAGAGGCCTTCGAGCTTCCAGAGCAGGGCGTCGCGGGCGTCCTGGATGTAGATCCGGAGGTCGTTCTTGTCATCTGCAGTGGTCATGGGATCAGTCTGTTGATCGCATGATGCCTGTCCATTGATTTCCGGTCCCACCCGCCCCGACCAGGCGTCAACCCGTGCCATGATCAAGCCTGTTCACCCGAAACAGACCTGTGAGGAGCAGCCATGACCGGCGACGCCTGGTCCTGGGACGAGACGCTGTTCGCCGGAACGGCCGCCCACTACACCCGGGGCAGGCTCCCGTACGCCCCTGGACTGGCGGAGGCGCTGGCCGGGGCGCTGGGGCTCGACGGGCGGGGGCGGCTGCTCGACGTGGGGTGCGGGCCGGGCACGCTGGCGCTGGGGCTGGCCCACCTGTTCGACGAGGTCGTCGGGGTGGACCCGGATGCCGGGATGATCGCCGAGGCGCGCCGCGTGGGCGCCGAGGAGCCCAAGGCCACCTGGGTGCGGGCCCGGGCCGAGGAACTGCCGCCGGGCCTCGGCACCTTCACACTGGCGGTCTTCGGCCAGTCCTTCCACTGGATGGACCGCGACCTGGTGGCGGCGACCGTACGGCGCATGCTGCGGCCCGGCGGCGCCCTGGCGCACGTCTCGGACCTGAAGGGCGAACCGCGTCCCACCGAGGGGCTGCCGCACCCGCCGGTCCCGTACGCCGCGATCGACGGGCTGGTCCGGCGCTACCTTGGCCCGGTCCGCCGCGCCGGGCAGGGGCTGCTGCCGCACGGCACGCCGGGCGACGAGGCCGCCGTCCTCGCCCGGGCGGGCTTCGCCGGCCCGCAGCGGATCGTCGTCCCGGGCGGACGGCCGCTGGAGCGCACGGCCGACGACGCGGTCGCGGGCGTCTTCGCGCTCTCCTCCTCGGCCCCGCACCTCTTCGCCGAGCGCCGTCCGGCCTTCGAGGCGGACCTCCGCCTCCTCCTCGCCCGGACCTCGCCGTCGGGGCTCTTCTCGGAGCGGCAGCCGAGCAGCGAGGTGTTCATCTGGCGCACCACGGAAGAGCGTTGACGGTCCGGGGCCGTCAACGCTCCCACGGGGGAGGATGGAGAGGAGGAGTGGAGAGCGGTCAGCGGACCACGTCGAGCACCTGCTTCTGGATGCCGTTCCCGTAGGCCCCGTACTCGACCAGCTTCAGCTTCTGGGCGTCCTTGTCCGTCGTGCTGAACAGGCGCTTGCCGGCGCCGAGCAGCAGCGGGAAGACGAGCAGGTGGTAGCGGTCGATCAGGCCGGCGTCCGAGAGGGCGTGGTTCAGGGTGGCGCTGCCGTGGACGATGATCGGGCCGCCCTCGGTCTCCTTCAGTGCGGCGACCTCGTCGAGCGAGCGCAGGATGCTGGTCTCACCCCAGTTCGACACCAGGTCGGCCTCGGTGAGGGTGGTGGAGACGACGTACTTCGGCAGCGTCTTGTAGTGGGCGAACTCCGCCATGTCCGGCCACACCGGGCTGAACGCCTGGTAGCTGGCCCGGCCGAGCAGCATCGCGGTGGCCTCCTCCTGCTCCCGCCCCTTGATCTCGAACGCCTCGGGGAGGAACTCGATGTCCTTGAAGGTCCAGCCGGAGTTGCGGTAGCCGGGTTCGCCGCCGGGGCCCTCGACGACGCCGTCGAGCGAGATGAAGGCGGTGCTGATCAGGGTGCGCATGGGTGGTACCTCGGTTCTCGTGCGGTTCTGCTTCTGTCGGGTCTGAAGGAGGTCAGAAGGAGATCTGAAGGTCTGAAGGTCCGATGGCCCGAAGGTCCGAAAGGTCAGGCGAGGGCGCCGGTCAGCCACCGCTGCCAGGCGGCCTCGGCCCCGGCCCCGGTCCCGGCTTCACCCCCGGCCCCGCCCGGCGTCGGGCCGAAGAGGTGGTGGAACATCAGCACCAGGCCGGAGCCGTGGTGGAAGGTGTAGAGCCCGTCGGCGGTGCGGACCTCGAAGCGCTCGTCGTCCGCCCAGACCACCTCGCCGTCCAGCGGCGGCAGGCCCGCCGGTTCGCCGTGGACCCGGGTGCCCGCGGCGACCGGGAGCGGCAGCGACAGGGCGCGGGCGAGGAGGGCCCGGACCTCCGGTCCCGTCCGTCCACCCGACGGTGCGGCGGCGAAGACGGGGACGGCGGTGCGGCCGGGGAAGTGGGTGAGGTACTCGCGGAGCGTGTGGAGGTGGAAGGGCCAGCCGCGGCGCAGCGCGTCGTACTCGTCCTGCCAGTCGTCGCCGAGCAGGCCGCTGTGGACGACGCGGAGCACGGTGGCGCCGCCGTCCCGGCCCTCGATCAGGTACTCGAAGGCCATGAACCGGCCGTCCTCGCCGGTGGCCGTACGGGTGGCCAGGCGCTTGCCGGGCTCGTAGGCGGTGACGACCGCCTCCGCGCGGTGGCCCCCGGTCTCCATGACGGCGGTGCCGCCCTCGCGCGGGTCCAGCTCGTTGCGGCCCATGAACCAGGAGTCGATCCCCGGTCCGGTGGCGATCGCCTCCCAGACCTGTTCCGGGCTCGCCGGCAGGGAGGTCTCCAGCTCGATCTCGAACGGGTGGGTCATCGTCGGTCCTCCTGGTCCGCCCGGGTGACGGCCTGTTCCGTGCCGGGTCCGTCCTGCTCCGCCCCGGTCACGTCCTGCTCCGCCCCGGGGCCGGGCTGGGCGGCGGGGATCTGGTGGAGTCCGACGATCACCCGGTGGCTGCGGCCCCCGGGGGCGGACTCGTCGTGGTAGCGGCTGACGAGGGTGGCCACGGACTGGGCCAGTTCCTCGGCGAAGGCGGCCCGGTCGGCGGCGGAGGCGAACCGCACCTGCGCGTCGATGCCGAAGCTGGCGACCCGCCGGCGGGCCCGGGAGGCTCCGGTCAGCAGGGCCCCGACCTCCTGCACCAGCCGGGAGCCGAGCGCCAGCAGCCAGCGGGCGGAGAGCTGGTCGGGGGAGCGGGCGGGGTCCGGGCTCACGGCGGCCAGGACGCTGGGGGAGATCACGTAGGAGGCCGCGGTGGCGCGGTACACCCGTTCGGTGACGTTGCCCTTGCGGCGTTCCTCGTCGAGTTCGACGAGGCCGTGCCGCTCCAGTTCCTTCAGGTGGTAGTTGACCTTCTGCCGGGGCAGGCCCAGCCGGGCGGCCAGCATGGCGGCCGAGGCGGGCTCGGTCAGGGCGGCGAGGAGGCGTGACCGCAGGGGGTCCAGCGAGGCCTCGGCCGCGGCGGGTTCTTCGATCACGGCGACTTCCAGCACCGTTCCAGCATCCATCCGACAAAAAAATTTGTCAAGGAAAAAAGGTTTGTCGGTAGTCCGGTCGGGCGAACGGTGTCGCCCGTCCGGTGCCGGAGCCTCCGGCGGCCGCGCCGAGGTGCGCAGCCCCGCGCCGCGATCCGCGCGGCCCCGCCGAGGCGGGACAGCGGAGAGTGACGGGCAGGGTGGACGGATCGGACTTGAATCTTTGCGAACGAATGTTCGATCCTGGGGGTGTGCCCGTTTTCGAACCTTTTTTCGAATCAACCGCCGAGCAGACCGCACGCCCCGTGCTCCGCCCGGTGGCGTCCCCGGCTGCCGTGCCGGGAAAACGGGGGCAACAGGGGGAGGACGGGGAGCAGAGGGAGGGGCGGGGGCTGCTGCCGGTGTCGTCCGCCCTCCGGGAGGTGCTGCCCGAGGCCGGGCTGCGCCGGGGGACGGCGGTGTCGGTGGCGGGCGGGGACACCGGGCTGCTGCTGGCGCTCGCCGCCGGGGTGAAGGGGACCGGGGGCGGCTGGGCCGCGGCGGTCGGACTGCCGGACCTGGGGCTGGCCGCCGCCGAGGGGTACGGGCTGGACCTGCGCCGGCTGCTGGTCGCGGACGACCCGGGGCCGCACTGGGCCGAGGTGGTCTCGGTGCTGGCCGGCGCGGTCGAGCTGATCATGCTGCGCCCGGACGGGCCGGTGCCGCCGAGGCTGGCCGCCCGGCTGGCGGCGGTGCTGCGGCGCAGCGGCTGCGTGCTGCTGGTCGCCGGGCCGTGGCCGGGCGCGGCACTGCGGCTGGGGGTGCGCTCCGGGCGCTGGTTCGGGCTGGGCGACGGCCATGGACAGCTCGTCGGCCGACAGGTGGAGGTGGTGGCCGAGGGCCGCGGCTCGGCGGTGCGCGGCCGGACGGCCCGGCTCTGGCTGCCGGACGAGTACGGCGCGGTGCGTCCGCTCCAGGAGCAGCCGCAGCCGGTGGCGGAACCCACGGTGATACCGGCGGCGGAGCCGATGGCACCCCGCGTGGCGGCGGTGGTCTGAGGTGACGGCCGAGGCAGCGATGGCATCCGGGACGGCGGACGACAGGACCCCCCGGGTGCTGGTGGTCTGGTGCCCGGACTGGCCGGTGGCGGCCGTCACCGGCGACGACCCGGTAGCGGTGACCGAGGGCGGGCGGATCCTCGCCTGCTCGGAGGGCGCCCGGGCGGCCGGGGTGCGGCAGGGGCAGCGGCTCAAGCTGGCCCAACGGCTCTGCCCGGAGCTGGAGTTGCGCGACCGCGACCCGGAGGCGGAGACCCGCCGCTTCGAGCCGGTGGTCGCGGCGGTGGAGGCGTTCACGCCCCGGGTGGAGGTGATCCGCCCGGGCCTGTGCGCGATCCCGGTGAAGGGTCCGGGCCGCTACTTCGGCGGTGAGGAGGCACTGGCCGACAAGGTCGGCAGGGCGGTGGCGGACGCCCTCGGGCAGCCGCTCGTCCCGGACGCCGTCCCGGGCGCGCCGGCCGTCGAAGAGCGGCAGCCCACCGCCCCTCCACCGGCCACCACCGCTCCTCCACCGGCCGCCACCGCCCCCCGGGCCCGGGTCGGCGTCGCCGACGGCCTGTTCGCCGCCGTGCTCGCCGCCCGGGCCGGGGTGCTGGTCCCGGCCGGACGGACGGCGGAGTTCCTCGCCCCGTACCCGGTGAGCGCGCTGGGCGACGAGGCGCTGGCCGAACTGCTCGGGCGGCTCGGCCTGCCCACCGTCGGGGCCTTCGCCGCGCTGCCGGCCGAGTCGGTCGCGGACCGCTTCGGCCCGTCCGGGACGGTCGCGCACCGGCTGGCCCGCGGCTTGCAGCCGCGTCCGCTGGTGCCCCGCGACGAGGAGCCGGACCTCGCCGTCGAGCAGCGCTTCGACCCGTCGGAGCCGTCGGCCGAACCGCTGGTGTTCGTCGCCCGCGCGCTGGCCGAGCAGCTGCACCAGCGGCTGGCCGGGGCCGGGCTGACCTGCCGCCGGGTGGCCGTCGAGGTGGCCTGCGCGGACGGCCGGACGGCCTCCCGGCTGTGGCGGCACGAGGGCCGGCTGTCCGCGACGGCGCTGGCCGAGCGGGTCCGCTGGCAGCTCCAGGCCTGGCAGGGCGTGGGCACCTTCACCGGCACCTTCACCGGCACAGGCGACGGCGACGGGGACGGCGACGGGGACGGCAACGGCAACGGGGACGGCGGGGAGGACACCGGCTTCACCCTGCTCCGGCTCGCCCCCGACGGCCTCTCCCCGGACCAGGGCCGCCAGCTCGCGCTGTGGGGCCAGGCCGTCGCGGACGACCGGGTGGAGCGGGCGGTCGCCCGGGTGCAGGCGGTGCTCGGCCACGCCGGGCTGCGCCGGATCGAGCCGGCCGGCGGGCGCGGCCCGGGCGAGCAGGCGGTGAAGGTGCCGTGGGGCGAGCCGTACGAGGCGGCGGTGCCGTCCGACGCGCCGTGGCCGGGGCGGCTGCCGGAGGTGTGGCCCGCCGTGGTGCTGCGGGAGCCGGCGCCGGTGCGGGTGCTGGACGGGGCCGGGCGGCCGGTCATGGTGGACGGCCGGGCGGGGGTGTCGGCCCGGCCGGCCCTGGTCGTGGTCCGGGGTCGGGAGGAGCGGGTGGACAGCTGGACCGGGCCCTGGCCGGCGGTCGAGTACTGGTGGGACCAGTCGCTGGCCCGGCGCCGGGCACGGTTCCAGGTCGTGGTGGAGGGCGGCCGGGCGCTGCTGCTCACCGTGGAGGGGGGTGCCTGGTACCTGGAGGCCGGCTACGACTAGGGCGTGTCTTCAAACTCCCGTCGTCCGCCCGGAGGGCGGGCGGGGCGGCGTTGGGGTGCGTGCATCGCAAGGCGGAGGAGGGAGCCACTGCGGTGGGGGCACCTCCCGGCCGAAGGCTGGGGGCCATTGGCGACCGACGACAACGCGGCGAGGTGCGTGCCCCGGCGTCGCCCCGCAGACGCGAGTTTGAAGACACGCCCTAGCGGCCCCGGCACCCGAACGGAGCAGGCCCGCAAGGGCAGGGCCGAAGGGAGCAGGCCGAGAAGACCGAGAAGGCCGAGTAGGCGAGCAGGGGGGAGCAGGACGAGCACGAGAACGACGAAGGCAACCCCCGATGGGCTTCACCAGCCACCCCACGCTCCCCTGGAGCGAACTGCACCGCCGGCTGACCGGCGCGGCGCCGGACCGTACGGTCGTCCCGCTGCGCCGCCCCGCCCCGGCTCCCGAACGCGCCGCACCGGAGCAGCCCGCCACCCCCTGGGCCGAACTGCACGTCCACTCCGCCTTCAGCTTCCTGGACGGCGCCAGCGACCCGGAGGACCTGGTCGCCGAGGCGGTCCGGCTCGGCGTGGAGACCCTCGCGATCACCGACCACGACGGCCTGTACGCCGCCGTCCGGCTCGCCGAGGCGGCCCGGGGCACGGGCCTGGGCACCGTGTTCGGCGCCGAGCTGACGATCCGCGACGGCGGGACGGGCCGAGACGGTGGGACGGGCCGCGACGGCGGGACGGAGGAGCACCTGCTGGTCCTCGCCCGCGACCCGGCCGGCTACCGCCGCCTCTCCGCCGCGATCGCCGCCGCCCAGCTGGCCGGCGGCGCCAAGGGCAACCCGGTGTACGACCTCGGGACGCTCGCCGGGGCGCACGACGGCCACTGGGCGGTGCTCACCGGCTGCCGCCTCGGCCGGGTCCCCGCCGCGCTCGCCGGGAGGCACGGCCCGGACCAGGGTGAGGCCGAGCGCAGGCTCCGCACCCTCGCCGAGGCGTTCGGCCCGGAGAACGTCCACGTCGAGCTGATCGACCAGTGGCTGCCCGGCGACGACCGGCGCAACGACGCCCTCGCCGCCCTCGCGGCGAAGGCGCGGCTCCCCGTCGTCGCCTCCACCAACGCCCACCACGCCGGCCCCGCCCAGGGCCGCCTCGCGCAGAGCCTCGCCGCCCTGCACGAGCGCCGCACCCTCCAGGACGCGGTCGGCTGGACCAGCGCGGCCGGCACCGCGCACCTGCGTTCGGGCCGCGAGATGGCCGGCCGGCTGGCCCGCTTCCCCGGGGTGCAGCGGGCCACCGCCGAGCTCGGCCGGGCCTGCGCCTTCGACTTCGCCCGGCTGGACCCGGAGCTGCCCGGCTTCCCCGTCCCCGCGGGCGGGACCGAGATCGGCCACCTGCGCGCCCTGGTCGCGGCCGGAGGCCCGGCCCGCTTCGGCTCCGGCAACGCGGCCGCCCGCCGTCAGCTCGCCAAGGAGCTGGACGTGATCGAGGACCTCGACCTGGCCGGCTACTTCCTGATCGTGCACGACATCGTGGACTTCTGCCGGAGCCGGGACATCTGGTGCCAGGGCCGCGGCTCGGCCGCCAACTCGGCGGTCTGCTACGCCCTCGGGATCACCGCCGTCGACCCGGTCCACTACAAGCTGCTGTTCGAACGCTTCCTCTCCACCGCCCGGGACGGGCCGCCCGACATCGACCTGGACATCGAGAACCGCCGCCGCGAGGAGGTCATCCAGTACGTCTACGGCCGCTACGGGCGCGAGCACGCCGCCCAGGTCGCCAACGTGATCACCTACCGGCCGCGGCTGGCGATCCGCGACGCCGCCCGGGTGCTCGGCTACCCGCAGGGGCAGGTGGACGCGTTCAGCCGGCAGACCGACTTCCGCTCCGCCCCCGGCGCGGACGCCGTCATCCCCGCCGACGTGCTCCGACTCGCCGCCCAGCTCCACGGCCTGCCCCGCCACCTGGGCATCCACTCGGGCGGCATGGTGCTCACCAAGGAGCCGATCGGCGAGATCTGCCCCACCGAGTGGGCCCGGATGCCCGGGCGCTCCGTGCTCCAGTGGGACAAGGAGTCCACCGCCGGCGCCGGGCTGGTGAAGATCGACCTGCTCGGCCTGGGCATGCTCGCCGCCCTGCACGACGCCTGCGACCTGGTCGCGGAGCACCACGGCCTGCGCTACGACCTGGCCAGCATCCCGGACGACGACAAGGGCGTGTACGCGATGCTGCGCCGGGCGGACACCGTCGGGGTGTTCCAGGTCGAGTCCCGGGCCCAGATGGCGACCCTGCCCCGGCTCAAGCCGGACCACTTCTACGACCTGGTGGTCGAGGTGGCGCTGATCCGCCCCGGCCCGATCCAGGGCGGCTCCGTCCACCCGTACCTGCGCCGCCGCGCCGGGGCGGAGCCGCCCGGCTGCCCGCACCCGCTGATGGAGAACGCCCTCGGCAAGACCCTCGGGGTGCCACTGTTCCAGGAGCAGATGATGCAACTGGCCATCGACTGCGCCGGGTTCACCCCGGAGGAGGCCGACCGGCTGCGCCAGGCGATGGGCGCCAAGCGCTCGCACGAGCGGGTCGCCCGGCTGCGCGAGCGGCTGCTCACCGGGATGGCCGAGCGCGGCATCCCGGCCGAGGTGGCCGAGGACGTCTACGGCAAGATCGAGGCCTTCTCCAACTACGGCTTCCCGGAGAGCCACGCGATCAGCTTCGCCTACCTGGTGTACGCCAGCGCCTGGTTGAAGCACCACTTCCCGGCGGCCTTCACCTGCGCCCTGCTGGCCAACCAGCCGATGGGCTTCTACTCGCCGCTCAGCCTGGTCGCGGACGTCCGGCGGCACGGCGTGCGGGTGCGCGGGGTGGACGTCAACGCCAGCGGGGCGCGGCCGACCCTGGAGCCGTACCGGGGGCCGACCCCGAAACCGCCGCTGACCGCCGGGCGCCCGCAACCGGCGATCCGGCTCGGCCTGGAGACGGTGCGCGGCATCGGCACCCCGCAGGCCGAGGCGATCGTGGCCGGGCAGCCGTACGCCGACCTGGAGGACTTCGCCCGCCGCACCGGGCTGCCCGGTCCCGCCCTGGAGGCGCTGGCGACGGCGGGGGCCTTCGACTGCTTCGAACTGACGAGACGTCAGGCACTGTGGGCCGCAGGGGCGTTCGCCGGTATCTCGGACGGCCTGATCCCCGGCACCACCCCCGGGACCGAGGCGCCGGAGCTGCCCGGCATGAGCCCGGTCGAGGAGACCATCGCCGACCTGTGGGCCACCGGCACCTCCGCCACCAGCCACCCGCTCCAGCACCTGCGCGCCCACCTGGACCGCGGCGGCGCGCTCAGCGCCGCCCAACTCCCGGATGTGCCACCGGGAACGGAGGTGGTGGTCGGCGGCCTGGTCACCCACCGGCAGCGGCCGCCGACGGCCGGCGGGGTGCTCTTCCTCAGTCTGGAGGACGAGACCGGGCTGATCAACGTGATCTGCAACCGCCCGGTCTGGGAGTCCCAGCGCCGCACCGCCCTGGACCGGGCCGGACTGCTGGTGTACGGCCGCGTCGAGCGCGACCGGGGTGCGACCAACCTGGTCGCCACCCGGCTCACCCCGCTCCGGATCGGCCTCTGAACGGGGCGGGCCGGCGTGTGCCTGTGAAGCGGCGCGCGTCGACGCGTCGGGGTACGGCTAGAAGGCGGGCCGGTCGCCGAGGTCGAAGATCCGCAGGTCGGTGAGGCGGACGGTGTACCAGACGTCCTGGCTGCCCCCGCCGCTCCAGAACTCGGTCAGCCGGACGGAGGCGTAGCCCTCCTCCTCCTTGACCTGCTGGGCCGACCAGCTCGCCGGGACGTTCTGCGCGCGGAACACCGGATCGGCGTCGTTCTGCATCGCCCACTGGTCCAGCCGGTAGTTCAGGTACGGGGAGAGGTACTGCTCGCGGACCTGCCGCGGGCTCTCGGTGCCGCCCCCGCCCTCCACGGCGTCGCGGTACGCCGCCAGGAAGGTGAGCACCTGCTGGGCGGCCGGGGTGGCCGCCCGGACCTGGGCCCCGGTGACCACGGGGGCGGGCGCCGCGACGGCGGCCTGGGCGGGGGTGGCGGCCAGGCCGCCGACGGCGAGCAGGGCGGCGGTGAAGGACAGTGCGGTGCGCATGGCACGTGTACGGATCATGCGGGCATTCCACCACCCCGGAAGGCCCCGACCCATCGCCGGAAGGAGTGGTGTACCCGTACTGCCCAACAGATGTGACGATACGTCAGGAAGTGGGGTAGCCGATCTCCGCGAGGTCGACGGCGAGCTCCTCCTCGTCGATGTCCGGGTTGAGCGCCGCCAGCACGGCCGGGGTGAGCGGGCGCAGCGCCAGGACGTGCTCGATCGCGGCGAGGTCCAGCTCGTGCTCCGGCTCGAAGTACTCCGTGGCCCAGGCCCGGTAGCCGGCGGCCGAGCCGTCCAGCAGCAGGTCGAAGAGGCCCTCCGCGCCCCGCTCGGCGGCCGCGCCCCGCCAGGCGCCGTCCTCGTGGGCGCGCCAGAAGCAGCGGGTGACCGTCGGCCCGTCCTCGTCCCCGAAGGCGGGCTCCTCGGCGAAGCGGCGGAACTCCTCGGGCACGGCCGCGAGCAGCTCCGGGGCGTTGGGCGCCTCGTGGTCGAAGCCGCGCCCGTAGGCGCCGACGGGGGAGAAGACCAGGCACCAGTCGTCGCCCTCGCCGTCGCGCATCGAGGCCAACTCCTCGCCCTCGTCCCAGGAGGCGTCGAAGGAGTGGTACCGCGCCTCCCAGTCGTCGGGGCTGAGGATCGCGTCGAGCGTGGCGAGGGCGCGGCAGCGGTCGCGCAGGTCGGGGATGGCGGGCAGTCGGTTGAGCAGGTCGTCCATGGGCGCCATTCAACCAACCCCGGCGCCCCGCCCGCGCCCCGGGCCGCCGTGCCTTGCCTGGTGCGCCGCCCTACGCCCCGGGCTGCCGCCCCTTGCCCGGCGCCCCGGCGAAGACCTGGGCGATCGGGAGCCAGGCGGTGGCGACGGGCCCGGTGGCGGTGAGGGCGAGGTCGTCCCGGTGCCGGCGCTGGGTCACCAGCAGGCAGAAGTCCAGGGCGGGGCCGGCCACCACGTCCCGCGCCCCGACCGGGCCGATGGACCAGGACCTGCCGTCGGGCGCGGTCAGGTCGAGCCGGACCGGGCGCTCGGGCACGGGCAGTCCGTGCAGGGTGAAGGCGAAGCCCAGGGTGCGCAGCCCCAGGTGGGCGATGTGCCGCAGCCGGTCGGTGGGCTCGCGGGTGGCGCCGAGCGCGTCCGCGACGTCCTGGCCGTGCGCCCAGGTCTCCATCAGCCGGGCGGTCGCCATCGAGGCGGGCTTCATCGGCGGGCCGAACCAGGGCAGCCGGACGTCGGCCGGGGCGGCGCCGAGCGCGGCCAGCACCTCCGCCCGCCCGGCCCGCCAGCGGGCGAGGAGCGCCGCGGGCCCGGCGGACAGTCCGGCGCGGGCGCCGTCCTCGACCGGGTCGGCGCCGGCCGCCAGCAGCTCGGTGAAGTGCCCGCCGAGCGACGCGCCGAAGCCCTCCGGGTCGCGCGCGGCCAGGGCCGTCCAGTCGTCGGTCCAGGCCAGGTGGGCGATCTGGTGCGCCACCGTCCAGCCCTCGGCGGGGGTCGGGCGGGCCCACTCCTCGGCCGGCAGCCCGGCGACCAGGTCGTCCAGCACCGCGCTCTCGGCCCGCAGGTCCGCCAGCAGGCCGCCCAGCACGTCGCCCGGCGCGTTCGGCTCGGTCATCGGCTCCCTTTCCGGTCACGGCAGTTGCTACCCGCCGGTAGCGTACGGCCGGACACTACTCCCGGCCCGGCGGCGGCGTCCGCCACTCCACGAAACACGCACGTCAGGACTCTCGCCACCGGCCGCACCGCGTGTGACAATTCCGCGATGACCAGGGCTGCGGACCCCCATCCTGCGCACCCCGTCGCCGACGCCGCGCGACCCGAGGACCCCGAACTCGCCGCGCGCGCCGCCGAGCTGGTGCGGGACGCCGTGCTCGGCGACCTCGCCCGCCGGGTGGTGGCCGAGTGCGGCGCCGACGTCGGCCTGGTCGGCGTGCCCGAGCCGCTGCCCGGCAGCCGTCCCGGCAGCGAGGGCATGGTGCTGCGGCACTGGGCCGGCACCCGGGCCGACCTGCTGCACGACGTGCCCGTCCCGGCCGGACTCGGCCTCGGCGGCCGGGCGCTCGCCGAACGCGCGCCCAGCTGGGTGCCCGACTACCGTGCGGCGACGACCATTTCGCACCACTACGACGCGGCCGTGGCCGCCGAGGACCTGTACGCGATGCTCACCGTCCCGCTGATGGACGGCGACACCGTGCACGGCGTGGTGTACGCCTCGCTGCGCGCCGTCGTCCCGTTCGGGGACGTGCGGATCTCCGCGGTCGGCACCCTGGCGAAGGCGGCGACCCGGGCACTGGCCGGGGCCGCCGCCTGGAGCCGCGAACGGCCCGGCGGAAAGCCCTGCGAGCAGTCCTGTGGAAAGCCCTTCGACAAGCCCTTCGACAAGCCCCGGACGGCCGCCCCCGTACCGCCGTTGACCCCGCGCGAGCACGAGGTGCTGCGCTGGGCGGCGACCGGCCGGACCAACCCGGAGATCGCCGCCCGACTGGGCCTGACCTGCAACACGGTGACGGGCTACCTCAAGTCCGCGATGCACAAGCTCGGCGTCCGCAACCGGACCGAACTCGCCCTCGCGGCGAGGGAGTCGGGGCTCGTCGGGTGACGGGCCCCCGGCGCGGCCTCAGTTGACCCGGCGCTCCCGCCCGGTCCAGTACGGCTCGCGCAGCCGGAACTTCTGCAGCTTCCCGGTGGCGGTGCGCGGCAGGGCGTCCCGGAACTCCACCGTGGTGGGCGACTTGTAGCCGGCCAGCCGCTGCTTGCAGTGCGCGATCAACTCGGCCTCGGTGACGGCCTCGTGGCCCTCCCGGAGCACCACCAGCGCCTTCACCGTCTCGCCCCACTTCTCGTGCGGCACCCCGATCACCGCCGTCTCGGCGACCGCCGGGTGGTCGTACAGGCAGTCCTCCACCTCGATCGAGGAGACGTTCTCCCCGCCGCTGATGATGACGTCCTTCTTGCGGTCGGAGATGGTCAGCAGGCCGTCCGTGAGGGTGCCGCCGTCGCCGGTGTGGAACCAGCCGTCCCGCAGCGCCTCGGCCGAGGCCTCCGGCTGCTGCCAGTAGCCGTCCAGCACGGTGTTGGAGCGCACCAGCACCTCGCCGGACGCGTCCACCCGCAGCCGGGTGCCGAGCGCGGGGGAGCCGGCCTGCACCAGCTTCTCGGCCCGCTCGGCGGCCGGCAGCGCGTCCCACTCGGCCCGCGAGCGGTTGACCGTGACCACCGGGGAGGTCTCGGTCAGGCCGTAGAGCTGCATGAACTCCCAGCCCAGCTGCTCCTCGACCTGCTGGATCACCGAGGTCGGCGGCGGGGCGCCGGCCACCACCAGCCGCACCCGGTCCCGGCCGGGCACCGGGCCGTCCCAGTCGGCGGCCGCGTCCAGCACCATCTGGACCACGGCGGGCGCGCCGGACAGGAAGGTCACCCCGTGCCGCTCGACCCGGCGCAGGATCTCCGCGCCGTCCACCTTGCGCAGCACGATGTGCCGGGCGCCCAGGCCGGTGAGCGAGAACGGCAGGCCCCAGCCGTTGGCGTGGAACATCGGCAGGGTGTGCAGGTAGACGTCCCGGTCGCCGGCCCCGTAGTGCAGGGCCATCAGCGTCGCGTTCAGCCAGACGTTGCGGTGGGTGAGCTGAACGCCCTTGGGGCGGGCGGTGGTTCCGCTGGTGTAGTTGATGGTGGCGGTGTCGTTCTCGTCCACCGCGTACCGCCGCGGGGTGGCGTCGGTGTCGTACAGCACGGCGTCGCTGGCCGCGCCCAGCACGAACTTGTGCTTGGCCACCACCCCGTCCAGGGCGTCGGCGACCTCGGGGTCGACCAGCAGCACGGAGGCGCCGCTCTGCTCGACGATGTACGAGACCTCCTCGGCCTTCAGCCGGAAGTTCACCGGCACCAGCACCCGGCCGTACCCGCTCACCCCGAAGAAGGAGGTCAGCAGCCGGGCCGAGTTGTGCGAGACGATCGCGACCCGCTCGCCCGGCCCGACACCGAGCCGGTCCAGCCCGGCGGCCTGGGCCCGGGCCAGTTCGGCGACCCGGCGGTAGCTCAGCTCGCCCCAGGATTCGGCCGGCTGCACGGGCTCGTCGACGATGCCGACCCGGTCGCCGTAGACCAGCTCGGCCCGGTCGAGGAAGTCCATCACGGAGAGTGGAATCTGCATGGGGCCACTGTCCTCCCCCGCCCGCCCCCTGCACACCCCCGATCGGGGGTGTCACCCGTCCGCGCCCACCCCGTCCGCCACCACCCCGGCCGCCGCCAGCGCCGCCGCCAGCCGGTCCCGGGCCTCCGTCTGGGCGGCGATCCGGCGCTCCAGCACCGCCAGCCGCCGCCGGGCGATCCCCAGCACCTGCTCGGACGGCCGGACCGCCAGCACGTCCCCGTCCAGGCAGCCCAGCAGCGGGCGGACGTCCTCCAGGGTGAGCCCGGCGGCCACCAGCGCACGGATGTTGCGCACCCGGACGACCGCCGGCTCGCCGTACTCGCGGTAGCCGTTCGGCGCGCGCTCGGAGTCGATCAACCCGGCCTGCTCGTAGTGCCGCAGAGCGCGCGCGGTACTGCCGGTCCGGGCCGCCAGCTCGCCGATCCGCACCGCCACCCGTCCCCTCCCGGTCAGCCCACCAGTGCGCCGCCGTCCACCGGCAACACTACGCCGGTCACGAACGAGGCCCGCGGCGAGGCGAGTCGGGTGATCGCCCAGGCGACCTCCTCGGGGCGGCCGATCCGGCCCAGCGGGGTGTGCTCGATCTGCCACTTCCGGATCGCCGCCCGCTGCTCGGGGCCGTACCCGGAGTGGTCGCCGATCGGGGTGTCGATCGCCCCGGGCGCCACCGCCACCACCCGGATCCCGCGCGGCGCCAGCTCCACCGCCCAGCTGCGGGTGACCGTCTCCAGCGCCGCCTTGGTCGCCGCGTACACCGAGTTGCTCGGCCAGCCGCGCTGCCCGACGGCGGTGCTGACGTTGACCACCACGCCCCGGCTCCCGCTCAGCACCGGCACCGCGGCCTGGCCGAGCAGCACCGGGGCGACCAGGTTGGTCGCCAGCAGCGCATCGACGCCCGCCCGGTCGAAGCCGCCGATCCCCTGCCCGCTCCGCACGATCGCCGCGTTGTTGACCAGCACGTCCAGCCGCCCGAACCGCTCCAGTGCCGCCCGGACGATCTCCTCCGGTGCCCCGGGCCCGGTCACGTCCGCGGCCAGCGGCTCGATCAGTGCCGGGTACGCGGCGGCCGTCGCGGCCAGCGGCTCCGGCCGCCGCCCCACCGCCAGCACCCGCGCCCCCTCGGCGGCGAAGGCCAGCGCCGTCTCCCGCCCGATCCCCGTCCCGCCCCCCGTGACCACCACGACCCGGCTCCGCGTCCCGCTCTCGTCGTCCATGGGCCCACCCTCCGACCCTGCCGCCAGCGTCAGGGTCAAGCGGGAACGGCGGAGCCGTCGGGTCGGTCCGCCAGGACGCCGCGCACCCGGGCCCACCCCGCCCGCCACCCGGGCCCGGGCCTCCGCTCGCCGAGCCCGGCGCGAACAGCGGGCCCGGGGCCGCGCCGACCGGGCCCTCCGGCTGCTAGGAAGGTCGCAACATACGGTTCACCCACGGGGAGCACAGCCATGAACGACCAACGGCCCGGCACGCTCTACGAGGCCGTCGGCGGCATCGACGTCCTGCGCCGGCTCAGCCGGACCTTCTACCGGGGCGCCCTCGCCGACCCCCTGCTCGCGCCGGTCTTCGCCGACTTCACCCCCACCCACATCGAGCACGTCGCGGTCTGGCTGGCCGAGGTGTTCGGCGGCCCGACCGGCTACACCGACCGACTGGGCGGCCACCAGGCGCTGCTCCGCGCCCACCTGGGCCTGGCCGTCACCGAGGAGCAGCGGCTGCGCTGGATGGAGCTGATGGCCGAGGCCGTCCGCGCGGAGCTGCCCGGGGACGAACTGCTGCGCCGCCGGGTGCTGGAGTACTTCGACTGGGGCACCCGGATCGCCGAGGACGTCTCCGGCTCCCCGGCCGGCACCGACCTCGGCGATCCCGGCCCGACCCCGCGCTGGGGCTGGGAGGGCCTCAAGTGACCGCCGCCCTGACGGCCGACGGCCTGCTGCTGCGCCCCTTCGAGGACGCCGACGCGCCGGCCCTGATCGAGGCCTACCGGGACGCGACCCTGCGCCGCTTCACCCGGACCCCGGTCGGCGACGCCGAGGAGGCCGCGCACTGGCTGCGCCTCCAGGAGGAGGGCCGTGCGGCGGGCACCCGGTACAGCTTCGCCGTCCTGGACGGCGCCGAGCTCGTCGCCAACGTCGCTCTCAAGTACCCCGCCCCCGGCGGGGAGACGGCCGAGGTGGGGTACTGGACGGCGGCCCCGGCCCGCGGCCGGGGGGTGGCTCCGCGCGCGGTGGAGGCCCTCACCGCCTGGGCCTTCGCCACCTTCGCCGAGGGCGGCCTGCGCCGGATCGACCTGCTGCACCAGGTGGACAACCCCGCCTCCTGCCGGGTCGCGGAGAAGGCCGGCTACCCGTTCGTGGAACTGCTCCCGCCCTTCCCGCCCTTTCCGCTGGACGGCCACCGGCACTCCCGCAAATGGCTGGACGAACCCGAACCGCGCAGGTCAGAGTAGGCGGATGGCATCTCTGGTACGACATGTGACGATCGATTGCGGCGACGCGCACGCCCTGGCCTCCTTCTGGGCGCAGGCGCTGGACGGCACGCTGGGCGAGGACGACAACCCGTGCGACGAGGAGGCGGTGGTCAACTCCGCCGGCGCCTCGCTGCTCTTCATCCGGGTGCCCGAGGGCAAGGCGGCGAAGAACCGGGTCCACCTCGACCTCCAGCCGCAGGACCGCAGCCGGGACGAGGAGGTGGAGCGCCTGGTCGCCCTCGGGGCGACCGTGCTGGCGGACCACCGCCTCCCGGACGGCAAGGGCTGGGTCACCCTCGGGGACCCGGAGGGCAACGAGTTCTGCATCGAGCGCAGCCAGGCCGAGCGGATCGCCACCGGGAGCGCCTGACCGGTCGGATCAGTCCGGCCACTCGCCCATGGCCGCCCGCCAGGTCCACGAGGACTTGCGCGGGCGGCCGTTCAGTTCCCCGCGCCCGGTGCACCAGAGCAGGACCTCCGCCGGGTGGGCATCCGGCTCCCGCGGTGCGTGCGGGAAGAGCCGGTCGAGCGCGAAGCGGCACGGTTCGGCGGGCGGCTGCCAGGGCAGGCCGAGGCCGCGGGTGATGTCGTGGGTGTGCAGCAGGGTCTCGGCGACGCCCATCGCGGCGAAGCCGAGCGGTTCGCAGGGCCCGTGGTGGTAGGCGCGCAGCTCGGGCGGGGCGGCGTCCAGGGCGGTGGCGAGGAGGTGCCCGGCGGCGGTGACCACGGTGAGCACCTGGGCCGGGTCGGCCTCGGGCCGGACGGTGAGGTCCAGCGGCAGGTAGCGGTCGCGGGGGCGGGCGGCGAGCTGGCCGGCGTAGGCGAGCAGGTCGTGGGCGATGTGGGCGGCGGTGTCGCGGCAGCTCCACTCCAGGAGCCCGGCGGGGGCGTCCCAGTCGCGGTTCCCGGTGTGCGGGGCGAGGACGGCCAGGGCGGCGTCCAGGGCGGTTCGTACGGCGTCGCCGTTGCGCATGACCACTCCTTCGACGGGGCGTCCGGGGCGTCCGGGGCGTCACACGATAGGCCCAGTGCCCCGGCTCGCGCCGGGAGTTCGTCCGATAATCGGTCCTGTCCGGCGCGTCCGGCGCGTCCGGCGTCCGGCGCCCTGCGATCCAGCGTCCCGCGGTCCGCCGCCGCCCCACCCGCGAGCACCCAGGCAGGTACCCATGGCCAGAATCGCCGTGATCGGCGCCGGCGGCACCATCGGCAGCGCGGTCGTCAGGGAGGCGGCGGCGCGCGGGCACGAGGTCACCGCGGTGGTCCGGGACCCGGACCGCTACCGGGGCGCGGCCGCCGCCGTGGAGCGCGCGGACGTGCTGGACCCGGCGGACGTGGCCCGGGTCGCGGCCGGCCGGAACGTCCTGGTGAGCGCCGTCGGCGGCGGCGACGGCCCGGGCCACCAGGCGCTGGTCGAGCCCGCCGCCCGCTCCCTGGTCGAAGGCCTGCGCACGCTGGGCGGCGCGGCCCCCAGGCTGATCGCGGTCGGCGGGGCGGGCAATCTGGAGACCGCGCCCGGCGTGCGGGTCTGGGGCGCCCCGGGCCTGCCGGAGCCGCTCCTCCAGATCATGCACGCCCACGGCGCGGCGCTGGACTACTACCGGACGGTCTCCGACCTGCGCTGGACGGTGCTCAGCCCGGCCGCCGAGATCGGCCCGGGGGAGCGGACCGGCCGCTACCGCACCGGCCTGGACCAGCTGCTCACCGATGCCGAGGGGCGGAGCCGGATCTCGGTGGCGGACTACGCGGTCGCGCTGGTGGACGAGATCGAGCAGCCCGAGCACATCGGCGAGCGGTTCACCTGCTGCTCCCTGTGAGGGCTGTGAGGGGTCCGGCAGGCGGGGCGTTCGAAGGGGAGGGGTTCACCCCAGCTGGATCGAGCGCTTGGCCAGGCCCATCCAGAACCCGTCGATGACGCTGCGCTGGCTGTCCAGGTCGGCCTCGCCGGCGCCGAGGGTGACGAACAGCGGGGCGAAGTGCTCGGTGCGCGGGTGGGCCAGGCGTCCGGCCGGGGCCTTGTGCTCGAAGTCGAGCAGCGCGTCGAGGTCGTGGGCCTCCAGGGCGCGCCGGCCCCAGTCGTCGAACTCGGCCATCACCGAGGTGATCCGGCCGTCGTTGCTGAGCGCCCGCAGGTTGTGGGTGAAGAAGCCGCTGCCGACGATCAGCACGCCCTCGTCGCGCAGCGGGGCGAGCTTGCGGCCGATCTCCATCAGCCGCTGCGGGTCGAGGGTGGGCAGCGAGACCTGGAGCACCGGGATGTCGGCGTCCGGGTACATCTCCACCAGCGGGACGTACGCGCCGTGGTCGAGCCCGCGGTCGGGGATGTCCTGGACGGGCGTGCCGGGGGCGCGCAGCAGCTTGCGCACGCGCTCGGCGAGGTCCGGCGCGCCGGGGGCGGTGTACCGGACCCGGTAGTAGTGCTCGGGGAAGCCCCAGAAGTCGTAGACCAGCGGGACGGTGGTGACGGCGCCGAGGGCGAGCGGGGCCTCCTCCCAGTGGGCGGAGACCATCAGGACGGCCTTGGGCCGGGGCAGGTCGGCGGACCAGGCGGCCAGCTCGCCCGGCCAGACCGGGTCGTCGGCCAGTGGCGGCGCGCCGTGCGACAGGTACAGGGCGGGCATGCGCTCAGGGGCCGCGGTGCTCATGGCGTCCTCCTCGGGGCCGTTCGACCGGCAGGTAGTCCGACAGGTAGTTCAAATTTGAACCTTTACGGAACCGACGGTACACCTTCGTTCGAATTTGAACAACAGGAGTAGGCTTCACCCCATGTCCACACTGAACGAACCCCGCTGGCTGGACCCGGACGAGGCGGCCGCCTGGCGGGGCTTCGTCGTCGCGAGCAACCTGCTGAACCGGCGGCTGGAACGCCAGCTCAAGGACGACTCCGGACTCTCCCACCAGCAGTACGAGATCCTGGTGCACCTGTCCGCCGCCCCCGGCGACTCGCTGCGGATGACCGAGCTCGCCGACAGGCTGGTCACCTCCAAGAGCGGCCTGACCTACCAGGTCACCCAGCTGGAGCGGGCCGGCCTGGTCGCCCGCCGCTCCTGCCCCAGCGACGTGCGCGGCGTCATCGCCGAACTCACCGACCAGGGCCGCGAGGCGCTGCGCCAGGCCGCGCCCGGGCACGTCGCCCTGGTGCGCGAGCTGCTGATCGACGTGCTCAGCCGCGAGCAGCTCGCGGTGCTCGCCGAGGGGCTCGGCGCGGTCAGTGCCCGGCTGCGCCAGGACGAGACCCCGTAGGACCGGCCCCGCCGACAGCCGCCACCCGGGCTCAGGGCCCGCACCTGCGAGTGGAAGTCCGCCCGATCCATCGCATCTGCGAATGCTCCGGCCGCTGCTCGGGTACTCCTCCACCCGGGCCGCGGCGCCGTGGCCCGGGAGGAGGGAGCACCCATGACCCCGGCGAGACCCACCGTCCGACTGCACGGCCACCTCGACCGCCCCGCCGAGCTGACGGTGGCGCAGCTGCGAGCCCTCCCCGCCCGCCGGGTCGAGGTCAGCTTCGACTGCCGGACCGCGGGCGAGCAGCGCCACGGCTACGAGGGCCCGGCGCTGCTGGACGTGCTGCGCGCGGCCCGGCCCCGGATCGACTTCTCCGGCCGCAAGCAGCGGCTGCGCTTCCTGCTCTCGGTGGCCGGCGCCGACGGCCACCGGGCGGTGGTCTCCTGGGCCGAGATCGATCCGGACTTCGGCGGCCAGCAGATCCTGCTCGCCACCAGCATGGACGGCGCCCCGCTGGACGCCGCCGGTCCGCAGCTCGTCGTCCCCGGCGACCACTGCGGCGCCCGCTACGTCAGCGCCGTCACGGCCGTCTGGCTCGGCCCGCTCGGCGACCCGGCGCGCCCCACCGCCTGACGCCCGGGCGCCCGCCTCGCGCGCGTGCGGCCCCGGCCCCGAGGCCGCACGCCGGAAGGGGCCGGACGGCGGGTCGAAAACACTCGCCGGAGCCGGGTTTCCGTGCCAACATGCCCCATATGGGGACGATTCTGCACGGCACCTTGGTCACGCTCCGCCCGGCCACCGGCGACGACATCCCGGCGCTGGCGGCCATCCGCGGCACGCCCGAGGTGTTCGAACGCTGGCGTGGCGGTGACGACCTGGCCGACGAGGTCGCCAACGACCTGGAGTCGCCCGGCACCGAGACCTTCGCGATCGACCTCGGCGGCAAGGTGGTCGGCGCCATCCAGTGGTACGCCAACAACGACGACGAGTACCGGCACGCCGGGATGGACCTCTACCTCGACCCGACGGTGCACGGCCTGGGCCTGGGCACCGACGCCGTGCGCACGATGGCCCGGTACCTGGTGCACGACCACCACTACCACCGGCTGGTGATCGACCCGGCCGCGGACAACCTCGCCGCGATCCGCTGCTACACCAAGGTCGGCTTCCGCACCGTCGGCACCATGCGCCAGTACGAGCGCGGGCCGGACGGCACCTGGCACGACAACCTGCTGATGGACCTGCTCGCGGACGAACTGCTCGAAGGCTGAGGCGCCCGCGCCGTCCCCGACGCCAGCCCCGCGCCGCTGCCCGGCCGGTCCGGGGCCGCCCCCCCCGGCCTCAGCCCCGTGCCGTCCCCTACGGGCAGCCGCAGGAGCGCCGGACCACCAGCTGGGCCGGGAAGGTGCGGGCGCCCTGGGCGCGGCGCTCCGGCCCGCCGAGGACCAGTTCCACCGCCGCGCGGGCCATCTCGTCCTGCGCCGTGGTGACGGTGGTCAGCGCGGGCCCGGCGATCACCGCCTCGGCGATGTCGTCGAAGCCGGCCACCGCGAGGTCCTCCGGCACCCGGATGCCGAGGTCGTCGGCGGCCCGCAGCAGGCCGATCGCCTGGTCGTCCGTCGTGCAGAACACGGCGGACGGCCGGTCGGGACGGGCGAGCAGGGCGAGTGCCTCGGCGTGCGCCCGGACCCGGTCGAACGGCGCCGGGGTGAGCCGTCCCTCGGTGGGCAGCCCGGCCTCCTCCAGCGCGGCGAGCCAGCCGGCCGTCCGCCCGGTGACCGGGTCGTGCGGGCTGAGCGCGAGGGTGCCGCCGAAGCAGTGCACCTCGGCGTGCCCGTGTCCGAGCAGGTGGCGGACCACCTCGCGGGCGCCGCCCTGGTCGTCCGCGACCACGGCGACGCCGCCGGTGCTCTCCGCCCGGTGGTGCAGCAGCACGACCGGGGTGCCGTCGGCCACGTCGAAGCCGGTCAGCCCGGGGGTGGCCGGGTCCTGGGTGACCAGGACCAGACCGTCCACCTGCATCCCGAGGAAGGCGCGGATGTAGTGCGCCTCGCGCTCGTCGGCGTAGTCGGAGTTGCCGATCAGCAGCAGCCGGCCGTGCTCGGCGGCGGCCTGCTCGACGGCGTGCGCGAGCCCGGCGAAGAAGGGCTGGCGGGCGTCCGGGACGACCATCCCGAGCAGGTCGGTCCGCCGCCGGGCCATCGCCTGGGCGACCCGGTTCGGCCGGTAGCCGAGCTCCTCGACCGCCGCGAGCACCCGCGCCCGGGTCGCCGCCGCCACCGGCCGCGGCCCGTCGTTGATCACATAACTCACGACCGCCGTGGACGTCCCCGCCACCCGCGCCACATCGTCCCGTGTCACCCTCGCCATGACCGTTGAGCCTACACAGCCCCTCCGACCAGCGTCTTTGCCGAGTCTCGGGCCCGCCCGATCGGCCCTCTGCGGTTGCGCCGCGGCCGCGGCCGCCCGGAGGGTGGCGGGACAGGCGGCACCCGCAGCCGCCACCGCCGACCGTGGAGCAGGCCGATGAACAGGCCGATGGGCGCGCCGCTGCACCGGCGGGCCGTCCGGCGCACGCGCCCGGCGGCCCGGCCGCGGGTCCGCGTCCACGCCCGGGCGCGCGGCGCGGGCACCGCTCCCCGGCCGAAGGTCAGGCCCTGGCGCGCGTACGCCGTGGTGGCGGCGATCGTGCTGTCCGTCGTCGCCGGGCTGCTGCTCTACCTCGACGAACGCTCCAGCCGCGGCCGCGTCCAGGTGGTCGGGACGGTGCCCGGCCCGGACTTCCTGGAGGTCGACGTGACGCTCCAGCGGGTGGACGCGGCCGCGCAGACGCTCACCGCGAAGGTCCTGGTCCACCCGCACGGCGCCCTGGAGCAGCCGGACAGCCTGCTGGTCCCGGCCCGGGACGTGGTGCTGGAGACGACCTCGCTGGAGCAGACCGTGCTCAGGTACCCGGCCGGGCAGCAGGTCGCCTCCGGCGCGGTGGCGTTCAGCCTCCTCGACGGCCGGGTCACCGACTACCCCTTCGACCACTACCACGCGCTGATCGGCTTCCAGGCCACCGCCGGCGGGCAGCCCGTCCCCGTGGTGATCGGCGTGGAGGAGGCCGACCCCTTCTTCGTCTTCAAGCAGGCCGAGCAGCAGAGCGAGGGCGGCGCCGTCGTGGTGACCGAGCGGATCAGCCGCTCGCGCAGCACCTTCATCCTGGCCTGGTTCATGATGGCCGCGATGTGGGCGCTGGCGCTGTCCGTGCTGGTGGCGGCCTGGCTGATCGTCCGCCAGCGGCGCGGCATCGTCTGGCCCGCCCTCGGCTGGATGGCGGCCACGCTGTTCGCCCTGGTCGGCATGCGCAACGCCGCGCCCGGCAGCCCGCCGATCGGTTCGCTGCTGGACTACGCGGCGTTCTTCTGGGCGGAGCTGCTGGTCGCGGTCGGCCTGACCATGGTCGTGGTGCGGGGCGCCCGGATCGAGGGCGGGCACAAGGAGTAGCCCGGGCGCACGTGTCCGGCGGCCCGGCCACTCGGCTCAGGGGTCAGAGGTTCAGGGGTTCGGAGGCCCGGAGGCTCAGGGGTTCAGGCGTCGGGCACGACCACCGTCAGCGACGTCTCCTGGAGCCGGAAGCCCAGCGACTCGTAGACCCGGCGGGCCGGGTTGCCCTCGGACACCACCAGCGTCACGTCCGCGAGCCCGCGCTCGGCGGCGTCCCCGACGGCGCGGCGCAGCAGGTCGGCGCCGAGGCCGCGGTAGCCGCGCTCCGGGTGGCGGAAGACGTCGCCGATCCAGGGCAGGCCGTCGCGGTCGGTGAGGATCAGCCCGGCGACCACGCGGTCCTCGGCGTCCACGGCGAGCAGGCTGGACGGCAGCACCGGGCCGATGACCTCGCCCTCCAGCAGCGGGGTGATCCGCTCGGCCACCACCCGGGCGTCCTCGCCCGGGTAGAAGTCGACGTGGTCGGGGGCGAAGGCGGCCCGCCAGGCCTCGTACAGCTCCTCGGGCGCGCGGTCGCAGGGCACCGCGCGCAGGCCCTCGCGCAGCGGCGTCCCGGCCCAGTCGGCGGGCGGGGGGTCGGCGCGCAGGTCGCGGCGGAAGGTGTGGGCGTGCCGCAGCACCCGCGCGCCGTGCGCCACCAGCTCCTGCCCGAGCCCGGGCGGGCCGGAGACCACCCAGCCGGGCAGCTCGGCCCGGACGAACGCGGCGGCGTCCACCGACTCGTCCAGGACCTCCAGCAGGTCGGCCCAGGGCCGGCCCTCCCGCTCGTCCAGCAGGTAGCGCAGCACCGGCTCGCCGTCGGTACCCCGCCTGACCACCCAGTCCTCGGCCATGGCCCACCCCACAATCGCGTGATCGTTCGTCGGCGGCCATGTTCACCGAGGCCCCGCCGTCCGGCAACCGGTTATTTCCGGCCACCACCGCGTCGGGCCGGCACCGGGTCAGGCCACCACCGCGGCCCGGACGCAGAGCACGTCCGGCAGGTGGGAGACCAGCAGGGACCAGCTCTCGCCCTCGTCCCGGCTGCCGTACACGTCGCCGGTCCGGTTGCCGAAGTAGATCCCGGCCGGGTCGGCGTCGTCGGTGCGCAGGGCGTCGCGCAGCACGATGCCGTAGTGGTCCTCGCCGGGCAGGCCGTGGGCGAGCTGCTGCCAGCTGGTGCCGGCGTCGGTGGTGCGGAAGACCCGGCAGCGGCGGCCGGGCGGGATGCGGTCGTCCGAGCCGCCGAGCGGGAAGACGTAGGCGGTGTCGGCCCGGCGGGGGTGGGCGGCCACGGCGAAGCCGAACTCGGCGGGCAGGCCGTCCACGATCGAGCGCCAGCTCGCGCCCCAGTCGTCGCTGCGGTAGACGCCGCCGTGGTTCTGGAGGTAGAGCCGGTCCGGGTGGACCGGGTCCGGGGCGATCTTGTGCACGCACTGGCCGAACTCCGGGTACTGGCTCTCCTCCGGGAGGAACTCGGCGCGCAGGCCGGTGTTGGAGGGCTGCCAGCTGTCGCCGCCGTCCTTGCTGCGGTAGACGCCGCCGCTGGAGACGGCGACCAGCAGCCGCTGCGGGTCGCGCGGGTCGGTCAGGATCGTGTGCAGGCCCTGGCCGCCGTAGCCGGCGCCCCACTGCGGCCGCTGCGGGTGGTTCCAGAGCGCCTCGACCAGCGCGAAGGTCTCGCCGCCGTCGGTGGAGCGGAACAGCGCGGCGGGCTCGGTGCCCGCGTAGACGACGCCGGGGGCCTCCGCCCCGGCGGGCTGGAGCTGCCAGACCCGGGTGAGCGAGGCGCCGGTGGACTCCGGGAAGCGGATGGCCGGCCGCGGGGGCTCGTACCAGCTGGCGCCGAGGTCGTCGGAGCGCCAGATCGACGGCCCCCAGTGGCTGCTGTCGGCGCCGGCCAGCACTCTGGTCCGGCCGTCGCGGCGGTCGACGGAGACGGAGTAGATCGCGTTCATCGGGAAGTGCGGCCCGCTGAACTCCCACGTCAGCCGGTCGCGGCTGCGGCCGAGAAAGAGGCCCTTCTCGGTTCCGACGGCCAACAGCACCTCGGTCATGTCTCACACCACCTGGTCACGAGCAACGGCCCCCCGGGACGGCCCCCGAGTGCCAGTGTCCCGCCGTCCACCGGTGGTCACATCTCGCCGCGCCGACCGCCCGGGAGGCCGTCCGTGCCGGGGGTGCCGCTACCCCCGGCAGTCCTCCAGCAGCCGCAGCCAGACCTCGCTGATCGTCGGGTACGAGGGCACCGCGTGCCAGAGCCGGTCGATCGGCACCTCGCCGACCACCGCGACGGTCGCCGAGTGCAACAGTTCGGCGACCCCGGGGCCGACCAGGCAGGCGCCGACGATCACCTGCCGGTCCAGGTCGAAGACCACCCGGGCCCGGCCGCGGTAGTCGTCGGCGTACAGCGAGGCCCCGGCGACGGAGCCGATCTCGTGGTCGACGGTCCGCACCCGCAGTCCGGCGGCCTCGGCGGCGGCCCGGGTCAGGCCGACGGCGGCGACCTCGGGCTGGGTGAACACCACCTGGGGCGCGCCCGCCAGGTCGGCGGACGCGGAGTGCGCGCCCCAGCGCGAGGTGTCCAGCGGGCGCCCCTCGGCGCGGGCGGCGATCGCCGCGCCGGTGATCCGGGCCTGGTACTTGCCCTGGTGGGTGAGCAGCGCCCGGTGGTTGACGTCCCCGACGGCGTAGAGCCACGCGCCGTCCACACCCTCCGCGCCGTCCACGCCGAGCACCGTGCAGCTGTCGTCCACCTCCAGCCAGCCGCCCGGCTTCAGGCCGACCTGCTCCAGCCCGATGTCGGCGGTGCGCGGGGCCCGGCCGGTCGCGTACAGCACCTCGTCGACGGTCAGCGTCCCGGTCCCGCCCTGGCCGTCTTCGTGCTGGCCGTCCCCGCCCTTTCCGTCCCCGTTCCGGCCGTCCCGGGCGGCGAGGGTGAGGGTCACCGGCCCGGAGCCGTCCGCCCGCTCCAGCGCGGTGACCTCGGTGCCGAAGCGGAGGTCCACCCCGGCCGCCCGCAGGCCCTCCGCGACCAGCTCGCCCGCGAACGGCTCCATCCGCGGCAGCAGCCCGTCACCGCGGACCAGCAGCACCACCTCGGAGCCGAGCGCCCGCCAGGCGGCGGCCATCTCCACCCCGACCACCCCGCCGCCGACCACCGCCAGCCGCCCGGGGACGGTCTGCGAGCCGGTCGCCTCCCGGTTGGTCCACGGGTGGGCCTCGGCGAGCCCCGGCACGTGCGCGGGCAGCACCGGGCGGCTGCCGGTGCACACCGCGACGGCGTGCCGGGCGGTGAGCACCCGCTCGCTGCCGTCCTCGGCCTCCACCGTCACCGTCCGCACCCCGGCCAGCCGGCCGTGGCCGCGCACCAGCTCGATGCCGGTGTCCCGCAGCCACTCCACCTGGCCGTCGTCCTTCCAGTCGGAGGTGAAGGAGTTCCGCCGGGCCAGCACCGCGGCCGGGTCCAGCCGCCGGTCGCCGACCGCCTCCCGGGAGCCGGCCACCGCGCGGGCGTCGGCCAGCGCGGCCACCGGCCGCAGCAGCGCCTTGCTCGGCATGCAGGCCCAGTACGAGCACTCGCCGCCGACCAGCTCGGCCTCCACGATCACGGTGCGCAGCCCGGCGGCGACCGTCCGGTCGGCCACGTTCTCGCCGGTCGGACCGGCCCCCAGGACGATGACGTCGTACTCCTCGGCGGTGCTGGTCATGCCCTGTCCTCCGTCGTCTCGATGGCCGCCCCGGCCCGCCGGGCGGGGGCGGCGGGCGTGCGCCCACGGGTGTCGAGCGGCCGGCCGCGCCCGACCCCGGGCCCGCCGCTGCCGCCTGCGGTTCCGTACCCGAGCGTGACCCGGACCGCCCACCGCGGCCACTTCTCGCGCCGGTCGCGCGAGCGCGGGACGCGTGGGGCGAGAAGGGAGCGCGGGGTGAGCCGGGCGCGGGAGCCGAGCCGGGCACGCCGCGGGCCGGCCGGCCCCGGACCGCCGTCCGGCCGGAACTCCGGCACGGCGTCCGGCGGTTCGGTCCGGCTGGGCTGCTCGCGCACGGGTGCTCGCTCCTCGCTCGGGTACGGCGTGGGCCCCATCCTGCCGGTCCGGGCGCGGTTGCGCGACGGACGGACACGCCGAGGGCGCCGTGGGACGCACCACCGGGCACGGACGGGACAGGGCGAGGAGACGGACCGGCGGCCGGACGGGCGGGTTCAGAGCGCGGCGAGCTCCGCCAGCAACGCCGCCGTGTCGGCCGGGCGGGAGAGCATCGGCCAGTGCCCGGTGGGCAGTTCGCGCAGCTCCCAGTTCGGCCCGGACATCCCGGCGAAGTACGGGTGCCCGGCGGCGATCAGCTCGCGCACCTGGGAGAGCGGGAAGGAGCAGGAGACCAGCGCCTGCGGCAGCGCGGCCCCGGCGCCGGTCAGCCGCAGCCGGTCCCGGAACGCCCCGGCCGGGTGCGGGGTGGAGCGGGAGCGGATGGACGCGAGGGCGGCCTCGTCCAGCCCCGCCGTGCTCGTGCCCTGCTCGCCCAGGTACTCCCAGGACGGCAGCGGGAGGCGGCCGTCGACCACCGAGGCCTCGGCCGTCTTCTGGTAGTCGGGCTGCCAGAGGTCGTACACCGACGAGCCGTCGATCAGCGGGCCGCTGTCCAGGTAGACCACCCGGCGGATCCGCTCCGGCATCCGGTCCGCGAGCCCGCCCACCGGGGCACAGGCGCCGCTGTGGGCGACCACGACGACATCCGACAGGTCCTCCCGGACCAGCAGCCCGGCGAGGTCGGCGATGTGGTCCTCCAACCCGAACTCGCCCTCCTCGCCCGCGCGTTCGCCCACTCCGGGCAGGCTGACGGCGTACACCCGGTGCCCGGCCGCGCGCAGCGGCGCGGCCACCTCGTCCCAGGCCCAGGCGCCGATCCAGAATCCGGGGACCAGTACGAACGTGCTCATGGCGGATCGCTCCTTCGTCGGTGGGAAGTCCGGGGAGGCCGCGACGAGCCGTGGACGTCTCGGCGGGCGGCCCGCGAGGGGCTCCGTCGAGGCGGGGCCTCCTCCACCGCCGACTCTAGGATCGGATCCGGACAGAAGTCGCCCGGATTTCCGCCGAGGAAAGGAGTACACGCGATGGAACACCCGGTCAGCCGTGTCCTCGCCCTGCTGGAACTGCTCCAGGACCGCCCCGGCCTGACCGGCGCCGACCTGGCCGCCCGGCTCGACGTGGACGAGCGCACCGTCCGCCGCTACGTCGCCCGGCTGACCGAACTCGGCATCCCCGTCGAGGCCGACCGCGGCCGCTACGGGGGCTACCGCCTGCGGCCCGGCTACCGGCTGCCGCCGCTGATGCTCACCCCGGACGAGGCCGCCTCCGTCGTGCTCGGCCTGCTGGCCGGCCGCAGCTCCGGCCTGTCGGTGGGGGAGGAGGCCACCGGGACGGCCCTCGCCAAGATCCAGCGGGTGCTGCCGCAGCCGCTGCGCGAGCGCGTGGCGGCCGTCGAACAGACCCTCGGACTGACCGCCACCCCCGCCGCCGGCCCCGGCCCGGCCGCCGCCGCGCTGTTCACCCTGGCCGAGGCGGCCCGCCGCCGTCGCCGGGTGCGGCTCGCCTACCGGGACCGGGAGGACCGGCCCAGCGAACGCGACTTCGACCCGTACGGGCTGGTCTTCCACTCCGGGCGCTGGTACACCACCGGGCTCGACCACCGCAGCGGCGAGCCGCGCACCTTCCGGCTGGACCGGATCACCCGGGTCGAACAGGGTGAGGCCGGCTTCGAGCCGCCGGAGGACTACGACCCGGTCCAGCGGGTGGTGGAGTCGCTGGCCGGCGCGCCCTGGCGGCACCGGGTGGAGGTCGAACTGCGGACCACCCTCGCCGAGGCCCGCCGCCGACTGCCGCCCGCCGTCGGCACGCTCACCGAACTCGCCGAGGACCGGGTGCTGCTGCGGGCCCGGGCGCAGAACCTGGACGGCGTCGCGGTGCTGCTGGCCGGCCTCGGGTGGCCGTTCACCGTCCGGGAGCCCGCCGCGCTGCGCGCCGAGGTGCGGGCGCTCGCGGACCGGCTCGCCGCCTGGGGCGCCGAGCCGTCGTGACGGCGGGCGCGGCGGCGGACGGCTCCGGGGAGCGGGGAGCGGGCATGCCGAGGGCCCGGGGAGCTTCGACTCCCCGGGCCTTGGGGCCTGTCTTCGGACGTCCGGATCAGGCCTGGCCGCCGGCCGCCCGCTCCTCGGCGACCTTGCGCTTCACCTCGGTCATGTCCAGCTCGCGGGCCTGGCCGATCAGGTCCTCGAACACCGCCTCCGGCAGCGCACCGGGCTGCGAGAAGACCAGCACGCCCTCACGGATGATCGCCAGCGTCGGGATCGACTGGATGTCGAACGCGGCCGCCAGCTCCTGCTGCGCCTCGGTGTCCACCTTGGCGAAGACCAGGTCCGAGTGGCGCTCGGCGGCCTTCTCGTACACCGGGGCGAACTGGCGGCACGGCCCGCACCACCCGGCCCAGAAGTCGATGAAGACGAAGTCCTTGCCCTCCGGGCCCGGGACGATCTCGTCGAAGTTCTCCTTGGTCAGCTCGACCGTGTTGCTCATCTCGTGATTCCTTCCCTTCCGGACGTGGCGGTTCAGGCCATGTGCCCGCCACAACCGTCCCGGTCGGCGGGGTATTCCGGCGGCGTTCCGGCGGTTGCCGGAGCCAGGGAGTGAGCAGCCGGCGGCCGCCGCCCGTATGGAAGGGTGTCCGGTCCGTTCCGACCCCTTCCCCCCGAGGGAGGCACCCCATGCGCAGCACACTCCGCACCCGGCGGACGCTCGCGCTGACCGCGTCCGGCATCGCGGCGGCCGCCCTGATCGCCGGCTGCGGATCGTCCGGCGGCTCCTCCGGTCCGTCGAGCAGCCCGAGCAGTCCGGGCACCCCGGCGGCCGTCACCCTGCAGACCGCCCAGGACCCGAAGCTGGGCACGATCGTCACCGACAGCGCGGGCTTCACGCTCTACCGCTTCGACCAGGACCGGAACAGCCCGCCGGAGTCCTACTGCAACGGCAGCTGCGCCGTCATCTGGCCGCCCGAGCACGCCGACGGCAACGGCAACGTCACGGTGAAGGGCATCGACAGCAAGCTGGTCGGCACCGTCACCCGCGACGACGGCACCAAGCAGGTCACCCTGAACGGCTGGCCGGCCTACCGCTACTCGCCGGACACCAAGCCCGGCGACACCAAGGGCCAGGGCGTGGCCGGCACCTGGTTCGCGCTGACCCCGACCGGCGGCAGGGCGGGCGCCGCGAACTCCGGCCCGATGAACCCGACGCCCAGCACCCCGGGCTACTGACCGGTTCCGATGACCGGTCCCGACGACCGGCTCCGACCGCCCTCGCCCAGGAGGCCCGGGTGCGCAACGATGAAGTGGTGACCGAGGAGCACCCCGTCGGCCGCACCGGCGGCCACGACACGGGGGCGCCGGACGAGGACCTGATGCGCGCCCTGTACCGGGAGCATGCCGGTCCGCTGTTCGGGTTCGTGCTCCACCTGGTCGCCGGGGACCGGCAGCGGGCCGAGGACGTCGTGCAGGAGACCCTGCTCCGCGCCTGGCGCAACATCCACCGGCTCGACCCGGAGGCCGGCTCGCTGCGGCCCTGGCTGGTCACCGTCGCGCGGCGGATCGTGATCGACGGCCACCGCGGCGCCATGGCCCGGCCGCGCGAGGTGGACGCCTCGGCACTGGAGCAGCTGCCCGCCGAGGACGAGATCGACCGGGCGCTGCGGATGATGACCGTCGCGGACGCGCTCGGCGATCTCTCGCCCGTGCACCGGGAGATCATCGTCGAGACCTACCTGAAGGGCCGTACGGCCAACGAGGCGGCCGCCGAACTCGGCATCCCGGCCGGGACGGTGCGCTCGCGGGTGTTCTACGCGCTGCGCTCGCTCAGGCTCGCGCTGGAGGAACGGGGAGTGACATCGTGACCAGGCACCCCGACCGCGACCCCGTCCCCGACCCCGACCGGGCGCCCGGCGGCCCGGTGCACGCCGACGCCGGCGCGTACGTCCTCGGCCTGCTGGAACCCGCCGAGCGCGCCGCCTTCGAGCAACACCTCGCCGACTGCCCGCAGTGCGCCGAGCAGGTGACCCAACTCGGCTCGGTGGAACCGCTGTTGTCCGAGTACGCGGCCACCGCGCGGGCGGCCGGGACGGACCCGGCCGGTCCCGCCCCGCAGCCGGACCCCCGATTGCTGGACCGGCTGGTCGCCGAGGTCGGCGCCACCCGGCGGCGGGGCCGGGTGCGGCGGCTGGTGCTGGCCCTGGCCGCCACCGCGATGGTGGCGGCCGGCCCCGCCGTCACCGCCGCGGTGCTCACCGCCGACAACACCCCGGCCGTGGTCGCGGTGGCCGAGCAGTTCAGCGCCACCGACCCGGGCACCGGCGCGCACGCGACCGTCGGCCTGGACGGCACCACCTGGGGCACCCAGGTCAGCCTGCAACTCTCCGGCGTCCAGGGCCCGTTGACCTGTCGACTGGTCGCCGTCTCGCACACCGGCGAGCAGCAGACGGTCACCACCTGGTCCGTCCCGGCGGGCGGCTACGGGAACGGCGGCGGGGGCGGCGACGGCACCGTGCGCACCACCGGCGGCGCGGCCTTCCGACTGGCGGACATCGACCACTTCGAGGTCCGCGTCCAGGACGGCGGCGCGCTACTGGTCGCGATCCCCGTACACCACCCCTGACCCCCAGTGGATCGTGTACGACTCCAACCGCTCCACCCGGGCCGCGCCCCGGATACCCGGCCAGTACGGGCTCGGCTCGCCACCGCCGGTCATGTGCTCCCGACCCCGGATCCGGCTCCAGCCGGTCCGCAGCGCCGGCTCGAAGCTGTGCCACCGCCCGCAACCGCAGGGTGTCAGCACCCGCGCGCAGCAGCGGCACAGCTCGGCCCGGCCGTGGCCGTGACCGTCGCCGCGGTCGTCGCCGGGGCCGGTCAGGAGCGGCACCGGCGGGCCCTGCTCCCCACAGGCCGGGCACCCGGGCAGCACGGCACCGTCCAGCAGCGCGTTCTGCCGCCGGACGTAGTCGGGCAGCCGCAACGGCGGGTGCAGGAACGGGTCGTGCTCCCAGGCCGCGTTCGGCGACCCCCACCAGCGCACGTGCCACCAGGCCGTCTCCGGAGGCAGCCGCCGCCCGGCCCGCTTCTGCGCCCGGCGCCGCTCCGCGTACTCCTCGGCCCTGGCCCGCCACAGCTCGCGCGCCTCGTGCAACTCGTCCACCGCGCGGACCAGGGCGTCCGGGTCGGCCTCCAGGAAGCGCGGAATCCGGGCGCTGACGGTGAGGTGGTGGTACGTCGCCCGCAGGCCGTACGGGGCGAAGCGGGTCAGGCAGGTGCGCAGCGCGCTGTGCCGCCGGTACGGCGGGAGCGAGGCGTCGTGCACCCGGGCCCGGTGGGTGTGGAAGCTGGTCATGACGGCGGCTTCAGGTCCGGGGCCGGGTCCAGGTCCAGGGCTCGGGCGAGCGCGGCGGTGACGGCGGCGGCGTGCCCGGGCAGCTGCCGCTCGGCCCAGCCCGCCGCGAGCGCGAGGAAGTCGCGCAGGTCCCGCTCGACTCCGGCGAGCAGCCGGCGCAGCTCCTCCACCGGCAGCTCGACCACCGGGCCCTCGTCGCCCTCGGCGTCCTGGGTCAGCCGGACCACCCGGCCGACGCACTCGGCCCGGGCGTCGGGGTCGTGGCCGAACCAGGCGGTGCCGGACCCGTCCGTGACGTCCAGCCACTCGCGCCAGTCCTCCAGCCCGTTGCAGCAGCCCGGCCTGAAGACGGCGCCGGTGGCGGAGTCGGTCACCACCAGCCCGCCGGGGGCGTACGGGTGCGGCTCGGTCGACAGCGCGTGCAGGAACGCGCCCAACGGGTCCGCCGGCCGGGGACCGCGCCCCTCGGCCTGCCCGGGGTCGGGCTCGACGTCGTTGCAGTCCGCCAGCCGCCACACCGCCGTGCCCACCTCGTCCGACGTCAACCGCCCGTCCAGCGCGAGATCCCCGTACGGCCCGAGCTCGGCCGTCGGCCAGAGCGTGAAGCCGTCGGAGGCGAAGATCTCCAGGACCGGTCGCATCGACACCATCCGCCGATCATCCCGAACACACCCCCGCCCCGACCAGCCGTTTTATGCCCCACCCCCACCCAGGTGACCCCCGCCCCGCCCGGCTGGCCCCGAGACCCAGCCGGCCTCCGTCACCACCTGCTCGGCCTCGGCCGCCCGCCTCGCGGCTGCCGTCCAGCCGGCCCGCCCTCCGACCGGCCTCCGCCGTGATGTGGGTGAGTGTGGGCTGGCGGTGTCGGGCGGAGCGCCGCCCCCAATCGACCTCCGCTGCCCGGCGGCCGTCGTTGAGCCGGCCTTCACCATGGCTCGGGTGGTCCTGCCATCAAGCCGATGCCCGCCGCCGTCGCTCGGCCGGCCTGTGCCGCGATGTGGGCCAGTGCGGGCCGGTTGTGTCAGGCAGAACTCCTCCCGACCGGCCTCCACCGCCCGACCAGTCCTTGGTGTTGGGCGGTTGTGCTCGACCGGCTCGCTATCCGACCGGCCCCCGCAAGGTACTTGAGTGGTCCTGCCGCCCAGCCGGAGCCCTCCGCCGTCGCCCCGGTGGTCGGTGCCGCGACGGGGACGAGTTCGGGCCGCAGCGGCGGGCGGCCATGGGTTGGTGAATGGGTGGGCCAGGTGAACCGGTTGATTGATGGTGGTGGCGGTGAGATGCCCCTCCAGGCGGTCTGCGCCGCGATGCGGGCCAGTGAGGGCCCGCGGTTTCGGGTGGAGCGCCATCCAACCAGCCTTTGCCGTCGGGTGGTTGTGTTCGACCTGATCGCCATCCGACTGGCGTCCGCGAGGCGCTCGGGTGGCCTTGCCGACCAGTTGGAGTTCCCTGCCATCGCCTGGGCGCTCTGCGCCGCGATGTGGGTGAGTGTGGGCTGGCGGTGTCGGGCGGAGCGCTGCCCCAACCGGCCTCCGCTGCCCGGCGGCAGTCGTCCAGCCGGCCTTCACCATGGCTCGGGTGGCCCTGCCATCCAGCCGATGCCCGCCTCCACCGCCCGACCAGCCTTTGGTGTTGGGCGGTTGTGCTCGAACGGCTCGCCATCCGACTGGCCTCCGGGAGGCGTTCGGGTGGCTCTGCTGCCCAGCCGGATCCCTCCGCCGTCGCCCTGGTGGTCGGTGCCGCACCGCGGGCCGGTACGAGCCCACATCGTCGGGCGGCTATGGGTTGGGCGCGCGGGGGCTGTGGATTGGTGAATGGGTGGGCCAGGCGGACCGGTTGATTGATGGTGGTGGCGGTGAGATGCCCCTCCAGGCGGTCTGCGCCGCGATGCGGGCCAGTGAGGGCCCGCAGGGTCGGGCGGAGTGCCGCTCAATCAGCACGCCACCTGATCGGCTTTTGCCATCCGACCGGCCAGGGGGCTCAGCCAGCCAGCCCGCCGACGCCTGCCGCCGTCGTTTGGACGGCGCGTGTCGGGATGTGGGCCAGTTGCGGGCCTTCGGTTTCGGGCAGAGCTTCTCCCGACTGGCCTCTGCCGTCGGGTGGTTGCCGCTCGACCGGGTCGCCGTCCGGCTGGCCTTCGCGAGGCGCTCGGGTGGCCACTCCGCCATCGCCGGGGCGGTCTGCGCCGCGATGTGGGTGAGTGTGGGCCCGAAGTGTTAGGCGGGCTGGTTGATGACGGTGGTGGCGAGCGGGGGTGTGCCGGGGGATCGGGGGGTTGATGGCGGTGGGGCGCTGGTCAGGTGGCCTGGGTGGCGATGCGGGTGAGGACGCGTCCGCAGTGGTGGGCGAAGGCGCGTTGGGCGAGGGGGAGGAGGGGGCCGGCGAGGCGGGCGTACCAGGCGACGGGGCGGCTGAAGGCGGTGACGGAGAAGCGGACTTCGCCGTCGGGGGTGAGTGCGACCAGGAAGGTCTCCTCGCCCTGGGCCAGGTGGCCGGTCCTGGTGCCGTAGGTGAAGCCGTACCGGTCCGGGCCGTCGACCGTGGCCAGGACCCGGTTGGGGGCGCCGGCCCGCAGGGGGCCGAGGCCGATGGCGCAGTGCACGGCGACGCCGGGGGCGGCGCGGTCGGCCGTCGCGTCGATGCGGACGCCCGCGAGCCGGTGCATCCGCCAGTCGAGCAGGGCGGCGCCGGCGGCTTCCAGGGCGGGGCGGCCGTGGCCGATGAGGGCGCTGTGCCGCAGGTGGTTGTAGCCGGCGGGGAGGTGGCCGGTGCGGCTGGCGCCCTGTTCGGGGTAGCTGTAGTCGTTCATCGGGGGGTCTCCGTCGTGTCGGTCCGGGTGGCGTCGGTCCGGTCCGCGGTGATCCGGCGCCAGGCGAGCAGCGCGCAGAGGGCGAAGCCGAGCGCGTTGCCGACGCCGTGGGTGGCGGCCATCCAGGTCAGGGTGGGGTGGGGGAGTCCGGCGGCCCGGCCGAGTGCCCACCACAGGGCGAGCAGCATGGTGAGCGCGAGGACGGCCGAGGAGGCGGCGAGCAGGCGGGCGGTGGTCCGGTCGCCGGTGCGGGGGCGCAGGTCGCGCCAGGTGACCAGGCCGACCAGCCACATTCCGGTGGTCAGGACGGCGGCTCCGGCGAACTGCCACCAGTTGCCGAGGAAGTAGCCGGCCAGTACCAGCAGGGTGCCCGCCGGGACGCTGAGGGCCGCGCAGCGGGCCGGGGCGGAGCCCGGGCGGGCGGCGCGGCAGACCAGTCCGGCGACCAGGGCGGCGGTGAATCCGGCGTAGTGGAAGTGGGGGACGGTGAGCGCCAGGATGTGCGGTTCGAAGCCGAACAGCGGGTAGCCGGAGCGTTCGGCGACCAGGGCGACCCCGGCGACCGAGGGTGCGGCGAGCGCGGTGAGCACCGCGACCTCGGCGGGTGCGAGCGAGCGGGTGCGGGCCAGCCGCAGGGGGGCGTGCAGGGCGACGGCCAGGGTGCCGAGCGCGTAGAGCAGGGCGCAGCCGGTGGCGAGGTCGCCGCCGCGGGGCAGCCAGAGCGAGAGCGCGCCGGGGACGGCGGCGAGCGGCCAGAGCCGGCGGATCCGGGCGAGGCCGGGCTCGTCGACCAGGGCGAGGCCGAGCGGGACGACGGCTCCCATGCCGAGCAGGACCAGCAGGTCGACCAGTTCCGTGGTGCCCGGGCCCATCGCGGACACGGCCGTCGTGAGCGAAGCCATCGTGGACACACCCCCTTGAACGCGTTCAAATAGCTTGCGCCGCCGACTCTACGCGGCTGAGTTGAACGTGTTCAACTCAGCGCCGATGTCGCCCCCGATGCCGCCCGGACCGGCTGGCCTGGTGTTCACGGTGGGTGCGGCGCACTCTGGAGGGGTAACCGATGGAGGTGATCCGCCATGCAGACTCTGGTCGGTTGGCACATCGAGATGGAGTTCCGCGAAGAGGGGGCACGGACCAGCGCCGCCGCACTGCTGCGGCTGCGCGACGGGAGCGAACTGCGCGCCCACGGCTACAGCAGTCGCCACCCCTCCGACCCGGAACAGCTGAGGGTCGGCGAGGAGATCGCGGGGGCCCGCGCGCTCAACGAGCTCGCCTCGCAGCTGCTCACCAAGGCCCATGCCGAGATCCAGGAGGTCAGTCCGGTCCCGACCCACCCGCTGTCGTGACCTCCGGCCCGCTGCCAGCAGTCGCGTCGAGGTGCCGGAAAGCGCCGAGTGCCGGGGCAGACCTTCTCAAGGCCCCGGCACTCGACGGAGGTTGACGATCAGGCGAGACGATCGGACGGGATGCGACGACCGGACGCGACGGCCCGTCAGTTGACGCAGTAGGTGGCCGGCGGTAGCCACTCCGGCCCGACCAGCCGCCGTTCCAGTTCGTTCAGCGTGATCCGGATGCCGACCGTCCCGGCCAGCCCCACCCGGAACCGGCTGCGGGCGAGCGCGATCAGCGCCGTCAGGCCGTACTTGTTGATCAGCGAGGTGCGGTAGCGGGCGGTGTCGTCGGCGTCGCAGAGCCGGGCCCGGGCCGGGATCCGGCGGCCGGTGGGGCGCCCGTGGGCGTCGCAGGGGCCGATCAGCACCCGGGGGTGGCGGCGGATCCGTTCGGCCTCGCCGGAGTGGGCCGGGGTCCAGACCCCGAGGGCCGTGCCGTCCTGCACCACCCAGAGCTGTGACTCCAGCCGGCTGCCGTCCTCGCCGAAGGTGGTGAGCAGGAGGTACCTGCTGTCGGCGATCCGGTCGGTCGGGTCGACCTGGTCGGTCCGGTCGCTTCGGTCGGTTCGGTCGTGCACCTGTCCTCCCTGTGCCATCGGGGGGTGCGGGTCAGTGCCCGTGGCCCTCGGTGATCTCGTGGAACTCCTCGGCGGTGGGCTTGGGGATCCGGCCGCCCTCGCCGTGGAACCCGCGGGAGAGCCGGGTCCGGGTGCGGGTGAGCACCCCCGCCGGGCGGGCCACTCCATTCTCGTCCACCGGGGCGGGCAGTTCGAGGGGGCGGGGCTGTTCGTGCGCCGTGAGCCGGTGCAGTTCCCGCGGCGCGAGCCGGGCGTGCACTTCGGTGAACTCGCCGTGCGGCAGGCGCTTGATGACACCCGTCTCGCGGCCGTGCAGCACCTTCTCCCTGTCGCGGCGCTGGAGGCCGAGGCACCAGCGCTTGGTGATGACGAAGACGGCGACCGGGACGGCGAAGAAGCCCACGCGGGCGGCGTACGTGATGGAGTTGAGCGACAGGTGCAGGTGGGTGGCGATCAGGTCGTTGCCGCCGGCGGCCAGGGCCACCAGGTAGAGGCTGATCCACGCGGCGCCGAGCGCGGTGCGGACGGGCGCGTTGCGCGGCCGGTCGAGCAGGTGGTGCTCCCGCTTGTCGTCGGTCACCCAGTTCTCGATGAACGGGTAGACGGCGATGGCGCCCAGGACGAGCGGGAACAGCGCGAACGGGATGAGCACCCCGAGGTTGAGGGTGTGCCCCCACAGCCCGATCTCCCAGCCGGGCATGATCCGGATCAGGCCCTCGGCGAAGCCCATGTACCAGTCGGGCTGGGCGTCGGTGGAGACCTGGTCGGGACGGTACGGGCCGTACGCCCAGATCGGGTTGACGGTCGCGATCGCGGCGGCCAGCGCGACGATGCCGAAGACGAGGAAGAAGAACCCGCCGGCCTTGGCCAGGTAGACCGGCATCAGCGGCATGCCGACGACGTTCTTCTCGGTCCTGCCGGGGCCCGCCCACTGGGTGTGCTTGTGGTAGAAGACCAGGATCAGGTGGGCCACCAGCAGGCCGAGCATGATGCCCGGGATCAGCAGCACGTGGATGGTGAAGAACCGCGGCACGATGTCGTGGCCGGGGAACTCCCCGCCGAACAGGAACATCTGGATGTACGTGCCGACCAGCGGCACGGCGAGGATCGAGCCCTCGATGAACCGGATGCCGGTGCCGGAGAGCAGGTCGTCGGGCAGGGAGTAGCCGAAGAAGCCGTCCAGCATGCCGAGGAAGAGCAGCAGGAAGCCGAAGACCCAGTTGATCTCGCGGGGCTTGCGGAAGGCGCCGGTGAAGAACACCCGCATCATGTGGACGAACATGGCGGCGACGAAGACGATCGCCGCCCAGTGGTGGATCTGCCGGATCAGCAGGCCGCCGCGCACCTCGAAGCTGATGTCCACGGTGGAGGCGTAGGCCTCCGACATCGGGACGCCCTTGAGCGGCACGTACGAGCCGTCGTAGACCACCTCGGCCATCGAGGGCTTGAAGAACAGCGTCAGCCAGACACCGGTCAGGATGATGATGACGAAGGTGTAGAGGCAGATCTCGCCCAGCATGAAGGACCAGTGGTCCGGGAAGATCTTCCGCAGGTTCGCCCTGGCCAGGGAGTAGATCCCCAGCCGGCCGTCCGCCCAGTCGGCGGCCCGCTGCCCCCGCCCAGGGCTCTGATTCCGGGTCATGTGCACGCACCTCGGTCCGAAGGAAGCGGGGAGGAGTCCCCGATTCGCACTGGTGCCCACGATAACCGGGGGGTAATCCCCATTTCTATCCGGGGTGGTCGGTGCGCCGAAGGGCGGCGGGTCCTAGGCGGTCGGTGGTTCCATCCGGGCGTACGCCTCCGGCGGGATCGGGAAGCGCCTCAGCAACTCCTCCATCCAGGCGGTCGGATGGGTGGCCGGAGCCGCGCCGCCGGGCAGGGCGCGCGCCTTGCGGATGCCGTCGAGCAGTGCCTCCACCGCGGCCTCGGTGGTGTACCGCTCGGAGACCCAGCGGCGGCCCGCCCGCCGCACCTCGTCCTGGCCGGGCAGGTCGAGCAGTTCCAGGGCCCGGTCCGCCAGCCGGTCCGTTTCGAGCTCCGGGATCCGCCACGCGGACGGCGAGTCGAACAGTTCCGCTCCGCCGCCGCCGGCGTAACCGGTCACCAGGCAGCCGCTGGCCATCGCCTCGGCCGGCGGCAGGCCGAAGCCCTCACCCTCGGGCGCTCCCAGGGCGATGAACACCGAGGTGTCCGACAGCACGCGGGCGACCTCCTCGTGCGGAACCGCGTGGATGTCGTACAGCTCGACGCCCCTGGACCGCGGGTCGGCGTGGAGCAGGCGATGGAGCAGCGTGCTCTCGACGGGGCGCTTGCGGGACATCCACGCGATGCGCCGGACCCGCCCGGTCGACGCCGGCCGGAACAGCCCGGTGTCGACGGTGTTCGGCACCAGGTGCGGTTCGAACCCGGGCAGGGCGCGGCGGAGCATGTCGGCGCCCGCCTTCGAGACCGTCCACAGGGCCGGCCGGGCCGACCAGCCCGGGTACGGGCCGGGGGCGGGGCAGGTCAGGAAGTGGACGTAGTGCCCCTGCGAGTAGACGACCTTGCGGCCGCCGGGCGCCGGGTCGCGGCCCGGGAGCACGCTGACCTCGGGCAGCACGAGGACGTCCTCGGGGCCGAGGTCCAGGGTCATCCCGGACAGCGTCGGCACGTCGTCGTCGAACCACGTGTAGCGGAATCCCGGTGTGGGCGTCCAGCGGTACGCCTCGACGCCGGCGGCCCGCAGCAGCGCGACCTGTTGGTTCAGGACGCGGATGCCGCCCAGCGGGAACTGGAACTCGAACGACGCGTAGACGACTCGGCCGGTCACCGAACCTCCCTGACGAACCAGCGACTTGAGCGGAACAGGGCCCCACGGACCCACGGACCCACGGACCCACGGACCCCCGGATCCAGGGAACCAGGGAGCCGGGACTACTGCAGGTGCTCCTCGATCTCGGCGATCAGCCCGTCCTCGAAGCGGAAGTAGGTGGTGGCGTGGACCCGGCTGCGGGTGCCGTCCGGCGCCTCCAGCACCAGGACGTGCTGCTGGAGCACCTCGTCGGGCTTGTGGAAGCGGCGCACGACCTCGTACCGCAGGGAGTCGACGGTGGCGAAGAACGCGGCGATCCGCTCCAGCCGGGCGTCGATCGGCCGGGTGCCGTCGCCGTCGTTCTGCCACACCGTGGCGCCGGGGGTGCACAGGGCCCGGAAGCCGGCGAGGTCGCGTGCCTCCAGCAGCCGCAGTCCGGCGTCCACCGTCGCGTCGAGGTCCTGGTCCATGGGCTTCTCCGTTCAGTGCGGGCGGGGAGGGGAGGGGTGCCGGTCGAGCAGGCCGAGGCCGCGCAGGTCGGTGACGTACTTGGCGACGAGGGCGGGGGACAGCCGCGGCACGTCCCGGTCGGGCCCGATCCCGGCCGCCCGGACGGCCTCCCGGAACCGCGGGGCCGGGGCGGGCCGGTCCTCGCCGGGTTGCTCGAAGGCGTGCAGCAGGGGCAGCACCGAGTGGGTGCGCTGCCGTTCCGGCAGGGCCCGGACCGCGGTCGTGAAGCGGGCGAACCAGTCGTCGTAGTCGTCGACGCGCCGGATCGGGTGGCCGTCCTCGACCAGCCAGTCCACGAGGGTGTCCAGCGAGGCGCCGTCGTCGTGCGGGTTCCAGGCGTTGTAGGTGCGGTAGCCGTCCGGGCCCGGGGTGCCCAGCGCGGTGACCGCCTCGGCGAGGAAGTCGACCGGGAGGCCGTCGTACCGCGCGGGCGCGCCGCCGCGGTGGAACGACCGCGGCGCGATCCCGGTGGCCACCAGGCTGAGGACCAGCCGGGTGAACACGTCGGGCACGTTCAGCTGTCCCGGGTACCTGCTGTGCGCGAGGATCATGCCCGACCGGAACGTGGTGACCGGCAGGCCGTACCGTTCGTGGGCCTCCCGCAGCAGCACCTCGCCCGCCCACTTGCCCGCGGCGTACCCGTCGGCGTACCCGCGGCCGAGGCGGCGGCGCGGGATCGCCTCCCGGACGTCGGCGTCCTCGTCGAGCGCGGACGGCCCGGCTCCGCCGCGCACGGCCACGGTGGACAGGTAGGTGACGGGCTTGAGGCGCTCGGTGAGCGCCAGCCGGACCAGTTCGGCGGTGCCCGCGACGTTGGGGCCGAACAGCTCGGCGTAGGGCAGCACGTGGTTGACCAGCGCGGCCGGGTGGACGACCAGGTCCACCGACTCGGCCAGCCCGTTCCACACCGCCCGGTCCAGGCCCAGGCGCGGTTCGGCGAGGTCCCCGGCGAGGACGGTCAGCGTGCCGGCGGCCAGTTCCCGGTACCGCCGGGACGCCTCGCCCCCGTCGCCGAAGGCCCGGTCGAGCCGTTCGGCCGCGTCGGCGGGCGTGCGGCCGCGGACGAGGCAGACCAGCCGGCCGCCGGACGGGGCCAGCCGGCGGAGCCACTCCAGGCAGAGGAAGCGGCCGAGGAACCCGTTGGCGCCGGTCAGCAGGACGGTCCGGGGGGACTCCGCGGGGCCGGGCAGGCCCGGCGCGGCGGCCAGGGTCGGGGCGTCGATGAACCGGTCCGGGGTGAGGTCGCGGGCCCGGACCTCGGTCGCGCCGCCGCCGTGCACGGAGGCGGCCGTGGGCCTGCTCCCCGGGGCGGTGCGCCGGGCCTCGACGTACGCCGCCACCCCGGCCAGGTCGGTGGCCGGGCCGAGGACGACGCCGACCGGCACCTCGACGTCCAGGACCTCCTTCAGGAGGGTGGTGAAGGACAGCGCGGAGAGCGAGTCGCCGCCGAGCTCGGTGAACCGCGCGCCGGTGTCCGCGCCGGCGTCGGCCCGGCCCAGGACGGCGCGCACGGCCCGGTTCACGGTCTCCTGGACCGGCCGGTCGGCACCGGTCCGGCGCAGTTCCCGCAACTGCCGGCCCTGTTCGTCGGCGAGTTCGGCGTAGCGGCGCTCCAGGGCCGCGCCGTAGCGTTCATGGAGCCGGGGGCGCAGCAGCTTGTGGCTGTCGGAGAGCAGGCCGTTGGCCGGGCTGAAGGGCTCGGTCTCGACCAGGAAGTCCCGGGGCACCTCGTACGGGTTGAGTCCGTTCTCCCGGGCGGTGCGCCGCAGTTCCCGGTCGATCAGCAGCTTGAGCGCGGCCGGGTCGCCGTCGGTGCGGGCGATCGCCTTCGGGGTGGGCACCACCACGGCGAGCAGGTGGGAGCGTTCGCTGTTGCCGTACACGAAGACCTGCCGGACCAGCGGGCTGCCGAGGAAGACGCCCTCCAGCCGGGAGACGGTGACGAACTCGCCCTGGGACAGCTTGAGCACGTCCTTGGTGCGGCCGACGTAGACCAGCCGGTCCGGCCCGACCTCGGCCATGATGTCGCCGGTGCGGTAGTAGCCGTCCTCGTCGAAGACGGCGGCGGTGAGCTCGGGCCGGCGGTAGTACCCGGGGATGGCGGCGCTCGTCCTGAGCAGCAGCTCGCCGCGCGGGTGCGGCCGGTCGGTGCGGAAGCAGCCCAGCTCCGGGACGTCGACCAGCTTGTAGTCGAGGACGGGCGGGCGCTGCACCACGGTGTCCAGCAGCACCCCGCCGGCCTCGGTCGAGCCGTAGCCGGTGTACAGGTGCAGTCCCAGGCAGGACTCGACGAACTCCGCGACCTCGGCGGACAGCGGCGCCGTCCCGCAGAAGGCCTTCGCCACCCGCCCGCCCAGGACGGTCTCCCGCAGGTGGGCCTTGACGGCCGCGTCGACGTCGCCGGGCTCGCCGGCCCGCCGGTCGAGTTCGCCGCGGTACCGCTGGAAGAGCATGTCGCAGATCCGGGGGACCATGGTCAGCTCGGTGGGCCGGACCAGCGCGATGTCCTCGAACAGGGAGGATAGGTCGCTCCTGGCGGTGAAGCAGCCCAGGCCGCCCCGGGCGAGCGTGCCCAGCACCGACATCCGGCCCGCCTGGTGGCTCTGCGGCATGTAGTGGACGACGACGGACGGCACGTCGGCGGGCCCGTAGACGAATCCCCACCACGCGTTGCGGGCGAGGCGCTGCGGGTACATCGCCCCCTTCGGGGCGCCGGTGCTGCCGGAAGTGTAGAGGAGCAGGGCCAGCGGGTCCTCGCCCGGGGCGGGGACGTGCAGCGGGGGGTCGGGCAGCAGGGCGCCGCGCCCGACCGCGGCGGTGAGCGTGTCGAGCACGGCGGTGCCGCCGGCCTCGGCCAGCCGCCGGGCGGCGGCCTCGACGGCGGCGCGCTCGGCGGGGACCCCGGGGTGGTGGTCGAACACCAGGAGGCGGCGGACCGACGGCTGCCCGAGCACCGCGGCGACGGCGGTGTCCAGCCGTTCGACGCTGGTGGCGAGGAGCCGCGGCCCGGTCTCCGCGACGATCGGCGCCAGCTGGGAGAGCGGCGCGCTGGCGTGCAGCGGCACGGAGACCAGGCCCAGGTGGACGCCGGCCAGGTCGACGGTGGCGTGGTCGGTGCTGCTGAAGCCGAGGACGCAGATCCGGTCGCCCAGGGCCAGCCGGTACCCGGGCTCGTGCGCCCAGGCCCCGGCGAGCGCCCGGACGCGCGCCCACAGCTCCCCGTAGCTGACGGTGTCGTACCTCGGGAGCAGCCGCCCCGTCGCCTGGTCGCGGGCGCGTTCGCCGAGGGCGGGCCGGTCCCGGTAGGCCGCCATGACGGTCGCCATGATCTCGGCCGGGCTGGTGGCCGGATCGGCGAGCGCCGCCCGTACGGCCTCCGACTGCCCCGTCGGGCTCGGCCCTTCCGACTGCCCCGTCGCGCCCGGACGGTGGCCGGCCCCGGCCGTGGCGGAGCTCACCAGGCGACCGGCAGGGCGTCGGCCCCGCGGATGAGGCGTTCGGTGCGCCAGCTGATCCGCTCGGGCGGGACGGCGAGGTGCAGCCCCGGCAGACGGCGGACCAGGGAGCCGAGCACGGTGCGCAGTTCCATCCGGGCGAGCTGCGCGCCGAGGCAGTGGTGCACGCCGTGCCCGAAGGTGACGTGCGGGGACGCGCTGCGGTGGAAGTCGATGCGGTCGGGCTGCTCGAAGACCTCCGGGTCCCGGTTGGCCAGCCCGAGTTCGGCGACCACGGCGTCGCCGGCGCGGATCTTCTGCCCGCTGAGCTCCAGGTCCTCGACGGCGATCCGGGTGAACCCGGCGGTGGCGCTGATCGGGACGACCCGGGAGAGCTCCTCCACCGCGCCGGGGATCAGGCCGGGATCGGCGACCAGCTCCCGCCACAGCTCGGGGCGGGTCAGCAGGGTGTAGACGAAGTTGCCGATCTGGTTGGCGGTGGCCTCCTGGCCGGCGGAGAGCAGGCTGACCCCGAGGCCGACCAGTTCCTCCTCGGTGAGCGCGTTCTCCTCGCCCTCGACGGAGGCCAGTTCGCCGAGCAGGTCGGCGGTGGGGTGGACCCGGCGTTCGGCGACCAGGCCCGCCAGGTAGTCGTTCAGGTGCCCGCGGTCGCGGGCGGACAGCTCGGGGTCGGAGAGCGTCAGCAGGCCGTCGACCCAGGAGTTGAACCGGTCGCGGTCGGCGAGCGGCACCCCGAGCAGTTCGCAGATCATGGTGACCGGCAGCGGCCAGGTCAGGGCCTTGGTCAGGTCGGCCGGCGAGCCCGACGCGATCATCGCGTCCAGCAGCTCGTCCACGATCTCCTGGGCGCGCGGCCGCAGTGCCTCGACCCGGCGGAGGGTGAACGGGTTGGCCACCCGGCGCCGGAGCCGGGTGTGCTCGGGCGGGTCCATGCTCAGCATCGAGGTGCGGGGGAGGCCGGCCGAGACCGTGCGGGGCACGTGGTCGCCGACCGCCTCGGCGCGGCTGAACCGGGGGTCGGCCAGCACGGCGCGGACGTCGGCGTAGCGGCTGACCAGCCAGGCGTCCCCGCCGAACGGCAGACGGACCCTCAGCACGGGCTGCTCGCCGCAGACCGCGGCCAGCTCCGGGTCGATGTCGAGCCGGTGCGTCGGGCCGAACGGATAGGCGCGGGGCCCGTCGTCCGTCGCGGTCATGTTGTCAGTCCTTCCGGTCCCGGGGGCGGTCACAGTGCCGCGATCCGCCCGCCGTCGATGACGAGGTTGCTGCCGGTGATCCAGGAGGCGCGCGGGGACACCAGGAACCCGACCGCCTCGGCGATGTCCTCGGTGCGCCCGATCCGGCCGAGCGGGATCCCCTCGGCCCAGTCCGCCGTGTCCGTCCCGAGCCCGAGGTAGTCGGCGATCCCGTCCCGGGCCTCGTCCGCGCCCGGCGTCATGACGTTCCCGGGGGAAAGCGCGACGACCCGGATGCCGTCCGGCGCCAGTTCGGTCGCCAGCCCTTTGTGGTAGACCTCCAGGGCGGCTTTCGCGGCGGCGTAGTGCAGGATCACCGGATAGGACGAGACGGTGGCGATCGAGGACATGTGGACGATGACGCCGCCGCCTCCCGAACGCATCGCGGGGACGAGTGCGGAATTGAGCCGGACGGCGGAGAGGAAATTGATGTCGACGGTGTACTGCCAGTCCTTCTCGATGTCCAGCGCGCTCTGGAAGGTCCGACAGCCGCCGGCGTTGTTGACCACGATGTCCACGCCGCCGAGGATTTCCAGCGCGGTGTCGGCGAATTCCCGGACACCGGCCGCCGTGCTGAGGTCGGACGGGACGAAGGCGGATTCGGCCGGGGTGTCCCCGGTCGGTTTGCGCGCGGTGGTGACGACGGTGGCGCCGCTCTCCAGCAGCTTCCGTGCGATGCCGGCGCCGATGCCGCGGCTTCCGCCGGTCACCACCGCCCGCTTTCCCGCCAATTCCCGTTCCATTCCGGTTCCGCCGCCTCTCCCTGGTCGGAAAACCTGTCCGCGACGCCTTTCGGCAGAAGAGACGCTTTTCGGCGTACGGGCGGGTACGGCCCGGTGCCGGTGCGGAAGGGCGGCGCGGAACCACCGCGGACCACTATCCGCGACCCGCTTCGGCAAGGTCAAGAAGATTGTGTCGATGCAGTGCATCGCCTGGCGCGGTGCAGAAAGGCGGTCGGCCGCCGGGCGGGCCGATGCCGCTGGACGCCGGGAACGATAGCCCCGATAATCGTCGAATTGCCGACGCACGGACCTCCGGTATGAGACGGACGGAAACACCGCCGCGGCGCGGCGGGATATCGCCCGGGGCGTCCGGCCCGGAATTCAGACGAACTCGGGAGGAACAATGGCGGGCTTGGGAGAGCCGTTCACCGTGGGCGACCTGACGGTCCCGAACCGGATCGTGATGGCGCCGATGACCAGGATGAAGTCCCCCGGAGGGGTGCCGGGCCCGGACGTCGCGGAGTACTACGCCCGCCGTGCGGCCCACCGGGTGGGGCTGATCGTCACGGAGGGCACCTACATCGGCCGCCCCGCCGCCGCGGCCTACGACGGGGTCCCCCACTTCCACGGCGAGGAGGCGCTGGCGGGCTGGTCCCGGGTGGTGTCGCTGGTCCACGCGGCCGGCGGCCGGATCGTCCCCCAGCTGTGGCACACCGGGGTGCAGCGCCCGGGCACCGAACCGCCCGCCGAGGGGCCCTCCGGGATCGGCCTGGACGGCGGCCCGGCCGGGCGGGCCATGAGCCAGCAGGACATCGACGACGCGGTGGCCGCCTTCGCGCGCGGCGCCGCGGACGCCGAGCGGCTCGGGTTCGACGGGGTCGAACTGCACGGCGCGCACGGCTACCTGATCGACGACTTCCTGTGGCACGGCACCAACCGCCGCACCGACCGCTACGGCGGCGACCCGGCCTCCCGGGCCCGCTTCGCGGCCGAGGTGGTGCAGGCCGTCCGGGCGGCGGTGAGCCCGGGGTTCCCGGTCCTCTTCCGGCTCTCCCAGTGGAAGGTCGGCCGCTACGACGCCCGGATCGCGGAGAGCCCGGAGGAGCTGGAGCAGCTGCTGACCCCGCTGGCCGAGGCGGGGGTCGACGCCTTCCACGCGTCCACCCGCCGCTACTGGCTGCCCGAGTTCGAGGGCAGCGACCTCAACCTGGCGGGCTGGGCGCGCAAGCTCACCGGCAAGGCCGCCGTGACGGTCGGTTCGGTCGGCCTGGACCGCCAGTACGGCGAGGGCGTGTTCACCGACGGCTTCACCCGGCCGGCCGGGCTCACCGGCATCGAGGAGCTGGTCGAGCGGCTGGAACGCGACGAGTTCGACCTGGTCGCGGTCGGCCGGCCGCTGCTGGCCAACCCCGACTGGGCGGAGCGGGCGCTCGGCGGCGGGCTGGCCGGGGCGGTCCCGTACGACCCGTCGGTGCTCGCGACCCTGGTCTGACCACCGGACCGTCTGACCGGCTGACAGAAGGAGGGCCGGGCCCGCGGCGTGTGCCGCGGGCCCGGCCCTCCGGTGTCCCCGCCCGGCGGCGGGGACACCGGCCCCGCTACCGGCCGGCCACGACCTCCCGGAGGGCCGCCAGCCAGTCGTCCGCCAGCCACCGGGCGGTGGCCTCCTCGAACAGTCGGGTGTCGTACTTCAGGAAGGCCTTGTAGCCGTCCTCGTCCCGGTAGACCTCCAGGGCGAGGGGATACTCCCCCGGGTAGGGCAGGTCGTCGAAGGCCCGGAGGTCCAGGTCGCCGGGAGCGGTGGGCGCCCCGTTGGTCAGCAGCTCCGCGCCGTCGAAGTTCTGGAACAGGAAGTTGGTCCGCACCAGCGGTCCGTCCCCGTCGCCCCGGGCCCGGACGATCTCGGCCAGCGGGTAGGCGCCGTGCTCGATCCCGGCCAGCACCCGGCGGTGGAGGGAGCGAAGCAGCCCGGCGACGTCCTCCGTGGCGGTGGACCGGATCGGCAGGCAGTTCGCGAACTGGCCGACGACGTCCTGGAACCGCTCCTCGTAGCGGGCGGCCGTGGTGACCCCCGCGATCAGGTCGTCCTGGCCGGTCACCCGGTGGAGGAAGCGGGTGTAGCCGGCGAGCAGCACGGTCGAGGCGCTGACCCGGTGGCTCCTGGCCGTCGTGGCGACCGCGTCGGCCAGCTCCCGCGGCAGCCGGGTCACGACCACGTCCGCGCGCGGCAGCCGCCCCGGGACCGGCGGGCGGTCGTACGGCAGGTCCAACCGCCCGTCCGCGCCGGCCAGTTCGGCCAGCCAGTGGTCCCGGTGCCGCTGCCCGCGCGGGCCGGCCAGCAGCTCCTCCTCCCAGGCGGTGTAGTCGCCGAACTCGGCGCTCCGCAGCCGTCCCCGGCCCCGGTAGGCGTCCTTGAGGGTGCGGACCAGCAGGGCCGTCGAGGTCCCGTCCAGCAGGATGTGGTGCGCGGTGACCAGCAGCAGCCGGCGGCCGTCGGGCAGGGCGGCCAGGTGCGCCCGGACCAGCGGACCGGCGGCCAGGTCGAAGGGCGCGCCGACCAGTTCGCGCAGCGCGGCCAGCCGGCCGTCCCGCGTGGTGGGCGTGAGGTCGACCCGTTCGAAGGAGGGGCCCCGGGCCGGATCGACGTCCAGGTACGGGACGCCGTCCCGCTCGGCGACCACCGCGCCCAGCAGCGGGTGGATCCGGGCCTGCTCCCGGACCGCGCGTTCCAGCGCGGCCTCGTCCGGGTCGCCGTGGACCTCGAACAGGAGCGGGAGGTGGTAGGCGACGGAGTCCGGGCAGCGCACCTGGTCCCGGTACATGGTCAGTTGGCCGCGGGACAGCGCCCAGCGCCGGCCGGGTTCACCGGTGGTGCCGGTGCTGTCGGGGGCGCCGGTGGTGTCGGGGGTGCCGGCGAGGCGGGCGCAGAGGGCGTCGACGCTCTCGGCCTCGAACAGCAGGGTGGGGGAGACGTCCTCGCCGAAGTCCTCGCGCAGGGCGTTGGTGAGCTGGAGGACCAGGATCGAGTCCAGGCCGTAGTCGGTGAGCGGGGCCGAGGAGTCGATCCGCTCGGCCGGGATGCCGAGCACGGTCGCCGCCTTGGCCAGGACCAGCGCCGCCGGATCGGCCGGCGGCCGGGCGGGCAGGGTGTCCACCGGCCGGGCGGGCCGGGGGTCGACGGGCCGGCTGTCGACGGGCCGGGCGGGCCGGGGGTCGACGGCGGGCGCCTGCGGTCGGGGGTCGACGGAGGGCGCCTGCGGCCGGGTCGGCGGGGTGTCGACGGCCCGGGCCGGCGAGCGCCGGTCGGGCGCCGCGGACGTCTCCCGTCCGCCTCCCGCCGGTGCCGCCGGTGCCGCCGGCACCCGCTGCCGGGCCACCCCGTCGCTCTCCGCCGCGATCACCTGCTGCCCCAGCGGGAGCGCCCGGGACACCGGGAACACGACGGTGCGGAAGCCCTCACCGGCCAGCACGTCCCGCCAGTTCCCGGGCGACAGCGCCGGCGAGCCGGGGATCCGCAGCGACCGGTCGTCGAACAGCCACCAGCCCTCCAGCAGGCCGAAGGTCACGTGGCTGAACAGGTCGAACGCCGAGAGCTCGTTCAGCAGCAGCCAACCGCCGGGCCGCAGCGCGGCCTTGGCATTGCGCAGGGTGTTGCGGGTGTCCTTGGTCGCGTGCAGCACGTTCGCGGCGATGACCAGGTCGAAGGCGCCCTCGGCGACCTCCTGCCCGGCCAGCGGCCGTTCGATGTCGAGCAGTCGGCAGTCCAGGTACGGGACCTCCGGCCCGTACGAGGCCCGGGCGTGGTTCAGGAAGGCCTTGGAGACGTCCGTGTAGACGTAGCGCTCGATGCTGTCCCGGTACGGCTGGAGGGCGGCGAACATCCCCACGCTGGTGCCGCCGGTGCCCGCGCCGACCTCCAGGATCCGCAGCCGGGCGCCCGGGTCGCGGCGCAGCCGGTCGGCGACCAGGCCGGCGGCGGTGGCGGCCATGGCGCGGTTGAACAGGTCGGCGGCGCGGTTGTCGCGGTAGCAGCCCTCCACCAGCTCCATGGAGCCGCGCGGGAACATCACGTCGGTGGGCCGGACGCGGCCGGTCAGGATCCCGGGCAGGGCCCCGAGCATGGCCGCGGCCAGGCGCAGCTCCGCCGCCCGGTCGGGGTCCGCGGACCACCGGGCGCACTGCCGCTCCCACCGGGCCAGCACCTGGTCCGCGGGCTCCGCCGGCACCAGGAGCCGCTGGGCGTGCTCCCACCACTGGGCGTACTGCGGCAGGACCGCCGCGCGGTCGACGTCGGCCAGCTGGGCGGCGAGGACCTTGGCGAGCCACGGGTCCCGCTCGGCCCGCCGCCACCGGACGACCTCGTCCAGGGCGGCGTCCGTCTCGTCGACGCCGGCCGGCAGCGTGCCGGGGCGCGGCAGGACGGCCGGGCCGTGCGCGGAGACCCGGGTGGCGCGGTCGAAGTTGGGCAGGGTGTTGCGCCGGTCGGTGCGGACGTAGGCGAGCTGCCGCTGCGGGCCGCCGAGCAGGGCGGCCAGGGCGGCGAGCCCCTCCGGCGGTTCGATCGACACCAGCCCGACCCGGGTCATCCGCTCCCGGTAGAACTCGGAGGTGACGCTCCCGAGTCCGCCCCACCAGCCCCAGTTCATGACCCGGACCGGGGCGTCCCAGTGCTGCCCGAGGGCGTGCGCGTAGGCGTCGCTGAAGGTGCAGCCGGCCGCGTAGTTGCCCTGGCCGGCGGCGGTCGTGAAGGACTGCATGGAGGACAGCAGGACCGCGAAGTCGAGCGGTTCGCCGTCGAAGGCCTCGGCCATGGCGGTCGTCACGTCGACCTTGGCGGCCAGCGCGGCGCGCAGGTCGGCCTCGTCCATCCGCGCGACGGTGCTGTCCCGCAGCACCAGCGCCGCCTGGACGACGCCGTGCACCCGCGGGTGGCGGCGCCTGACCTCGGCCAGGGCCCGGCGCAGCGCGGCCGGGTCGCCGGCGTCGGCCTGGAGGTAGCGGACGTGCTCCGGGCCTCCGGCGGAGCGGATCCGGTCCGCCACGGTGGCGTCGTGCGCCCGGCGGCCGATCCAGGTGACGTGGGCGCCGTGGTTCCGTACGACGTGCCGGGTCCACGCGGAGCCCAGCCCGCCGGCGCCGCCGATGACGACGTACACGCCGCCCTCCCGGTACACCGGCCGCTCCGGGGCCTCGCACGGGGCCCAGCGGCGAGCCAGCCACTGGCCGGTCCGCCGGACCCAGGCGTCGTCGGGGGACTGGGCGGGCAGGGCGGTGAGGTCCGCGGGCCAGCCGGAGCCGTCCAGGTCGACGCGGCGGACGGTCCAGTTGCCGTACTCCCGGCCCAGCGAGCCGAACAGGCCGTGCAGCCCGGCGTGCGCGGGCTGGACCTCGTCGTCCGCGTGGGTGGCGAGCGCACGGGTCGTCACCAGGGTGATCCCGAGCGGCCTGGCGTCGTAGCCCGCCGCGACCAGCGCCTTCACCAGGCGGAACGCGGCGACCACCCCGTCCTCCTGCGCGGCGGTGTAGCCGGCGGCGTCGGTGGGCGCGAGGTCGGCCTCGGGGGCGGCCCACACCAGGTGGTCGACCGGTCCGAGTCCGCGCAGCGCTGCGGTGGCCTCCTCGACGCTCGCCGAGGCCGGCAGCGGCCAGTGGAGCGCGCCGTCGAGCGGGGCCGGGCCGCCGACGACCAGGACGCGGTCGGCGCCGGAGGGCACCGGGGGGCCGTCCGCGGGGATCGGGTCCCAGACCGGGGCGTAGAGGGCCGGTTCGACGGCGGTTTCGACGGCGGCCTCGATGGCGCCTTCGACGGCGGGCTCGGGCCGGTCCGCGCCGGCCGTTCCGGTAGGGGCCTCCGGGCGGGGTTCGGTGCGGCTCCCGGTCCGGCGGGAGCTGTAGCCGACCAGCCGTACCCGGACCTCGCCGTCCTCGTCCACCAGATCGATGTCGAGCCGGCCGAGCGGCCCGGCCGCCAGGCCCCGCACCACGGCCGTCATGGCCGGGGTGCAGGGGGCGAACAGCTCGAGCCGCTCCAGCGCGAACGGCACGGCGGTGTCCCGCAGTTCGGTCAGGTGCGCCGCGACGGTGGCCTGGATCGCCGAGTCCAGCAGGGCCGGGGTGAGCGCGCCCGGCTCGGCCGCGTCGGGCAGGACCAGGTCGGCGAGCACCGTGTCGGGGCCCACGTGCGCCTGCCGGACGGCCCGCAGGCTCGGGCCGTGCTCGATGCCCATCGACCGCAGGGCCTGGTGGATCCGTTCGCCGGGCACCGTCTCCGGGCACCGCGCGCGCAGCGCGGCGAGGTCCACCCGGGCCGGGCGCGGGGCGTCGGAGGGGGCCAGGGTGCCCTCGCTGCGGACCGTCCCGCCGGTCGACAGCGTGAACCGCCGGCCGCCGCGGGCGTCGGTGCGCAGGTCGACCAGCACCTCGACGGGTTCCGGCCCGACCTCCAGCGGCCGGACCCACGTCACGTTGGTCATCCGGACGCGGGTGCCGCCCAGGGCCCGACGGGCCAGTTCCAGATGGGCGACGGCGGGCAGGATGTGCCGGCCCTGCACGACGTGGTCCCGCAGCAGCCCGTCCGTACGGGACAGCGTGACGCGGTCGTGGTCGCGGTCGTGGTCGCGGTCGCGGCCCGCCGCCGGCCCGTGCCGGTCCGGGGCGAACGGGTAGGTCGGCAGCGGGACGAGGCGTCCCCCGGCCGGGGCCGGCGCGTCCCCGACCGGACGGGCGGGCGCGATGCCGTCGAGCACCGCGACCAGTTCGGCGGTGTCGCCCACCAGGCACTCGAAGCGGTGCTCGAACCGCTTCCGGCCGACCCACAGCGTGTGGGCGAGGTCGCGCAGCTCCACCGAGGGGTGGGCGCGCAGGTGCGCCGCGAGCCGGCGCCGCTGCTCGGCGAGCTGCTGCTCCGTCCGGGCGGACAGGACCACGGGGTGGTCCGCCCTCGGCGCCGGGGGCCGCTCGGCCGACGGCGCCTCCTCGATGACGACGTGGGCGTTGGTGCCGCTGGCCCCGAAGGAGCTCACCACGCCGCAGCGCGGGCCGGCGGCGGGGGCCGCCCAGTCACGGGTCCGGGTGTTGACGTAGAACGGGCTGCCGGCCAGCGGGACCGCCTCGTTGGCGGTCTCGAAGTTCAGCGCGGCGGGGATCCGCCGGTGCCTGAGCGCCAGCAGGACCTTCAGCACGCCCGCGATGCCGGCGGCGAACTGGGCGTGCCCGATCGTGGTCTTCACCGAGCCCAGCGCGCAGTACTCGGCGCGGTCGGTCCGGGCGCGGAAGACCCGGTCCAGGGCCCGGAACTCGATCGGGTCGCCCAGCGGCGTGCCGGTGCCGTGCGCCTCGACCAGGCCGATCCGCTCCACGTCGACGCCGGCCCGCTCGTACAGCCCGCTGATCAGGCTCTCCTGGGAGACCGAACTCGGGGCGGTGATGCCGTTGGTGGCGCCGTCCTGGTTGACCCCGACGGCGGTGATCACGCCGTGGACGTGGTCCCCGTCCGCCAGCGCGTCGGCGAGCCGCTTGAGCACCACCACCCCGACGCCCTCACCGGGGACGAACCCGTCCGCCCGGTGGTCGAAACTGTGGCAGCGCCCGCTCGGGGAGAGCATCCCCGCGCGGCCCGCGAGCCCGTACAGCCGCGGCGTGGACTGGACGAACACCCCGCCGGCCAGGGCCATCGAGGTCTCGCCGGACCAGAGGTCCTTGCACGCCAGGTCGAGCGCCACCAGCGAACTGGAGCAGGAGGTGTCGACGGCGATCGCCGGGCCCTTGAGGTCCAGGGCGTAACTGACCCGGCTCGGGATCACCGAGGCCATGTTGCCCCACAGGGCCTGCGCCGGCGCGTCCCCGTCGAGCAGCTCCAGGTAGTCCCCGGCCCAGGCGCCGACGTACACGCCGCACGGCCGCCGGTCCATCCGGCCGGCGTACCCGGCGTCCTCCAGGGCCTTCCACGACTCCTCCAGCAGCAGCCGCTGCTGGGGGTCCATCGCGGCGGCCTCGGTGCCGGAGATGTTGAAGAACAGCGCGTCGAACTCGTCGATCCGGTCGAGGAACCCGCCCCGGGTGCACGCGCTCAGGCCGTCGAGGCGGAAGCGGGTGGCGTCGGTGACCAGGTCGTCCCCGTTCTCCAGCCGCGTCCACAGCTCGTCCAGCGAGCCGGTGCCCGCGAACCGGCCGCTCATGCCGACGACCGCGATCGGGCCGCGGTCCACCGGGCCGGGGGCGGCTCCGGCGTTCGGTGCGGCGTCAGGCGCGGCGCCCGGTGTGGCGTCGAGCGTGGCCGAGGGCCGGGCCCCGCCGTCGGTCCGGGCGGGCACCATGGCGTCCCGGTGCTCGGCGAGCAGGTGCGCGGCCAGCCGGTCGACCGTGCTGTGGTCGAAGACCACGGTGGTCGAAAGGTCCAGCGAGAGCGCGGTGTTGAGCTCGTGGACCAGCCGGACGGCGAGGATGGAGTCCAGGCCCAGATCGGCGAACGCCGACCCGTCGAGGACCTCGCCGGTGTCCATCGCGAGGGCGGCGGCGACCTTCTCCCGCACCAGCGCGGGCACCAGCCCGTCCAGGTCGGCCAGGTCGTCCGCCGGTTCGGCCGGTTCGTCAAGACCGGCCAGGTCGTCCAGGTCGACCGGTTCGGCGGCCGCGGGGGGAACGGGTGCTGCGGGGGGAACATCCCCGGACCGGGCCAGGTCGCCGATCCAGAACCGTTCCGCGGCGAACGGATAGGTGGGCAGGGCGATGGTCCGCCGCGCCTCCCGGTGCGTGCCGCGCCAGTCGATCGCGACGCCGGACGCCCACAGGGCCGCGACCTTGGACAGCTCCCCGGCGGCGCTCCACCGCCGGACGAGCAGCTCCTGGAGCTCGCCGTCCGCGGTGAGTTCCGCGAGCAGCCCGTCGGGCGCCGTCCCCGCGCTGCCCCGGAGCCCCCGGCCCTCGCGCAGCGCGTCCCGCAGCTCCCCGGTGGAGGAGACCACGACCGCGTACCGCTCGGCCATCGCCTCCCGTCCCACCTGGAGGGTGTACGCGAGGTCGGCCAGCGGGGTGTCCGGGGCCCGGTCGAGGAACGCGGCCAACCGGTCGACGGAGGCGGCGAGTCGGTCGGGGGTCCGGGCGGAGAGGACGACGACGTGTTCGGCGCCGTCCTCGGTGCCGTCTGCGGGTTGCACGGGGTACTCCTCGACGATCACGTGCGCGTTGGAGCCGCCGGCACCGAAGGAGGACACCGCCGCGATCCGCGGGCCCTCGCTGTGCCAGGGCGCCGCTTCGCGCTGGAGCCGGAAGGGGGACGACCCGAAGTCGATGTTCGGGTTGGGCTGTTCGGCGTTCAGGGTGGGGACCAGTTCCCGGTGCCCGAGCTGCAGCAGCACCTTGGTGAGGCCCGCCACGCCGGCGGCGGCCTCCAGGTGCCCGATGCCGGACTTCACCGAACCGAGCGCGCAGTACTGGCGGTCCTCGGTGTCCTGCCGGAACGCCGCGGCCAGGCCGGCGACCTCGATCGGGTCGCCCAGCTCGGTGCCGGTGCCGTGCGCCTCGACGTACCCGACCTGCCGCGCCGAGACGCCGGCCCGGTCGAGCACCTGACGGATCAGCGCGGCCTGGGCGGTCGGGCTCGGCACGGTGTAACCGGTGCTGCGCCCGCCGTGGTTGACGCCGGTGGCGCGGATCAGGCCCAGCACCCGGTCCCCGTCGGCCAGGGCCCGGGACAGCGGCTTGAGCAGCACGCAGCCGACGCCCTCGCCCGGGACGAACCCGTGGCCGCCGGCGCCGAAGCTGCGGCAGTACCGGTCGGGCGAGAGCATGCCGGAGCGGCACAGCTCGACGTAGTCCAGCGGGTGGGTGTAGACGTTCGCGCCGCCGGCCAGGGCGACCTCGCAGGCGCCGCTGCGGAGTTGCTCGCAGGCCTCGTGGATCGCGGTCAGCGAGGCCGAGCACATGGTGTCCACGGTCAGGCTCGGCCCGCGCAGGTCGAGCAGGTAGGAGACCCGGGCGCTCAGCGAGGCGAACGACAGCCCGGGGACGACGAGTTCGCCCGAGGGCAGCCGGCCCGCAGGGTGCCGGGCGTGCCCGACCTTGGTGACGCCGGCGAACACCCCGACCCGGTGGTCGTGCTGCTCGGCGAGGCGGGCGCGGGTGTACCCGGCGTCCTCCAGCACCTCCCAGGCGGCCTGGACGAACAGCCGCTCCTGCGGGTCCATCGCGTAGGCGTCGCGCGGGGCGATGCCGAAGAACCTCGGGTCGAAGTCGGCGAAGCCGTCCAGGAACCCGCCCCACTTGCTGTAGCTGCGCCCGGTGGTCGCGGCGGTGGTGCGGTCCGGTTCGAAGAAGCCGTCCAGCGGCCACCGGTCGATCTCGCGGACGCTGTCGCGGCCGGCCCTGAGGTTCTCCCAGAACTCGCCCAGGTCGGCGGCGCCCGGGTAGCGGCCGCTCAGCCCGATGACGGCGATCGGCTCGTCGGGGCCGGCGGCGTGCCCGGCGGCACGTCCGACGGCGGGTTCCCCGGCGGGGACGGTCCGTCCCGAGGGGGCCGCCGGGGCGGGCCCGGTCGCCCGCTCCGGTACGGGTTGCGGTACGGACTCCGGGCGGTGCGCGCCGCCGAGCCGGGCGGCCACCGCCCGCAGGGTCGGCTGCTCGTAGAACAGGGTCGAGGAGGCCTCGGGGTAGAACGGGGCCAGCGCACGGTTGAGCTGGATCACCATCACCGAGTCGAGACCGATGTCGACGAACGGCCGGTCCGGGTCCACCGCCTGCGGGGGCAGCTTGCTGACCTCCGCGAAGACCTCCCGCAGGTGGTCCAGCACGGCGCGGTCCGCGGTGCGGCCCCCGGACGGTGCGGGCGCGGGCTGAGCGGCAGCGGCAGGAGCAGCGGCCGGGGCGGGCGAGCCGTGGTGCACCCACACCCGGTCCGCCCCGGTGTGCCAGGCGTCGACCAGGGCGGCGAGGCCCGTCGGCGTCGGCATCGGTACCAGCCCCCGGTCCTCCCGCAGGTAGGCCAGGGTGCGGTCGTCGACGGTCATGCCGCCGTCCTGCCACAGCGGCCAGGCCACCGAGAGCGTCCGGCCCCGCCGTTCCCCCCGGGTGACCGCCGCGTTCCGGGAGGCGGCGAACTCGTCGAGGAAGGCGTTGGCGGCCGCGTAGTCGCTCTGCCCGGGGTTGCCGGTGACGGCGGCGCCGGAGGAGTAGGCCAGGACGAACTCCAGCGGGCAGTGCGCGGTGGCCCGGTCGAGGTGGACGAGGCCGTCCGCCTTGGCGCCGAGCACCTCCTCCCACTGCGCCGCGGTCTTCTCCGCGAGCAGGGCGTCGCGGACCACTCCGGCGGCGTGCACCACCCCGGTGACCTCGCCCGCCTCGGCGACGAGGTGGCGGACCTCCTCCCAGCGCGAGAGGTCGGCCCGCACGTAGCGCGCGACCGCGCCGGCCTGCCGCAGGTCGGCCAGCAGCGCCTCCACCCGCTCGTCGGCCGGCGACCGGCCCGCGAGGACGAGGGTGGGCTGTCGGACGTCGGCGGCGATCCGGCGGGCCGTCGCGGCGCCGATGCCGCCGGCGCCGCCGGTGACGAGGTAGACGCCGCCGTCCCGCCACGGCGGGGCGGAGCCGGTGGCCGGGGGAGCGACGGGGGTCCAGCCGAGGGTCTGCCGGACGCCGTGGCGGTAGCGGACGAGGTCGTCCGCGCCGTCGGCGTTCTCCGTGACCGCGGTGGCCGGGTCGACGCCCGCGGCGCCGTCCAGGACGATCACCTGGCCGAGGACCCCGGGGTCCTCCTTGGCCACCGAGCGCAGCAGGCCGGCCAGGGCCGCCGTGTCCGTGACCACCTGGACCAGCACCGTGCCCTCCTCGGCCGCCAGGCCCCGGACGGTCTCCAGCAGCTGCCAGGACAGGTCGCGGAGCCGGCTCTCCGGCCGCTGTTTGGCGGTCTCCAGCCGGATCGCCCCGGGGACGTCGCCGTCGACCCCGCACAGCACGACCGCGCGGCGGTCGTGGCGGCGGCCCGGTGCGGCGGGGGCCGGAGCCCAGGCCGGGACGGACAGGACCGTGACGGCCTCCGGGGCGGCGGCCGCTTCGGTGTCCGGTGCCGCGACGGGCGCCTGGGCGGGCGCCGGGGCGGGCTCGGCCTCCGGGTGCCAGAAGCGGTCCCGGGCGAAGGGGTACCCGGGCAGGTGCACCCGGCCGGGCGTCGCTCCGCCGGTCCAGGCCGACCGGTCGAGGGCCTCGCCCGCGAGCCAGCGCGCCGCCGGACCGGCGGCCTCGCCCCGGTCGCCGGTGGCGACGAACGCCCGCAGACGGTCGGCGAGTTGGGCCACGCTGGACACCGTCCAGGCGATCCGCTCGGCCATCTCCTCCCGGCCGGCCAGGAGGGTCCAGGCGACCGAGCGCAGGGACACCCCCTCCGACCGCTCCAGGAAGGCCAGCAGGTCCCGGGCCCGGTCGGTCAACTGCCCCGGGGTGCGCGCCGAGAGCGGCACCAGGACGTCCCCGGCGGGCTCCGCCCGGTCCGCCCGGACCGGGACGTACTCCTCGACCACGACATGGGCGTTGACGCCGCCGAAGCCGAAGCTGCTCACCCCGGCGCGCCTCGGCCCGTCCCGGCCGTCGCGGTCGCGCGGACGCGGCCAGGGCTCGTTCTCCCGGACCAGGTGGAAGGGCCCGTCGTCGAGTTCGACGAACGGGTTGACCCGCCGCAGGTGCCGGTTCGCGGGCAGCACCCCGTGCCGGAGCGAGAGCAGCACCTTCAGCAGCCCGGCGATGCCGGCGGCGGACTCCAGGTGCCCGATGTTGGTCTTGACCGAGCCCAGGCCGCACGCGCCGTCGTCGCTGCGGCCGAGTCGGCGGAAGGCCGTGCGCAGCGCGCGGACCTCGACCGGGTCGCCGAGGGCCGTGCCGGTGCCGTGGGTCTCGATGTAGCCGATGGTGTCCGGGTCGAGGTCGCCGACGGCCGCGGTGACCAGCTCGGCCTGGGCGTCGGCGTTCGGCGCGGTGAGCGAGTTGGCCCGTCCGCCGTGGTTGTAGGCGCTGCCCCGGAGCACGCCGAGGATCGCGTCGCCGTCCCGCTCGGCCGCCGCCAGCGGCTTGAGGACGACGGCCCCGACGCCCTCGCCGCGCACGTAGCCGTTCGCGTCGGCGTCGAAGGTGCGGCACAGGCCGTCCGGGCTGAGCATCCCCGCGCGGTGGGCGCTGACGAAGGTGCCGGCGTCGAGCAGGACGTTCACCCCGCCCGCGATCGCCAGGTCGCAGGCGCCGGACCGGATGGCCTCCATGGCGCGGTGCACCGCCACCAGCGAGCTGGAGCAGGCGGTGTCGATGGGCTCGCTCGGGCCGCGCACGTCGAGCAGGTAGGAGATGCGGTTGGCCAGGATCGAGTGGTTGGTGCCGGTCGCGGTGAAGGCGTCCGGCCGCACCCCTCGGGTGCTGAGCAGGGTCGCGTAGTCGTTGTTGGTGACGCCGATGAACACCCCGGTGTTGGAGGGGAGTTCGCTCGGGCGGTGGGCGCTGTCCTCCAGTGCCTGCCACACCGTCTCCAGCACCAGCCGGTGCTGCGGGTCCATCAGTTCGGCCTCGCGCGGCAGGATCCGGAAGAACGCCGCGTCGAAGGCGTCGACCTCGTCGAGGGCGCCCATCCGCCGGGGGAAGTCCAGGGCGGTGATGGCCCGGCGCTGCTCCTCGTCGTAGCGGTCCAGCGGGAAGGCGGTGACGGAGTCCCGCCCGGCCAGCAGGTTCGCCCAGAACTCGCCGAGGTCGCGGGCGCCGGGGAAGCGTCCGGCCGCGCCGATCACGGCGATCGGCGTGTCCGGGGCCCTCCCGGGCCGGTCCGGGAGGGGCCGGCGCCCGGTGGCGGGGGCCGTCGCGGAGGCTGTCACGGCGGCGGTCGCGGGGACGGCGGCCGGGACGGTCGCGGGGCGGGCCGCCGGGCGGCGCGGCGCGGCCGAGGCCCCGTGCTCCGCGACCAGGTGGGCGCCCAGCGCCTCCAGGGTGCTGAGGTCGAAGAACACGGCCGGGCTGACCTTGGCGCCGAAGCGCTCCTCGATCTGCTTGGCGAAGTACACCAGCGAGATCGAGTCGAAGCCGAACTCGTCCATGCCGGTCCGGGGGTCGAGCTCCTCCGGCTCGAACTTCAGCAGCCCCGCCGCGATCTCGCGCAGCACCTCCACGACCCCGTCCGCACCCGAAGGTCCGGACGTGCCCTCCGCCGGCGCGGGAGTACCCGGCTCGGGGCGGAGTACGGCGGGCCGGGGGGCCCGCCGGGCCGCCGGTGGCGTCCCCCCGGTGCCGCACAGCACGCCCTCCAGCGCGCCGAGGACCTCGCCCGAAGCGTCGGCCAGGAGGATCCGGTCGGCGCCGAGGAGGACGTGGGCGACCGGCCCGCCGGACCGGACGGTGACCCGGTCGATCCGGTGCGGCGCGACCCGCTGCCAGTCCGGGTGCCCGGCCCGGCGGGCCGTCCACTGCACGCCCAGGGCGATCGCCGCGAGGACGGACGGTTCGACGGTCACGTTCCGCCGGACGTGGTCCTGCTGGACGCCGGGGCGGGACAGGTGCAGGACGGTGCTGCCGTCCGGGGCGGCGGACACCGCGTCGACGGCGCAGGAGGCGGCCCGGGGGACGACGCCGCCCTCGGCCAGTTCGGCCAGGAGGCCCGCCCGGTCCAGCACCTGCCGCAGGCCGGTGAGGTCGATCCGGCCGGTGGGCGCGTCGGCCGCCCGGACGGTGAACTCGACGGCCGGCGGCCCGTCCCCGGCCCGCACCAGGCCGTGGCCGTCGGCGAACTCCGTGACGAGGCGGTCGGTGGCCGACCAGTCGACCGGCCGCAGCACCCGCAGGTCGTGCACGGCCGGCTCGGCCGCGTACCCGCTGACCTTGGCGGTGGCGAGCGCGAGGTCCACGGCGAAGGTGGACACCACCACGGGGAGCCCGTCCTGGCGGTAGGTGTAGTCCTGGAGGTCGTCGAGCCGCAGGTCCGCGGTGTAGCGCAGGCCGTGGACGTCGGACTCGTTGCGCCCCAGGAAGGGGTGCAGCCGCTCGCGGTGGGCCAGCGGGGCGAGCACGGTCGGCGCGTCCTCGTCCACCTCGACCCAGCAGCGCACCCGGTCGAAGGGGTACGGGGGCAGCGGGACCCGCCGGGCCGCGGGCAGCCGGTCCCAGTCGACGCTGCGGCCCGCGAGCCAGGTCCGGGCGATCTCGTGCTCCGGCAGGTCCCGGCGGCCCGCCGCCCAGCCGTCCAGGGCGGCCAGGGCGGCCGCCCTGTCGGCGGCCACGAAGGCCCAGCGGTGCGGCAGTTCGTTCCTGCCGACCCGCAGGGTGAAGGCGATGTCGGGGAGGTCGGCCTCGCGGGCCCCGGCGAGGTGGTCGCGGAAGACGGCCAGGTGGCGTCCGAGGGCGTCCTCGTTCATGGCGGAGAACACGAACAGCTGCTCGCCGAAGGGCTCCTGGCGCACCGGCCGCGGCGGGTACTCCTCCAGGATGATGTGGGAGTTCATGCCGCCGGCGCCGATCGAGGTGAGGCCGGCCCGGCGCGGGTGGACGACCTCCCGGCCGTCGACCGTGGTGACGACCGGCTGCCAGTCGGCGAGGGTCTGCTGCACCCGGAACGGGGTGTCCGCGAAGTCGATGTCCGGGTTGAGCTCCGTGCTGTGCAGCGACGGCACCAGCTTGCCGTGCCGCAGCTGGAGCAGCACCTTCGCCAGGCCCACCATCCCGGCGGCGGCGAGCAGGTGGCCCATGGTGGCCTTGACCGAGCCGAGCGCGCAGAACTGCCGGTCCTCGGTGTACTTCCGGAACGCCGAGGTGAGGGCGCGGACCTCGATCGGGTCGCCCAGGGCGGTGCCCGAGCCGTGGCCCTCGACGTAGCCGATCGTCCTCGGGTCGATCCCGGCGTCCTCGACGGCCTTCTCGATCGCGCGGGCCTGCATGCCGGGGCTCGGCACGGTGAAGCCGTTGCGCACACCGGCGTTGGACAGGGCGGTGCCCTTGATCACGGCGTACACGTGGTCGCCGTCGCGCTCCGCGTCGACCAGCGGCTTGAGCACCACCGCGCCGACGCCCTCGCCGAGGATGGTGCCGTCCACGCCGACGCCGAAGCTGCGGATCACGTCGGAGGTGCCGGTGGTGAAGTGCTCCTGCGAGGAGGTGATCAGGTTGTACGGGTGCAGCAGCAGGTTGATGCCGCCCGCGACCACCATCCGGCACTCGCCGGCCCGCAGCATCTGCACGGCCTGGTGGACGCAGGTCGAGGAGGCCGAGCACATGGTGTCCACGAAGATCGACGGCCCGGTCAGGCCGTAGAAGTAGGACAGCATGTTCGGGATCGTCCCGGTGTAGCTGCCGCTCTGCGGGGCGCCGCGGGTGAGGCTGTTCTGGAAGCCGTACAGGTTGTAGTGGTTGCTCATCGTCCCGACGAGCACGCCGACGTCGCCCTGGTAGCGGCGCCGGATGGTCTCCCGGGAGTAGCCCGCGTCCTCCAGCGCCTGCACGCCGGCCTGGAGGAACAGCCGCACCTCCGGGGACATCTGCTCGGCCTCGCGCTTGGAGATCCGGAAGTACCGGGGGTCGAAGGCGTCGATGTCGCGCAGGAAGGTCCCGGTCCGGATCACGCTCTTGCCGGGCACGGCCCGGTCGCTGTCGTGGACGACGCGGTGGTCCCAGCGGTCGGCGGGGACCTCGGTGAAGCTGTGCCGGCCGTTCTCCAGCAGCTCCCACAGCTCGTCGAGGGTGTCGGCGCCGGGGTAGCGCCCGGAGACCCCGATGATCGCGATGTCGTGCCGGTCGTCGCGGTCCCGGTGCGGCCCGGACGGCTCCGCGCGGGCCTCGGGGGCCTCGACGGCAGAGGCGGCGCTGACGGCGGCAGGGGTCCGGGCGGGTACCTCGACGGGCTCCGGCTCGGGTTCGGCCTGCGGCACCGCCCCGCCGAGGACGGCCTCCAACTGCTCCCGCCGGGACTCCACGAAGTGGGCGGCGACGTCGGCGATGTTGAGGTACTCGAAGAAGATGGTCTTGGACAGCGGCCCGAACAGCTTCTCCAGCTCGGCGGTCACGCCCATGATGCTCAGCGAGTCGATGCCGTACGCGACGAGGTCGGTGGCCGGGTCGAGGTCCTCCGGCCGGTGCCGGAGGACCTCGGCGACGATCCGCCGCAGCAGTTCCTCGGTCCGCTCGGTCAGGTCCCCGCCGTCGCCGCCGGGTACCGGGCCGGCGGGTGCGGCGTTCCGAACCGGTGTGCCCGGTACGGCGGTTCGGGCCGGTACGGCGGTTCGGGCCGCGAGCGTGGCGCCCGCGCCGTAGCCGACCACGACGTGCGCCGGGGCGTCGGCGCGCAGCGCCCCGCCGAGCGCGCGCAGCCCGTCCTCGGTGGGCAGCGGCTCCCAGCCCCGCTCGCGGCGCATCGCCTCCCGGCCGGCCGCGTCCATCGTCATGCCGCCGTCGGCCCACAGCGGCCAACTGACCGCGACGGTACGGCCGGTGCGCTCGCCGGCGTCGACCAGGGACTGCCGGTGCGCGGCGAACGCGTCCAGGAAGGCGTTGGCCGCGGCGTAGTCGGACTGGCCGGGGTTGCCGTACACCCCGGCGACCGACGAGAAGAGCACGAAGTGGTCCAGATCGAGGTGGCGGGTGGCGGCGTCGAGGTTGAGCGCGCCGCGGATCTTCGGCGCGCCCACGGTGCGGACGTCGGCCAGGTCCTTGCGCACCAGGTACTGGTCGCGCAGGACGCCGGCCGCGTGGACGACGCCGTCGAGCGAGCCGTGGTCGCGCAGGATCGTCTCGACCGCGGCCCGGACCTCCTCGGCGTCGGCCACGTCCACCGGGAGGTGGTGGGCGTCGACGCCGTCGGCGCGCAGCTCGGCGAGCGAGCCGGTGGCGGACCGTCCGCTGAGCACCACCGTGGCCCCGGCGCGGCCGAAGTAGCGGGCCAGGTGCGGACCGAGGCCGCCCAGGCCGCCGGTGATCCAGTACACCCCGCCGGTCCGCAGCTCCGGGACGGCCGGGCCGGCCGCGAGCGGGGCGTCGACGGGCTCCAGCACCTGCCGGACCCCGTCGGCCCGGCGGCGGACCTCACTGTCGGCGCCCTCGTCCGCGCACTCCTCGGCGACGATCCGCTCGATCGTCGCCGGGTCCGCGCCCTCCAGGCCGTCGACGCGCACCACCCGGCCGGTGACCAGCGGGTTCTCCAGGGCCACCGTGCGGAACAGCCCCGCCAGCGGCCGGTGGAAGTGCGCCGGGACCCGCCCGTCGACCAGCACCACGAACCGGTGCTCGGTGGTGGGCCGGGTGAGCAGCAGCTCCCGGACGGCGGCGAACACCGTGTCCGTCACGGCCTCGACGCCGTCGGCCGGGGCCGAGGGGGCGACGCCCGGCAGCTCCGGGGTGTGCGGGGTGCGGGCCGGGCCGCCGGGTACGGCAGGCCGGTCCGTCCACCGGGTGGTGGCGGTGACGACCCGCGGGCCGGTGCCGGTGCCGGTAGCGCGCTGGGCGAGCCCCCGGATCGTGGCGTGCACGGTGCCCTCGTGGTCGCACAGGTCGATGTCGAAGGTGGCCACTGCGCCGGAGCCGCCGGAGGCCCCGGAACCCCCGGAACCGCCGGTCCGCCGGATCCAGGCCCAGCTCTCGGCCGGGCACGGCCCGTGGACCAGGACCTCGTCCAGGGCCAGCGGCAGGGTCGGCCCGGCGGTGTCCGGCATCAGCGTGACGGAGACCTGGAAGGCCGCGTCCAGCAGGCTCGGCGGCAGCAGGTGTCCGGCTCCCTCGGGCTCGGTCGGCCGGATGCGGGCGAGTGCCCCGTCCGGGCCGGTGCGCAGCTCCCGCAGCGCGCGCATGGCCGGGCCGTACTCCAGGCCCTGGGCGTGCAGCCGCCGGTGGACGGCGTCGGGCTCGGCCGGGTCCGGGCAGGAGGCGCGCAGCGCGGCCAGGTCGAGCGGGGCCGGCGGCGCGGCCGGGACGAGTGCGGCGCGGCCGGTGCCGTGCTCCGTGCCGTCGCGTACGAACGCGACGGCGATGCCGTGGTCCCCGGGCGTCAGTTCGACCTGGACGTCGACGGGTTCCTCGTCGACGGTGATCGGCCGCACCCAGGCCAGGTCGTGCAGCCGGACGGTCCCCGTCCCGGTGGCCGAGAGCGCCACGGCGGCCCGGGCCATCTCGACGTAGGCGGCGGCGGGCAGCACCCGCCGGCCGCCGACCCGGTGGTCGTCGAGGAAGGGTTCGGCGCCGGTGAACGTCGAGGTGTAGCGCTGCTGCGCCAGGTCGGAGGTGTTGCGGTGGACGAGGGGGTGCAGCTGCCCGGTGGCGGCGGGGGCGACGGGCTCCGGCACGCGGTACCAGTGCCGGTCCCGCGCGAACGGGTAGGTGGGCAGCCGCACCCGCTGGGCGCCGGGGTGGTGCGGCCAGCTCGCGTCGCCGCCCGCCAGCCAGTCGGCGACCGCGGTCATCAGCTCGGGGTCGGCGCCGGCGGGGTTGGCGGCCTCGCCCGCCGGGAGCTCGCCGGACACCAGCGTCCCCAGCGCGGCCACGAGCTGGTCCCGGTCGGCGACGACGAGCGCGGCCCGGACGGCCAGCGGTTCGCGGCCCACCCGCAGGGTGTGGGCGATGTCGGCCGGCGACTGCTGCGGCAGCAGCGCGGACTCCGGCGCGAGCAGGTGCTCGCGCAGCAGTCCGGCGAGCACCCGCAGCCGCTCGGGGCTGCGCGCCGACAGCGGGACGACGTACGGGCCCGGAGCGCCGGCCGAGGAGGTGCGGCGGTGCGGTTCCTCCATCAGCACGTGGGCGTTGGTCCCGCCGAAGCCGAAGGAGCTGACGCCGGCCCGGCGGGGCGCGCCGTCCACGGCCGGCCAGGGCCGGGTCCCGTCGACGATGTAGAAGGGGCTGCCGGCCAGGTTGATCAGCGGGTTCAGGCTCCGGAAGTTGACGGTCGCGGGCAGTACCCCGGCCGTCATGGCGGCGACGACCTTCACCATGCCCGCCACCCCGGCGGCGGATTCCAGGTGCCCGATGTTGGTCTTGACCGAGCCGATGCCGGTGGTGTCCGGGTCGGGTTCGGTCCCGGCGGCCTCGTGCAGGTTGCGGAAGGCGCGCTTGAGGCCGACGATCTCGATCGGGTCGCCGACCGGGGTGCCCGGCCCGTGCGCCTCGATGTAGCCGACGGTGCCGGGCGCGACGCCCGCCCGGGTGTAGACGTCCTCGATCAGCGCGGCCTGGGCGGTCGGGCTGGTCACGGTCAGCGAGTTGGTCCGGCCGCCGTGGTTGGTGCCGACGCCCTTGATCACCCCGTGGACCGGGTCGCCGTCCGCGATCGCCCGGGCGAGCGGCTTGAGCAGCAGGACCGCCCCGCCCTCGCCCCGGACGAACCCGTCGGCGCCCTCGTCGAAGGCCTGCGCCCGGCCGGTGGGCGAGAGCATCCCGGCCTTGCTGAAGGCCACGAAGTGCTTCGGGGACCAGCACAGGTTGACGCCGCCGGCCAGCGCCAGGTCGCAGTCCCCGTTGTTGAGCGCGGTCACGGCCTCGTAGACGGACACCAGGGAGCTGGAGCAGGCGGTGTCGTTGGTGATGCTCGGGCCGTGGAGGTCGAAGTGGTAGGAGAGCCGGTTGGCGACGATCGAGTACGCCGTTCCGGTCGGGAAGTAGGCGTCGGTCGCCACGTCGTCGCGTTCGATGAGTTCGGCGTAGTCGGCGTGGCAGACGCCCATGAAGACCCCGGTGCGGCTGCCCGCGAGCTCGCTCGCGCGGTAGCCCGCGTCCTCGACGGCCTTCCAGGCGAGTTCGAGGGCGAACCGCTGCTGCGGGTCCATCGTCTCGGCCTCGCGCGGGGAGATGGCGAAGAAGGCGGCGTCGAAGCGGTCCGCGTCCTCGATGAACCCGGCCCAGATGCTGTTGGTCCGTTCGCCGCCGTTGCGCGGGTCCCCGAAGTAGCGTTCCTTGGACCACCGTTCGGCCGGGACCTCGGTGATCAGGGAGCGTCCGGCGGCGAGGTGGTCGAAGAGCGTGGCGAGGGTGTCGGCCCCGGGGAAGCGCAGGGCGAGTCCGATGATGGCGATGCCGTCGGTGGTCACCGGGCCTCCTTTCCGGTCCGGACGGCGTGGCGCCGGTCCACGGTCACTTTCAGGTCGAGCGCCGGGGCGGCCGATCCGCCGTTCCGGCCGGCGCCGTCGAGCACGAACTGCCGGTGGAGCACGGCGGTGGTGAGCAGGTAGACGAAGGCCTGGTCCTCCTTGGTGCTCACGTCCTCGGCGGGCGAGGCCATGACGCGGTCCGTCAGGCGGCGGGCGAACCGCTGGTCCAGGAAGTCGAGCTTGCCCAACTCGGCGTCGGACAGGAGGAGTTCCAGGTAATCCGGGCGGTGCTCCTTGAACACCTCGCTGCCCGGGGCGCGGTAGGGCTGCTTGGGGCGGTCCGTGGTCCACTGCGGCAGCTCGGCGCGGAACGCCTTCTTCAGGACGGCCTTCTCGTTCCACCCGTCGTCGAAGCGGAGGTTGACCGCGGAGGCGGCCCGGACCACCGCCGGGTCGAGGAACGGGCAGCGGTTCTCCACGCTGTGCGCCAGGGCGACGCGCTCGCCCTGGGTCGAGAGCAGGAAGCCGGGCAGCAGGGTCTTGTACTCCAGCCACTGGGCCTTCTGCACCGCGGACATGGCCTGGTAGCCCGGCGCCCGGGCGACCAGGTCGAGCAGGTCGGCGAACGGGTCCTCCCGGGAGGCGAGCAGCCGGGCCGCGAACCTGCCGTTCTGGTAGCGCAGTTCGTGGGAGAACAGGCCGGGCAGCCGCTCGGTGGCGAACTGCTGGTACAGGCCGAGCAGGTGGCCCTGGTGGGCCGGGCCGAAGTGCGCCAGCTCCGGGTGCAGGGTGGCGAGTCCGGCGCGCCGCTCGGTGTCGGTGAGCCCGTGCCAGCGTTCGCGCAGCATGGTCTCGCGGAACAGGGAGTAGCCGAGGAAGGCCTCGTCGGAGCCCTCGCCGCTGAGCACGGTCTTGATGCCGGCGTCGCGGACGTGGCGGGAGAGCAGGAACATCGGGACGAAGGAGGTCCGGAAGGCGGGCACCTCGGCGTGGTACACCGCCGACGGGAGGTTGTCGGCGATGTCCGCGCCGGTGACCGGGAGGGCGGAGTGCAGGGTGCCCAGGTGCTCGGCGACCAGCAGCTGGCTGTCGGACTCGTCGAAGTTCTTGTCCCGGAAGGCCACCGAGAAGGTGCGGACCTGGTGCCGGGACAGCTGCGTGGCGAGGCTGGTGACCACGGAGGAGTCGAGGCCGCCGCTCAGGTAGACGCCGACCTCCACGTCGGAGCGCAGGCGCAGCTCCACCGCGGTGCGCAGGCTCTCCCGGACGAACGCGACCGCCTCCGGCCCGGTGCCGTCGAAGCCCGGTACGTCGAAGGAGAGTTCCTCGTACGCGCGCGGCGAGCGCAGGCCGCCGCCGGCCTCCAGGTAGCAGCCCATGGGCAGTTGGCGGACGCCGGCGAACGGCGTGCGGTCGGGCAGCGGCGTCCACACCGCGTAGATCGACGCGAGGTCCGGCGGGGAGAGCTCGAAGCGGAAGCCGGGGAAGGCGCCGAAGGCCTTCGCCTCGGAGGCGAACAGGAGGGCGCCGCCGTGCTCGGCGTAGTACAGCGGGCGCTTGCCGTACCGGTCGCGGGCCAGGACGAGCCCGCCGGTGGCGGTGTCCCTGATCGCGAGCGCGAACGGGCCGTTGAAGCGGGCGAAGCAGGCCGGGCCCCACTGGATCCAGGCCTGGAGGGCGACTTCGGTGTCGGAGTGGTCGGTGCGGAACGGGCGGCCCAGGCCCTCCAGTTCCGCGCGCAGTTCGACGTGGTTGTAGATCTCGCCGTTGAAGCAGATCCAGTAGCGCTCCGTCGGGTCCGACATCGGCTGGGCGCCGTCGGCGGGATCGACGATCGCCAGCCGTACGGTGCCCATCGCGAGCCCGTCGTCCAGGTAGTAGCCGGCCTGGTCCGGTCCGCGGTGGCGGATGGTCGAGAGCATCGAGGTGATGACCTCGTCGGGTGCTCCGGTCAGTGGTGGGTCCGCGAGGAACCCGGCGATTCCGCACATGGCAGTCCCCCTATTCCCCGGCGAGCTTCTTCTGGACGAACTCATCGATCGCGTTGAGCGATACGAGGACGTTCATGAGGATCTCGTCGCCGTCGAGGGCCAGCGAGAACTCGGACTCCAGGAAGCGCATCATCCTGACGTAGCCGAAGGAGTCGATGACCCCGGCCTTGAACAGGTCGGTGTCCGGGGTGGTCTCATCGTCGAACTCGAAGAGGAAGCGCTCCTCCAGGTACGTCCGGATCGTGTCCGTCGTCGATTCCATCGTTCAGGCTCCAGACGTGATTTTGTCGACCATGCGGGTGAGGGAGGTGCCCCCGATCTCGGTGAACTCCACGTCGTCGTCCCGGTCGAGGAGACTTCGTACGCAGTCGGTCCAGCGCACCGGGGCGACGAGCTGTTCGGCCAGCAGCCGGGCGGTCTCCTCCGGCCGGTGCGGCCGGGCGGTGACATTGGAGACGACCGGGGTGCGGGGTGCGGCGAATGCGAAGCCGGTGAGGAATTCCGCGAAGCGCACGCGGGCCGGCTCCATGTAGCGGGAGTGGAACGGCGCGCTCACCCTCAGGCGGGCGACTCGGATCCCGTTCTCCTCCAGGCATTCGACCGCGGCGGCCAGCACGGGGGGAGTGGCCGCGATGACGAGTTGTGACGGGGTGTTCAGGCCGGCGATGTCGACGCCGTCGATCCCGTGGTCGGTGAGGAGCTCCAGCAGCCGTTCCTCGGGGGTGTCCAGGACGGCGGCCATGCCCCCGTCGGAGGCCGCGGCCATGAGCTCGCCGCGCTTGGCGACCAGCCGGAGCCCGGTCTCGAAGTCGAACACCCCGGCGGCCAGCAGGGCGTTGTACTCGCCGAGGCTGTGCCCCAGGTAGACGTCCGCCGGGCGGTCCTCCCGGTGGGTGCGCTCGAAACCGTGCAGGGCGTTGACGACGAAGATCGCCGGCTGGGTGTACTCGGTCCGGCCGAGCAGGCCGTCCGGGTCCTTGGTGCACAGGGTGGCGAGGTCGTACCCCAGCAGGTCGGAGGCGAATCCGACCAGTCCTGGGTAGCGTTCGAGGACCTCGGCGCCCATTCCCTTGTGCTGGCTGCCCTGGCCGGCGAAGAGCATGGCGAACACGGCATTCCTCCGACGGGTGTCGCGGGGATGAGGGGGTGTGGCGAGAAGGGGGCGCGCGCCCGGTCTCACAGACGGCAGGTCGGGACGACCGACCTGAGCACGTTCAGGACCGCGCGGCCGCGCCGGTCGAGGGCGAGGCCGGGGGCGGCGGCCACGCCGAGTGACGCGGTCGGCGCGTCCCCGGCGAGTTCGACCGAGCGGATCCGGCCGCCGTCCAGCGTCGTGGCCCGGTGGGCGCGCTGGTGGACGAGGGCGAACCCGCACCCGGCGGCCACCAGGCCGCGGACGGTCTCCGGCCCGGTGGCGGTGACCACCGGTGGCAGCGGGACGCCGACGTCGGCGAAGAACTTCTCGAAGTGGAGCAGCAGCGGCGGGTCGTCGAGGGCGACGAACGGCCGCTCGGCGAGCTCGGCCAGGCGGACGGGGTCGGCCCGGCCGCACGGGTCCTCGTCCGCGACGAGCGCCCGCATGGGCAGCTCGGCCAGCGGGACGAACCGGGAGCCGCCGCTCAGGAAGTCGTAGGTGACGGCCAGTTCGCACTGCCCGTCCCGGAGCAGGGCCAGCAGCCGGTCGGCCGGTTCCTCCCGGGTGGTCAGCCGCAGGCCCGCGTGGCGTTCCGCGGTGATCCGGTGGGTCTGGGGGAGCAGGAACGGGGCGACCGGGGTGAGGAACCCGACGCCGAGCCGGCCTTCGATGCCGCCGGCCAGCGCGTCCCCCTGCTCCTGGAGGCTCCTGGCCTGTCCCAGCAGCGCGCGGGCGCCGAGGAGCAGGTCCCGCCCGTTCGGGGTGAGGGTGACCCCGCGGGCGTGGTGGCGCAGCAGCAGCTGCACGCCGAGTTGGCGTTCCAGCCGCATGATGGCCGAGGAGACGGTCGATTGCGAGGCTCTGAGCTTCTCGGCCGCTTCCGAGATGTTTCCGAGTTCGGCCGATTCCACGAAATAGCGCAACTGCGTGAGGCTGAAGTCCAGGCGGTCGGTCATTCTTCACGTCCGGAGTGATTTCTCGGTCGGTCGGATCGTGTGGGCGCCGTTCGCGCGCGTTCCGGCCGCTTCAGGTCCGGTGCGCGTTCCGGGGCGATCGTCTGGGCGTACGCGGCGCGGTTCCGGCGCCGGGACAGTGGAACCGTGGCAGGCGGTACCGGTCGTACGTGTGCGATGGCGACATGGCGGGGCTCTTCTCTGGCTTCGGGAGCGAGGAGAACACTGTCGAGCGGGTATCGCGAAACACTGTGTGTCATGCGCGTGTCAAGAAAGTAAAAAGCGCAGGCCGGAGGGTCGTGGCCAGGAGTGTGCAGGAAGGTTCAAGGGTGCACACGGAACGAAGCGCTTCGCTCACCTTAGGCGACAGGTTGACCGTGGAACAAGGTCGCCCTGGGGCCGGGATGTGAGGAACTCGCGGGCGTATCCGGTGGGCCGGATTCCGCGGGCCGGACCGTACGGGGGCGTCCGAGGCCGGACCGTCCGGGACCGTCCGGGGTCGGATCGTCCCGGGGTGTCCCGGGCGGAAACGGCGAGCGGCCCGCCCGGTGTCCTGGAGGACACCGGACGGGCCGCGTACGCACCCGAGCAACCCCTGCGCGTCAGTGCACCAGCACCGGCACGTCGTTCTCGGCCGCCGAGCCCGCGTCCGAGCCCGTCGAGGCACCCGGCCGGCCGGCGTTGATGAAGGTGAAGGCGACCACGCCGGCCGCCACCAGGATCCCGAAGGACACCCAGATCGCGGTCGAGAAGCCGTGCACCATGCCCTGGAACTGCAGCACCTTGGCGGCCTCCGGCGAGGCGGCGGCCGCGGCGGTGGCGTGCGAGGCCAGCCAGCCGGTGGTCGCGCTGGCCGCGATGGTGTTCAGCAGCGCGGTGCCGATGGCGCCGCCGACCTGCTGCGAGGTGTTGACCATCGCCGAGGCCACACCCGCGTCGCGCGGCTGGACGCCGTGCGTGGCGAGGCTCATGGCCGGCATGAACGCGGTGCCCATGCCGAGGCCCATCAGGACCAGGCCCGGCAGGATCAGCGCCGGGTAGGAGGTGTCCAGGCTGATGTGGGTCAGCAGGAACATGCCGGCCGAGGCGACCAGGAAGCCGGGCGCCATCAGGTAGCGGGCCGGGACCCGGGTCATCAGCCGGGCGCCGATCTGGGTCGAGCCGGTGATCATGCCCGCCACCATCGGCAGGAAGGCCACGCCGGTCAGCACCGGGCTGTAGCCGAGCACGATCTGCAGGTAGTAGGTCAGGAAGAGGAACAGACCGAACATGCCGATCACGGCCATGCCCAGCGACAGGTACACCCCGCCGCGGTTGCGGTCGAGCACCACGCGCAGCGGCAGCAGCGGGGCCTTGACCCGGAGCTCCACCAGCACGAAGGCGGCCAGCAGCACGGCGGCCGCGACGAACAGGCCGATGGTGGTGCCGGACGACCAGCCGTCCGACTCGGCGCGGGTGAAGCCGTAGACCAGCGAGACCAGGCCGGTGGTCACCAGCAGAACGCCGGGGACGTCCAGCCGGTTGCGGTTGCGGCCCTCGGCGGGCTCGCGGATCACCATCACGGCGCCGACGGCGGCCACGATGGCGAACGGGATGTTGACGAAGAAGGTCCAGCGCCAGTTCATGTACTCGGTGAGCAGGCCGCCGAGGATCAGACCGATGGCGCCACCGCCACCGGCGATCGCACCGTAGATGCCGAAGGCCTTGGCGCGCTCCTTGGCCTCGGTGAAGGTCACCGCGAGCAGCGACAGCGCGGCCGGCGCGAGCAGCGCGCCGAACACGCCCTGGAGTGCGCGGGCGCCCAGCAGCATCGCGGTGTTGGCCGCGGCGCCGCCGAGCGCGGAGGCCAGGGCGAAGCCGGTCAGGCCGACGATGAAGGTCCGCTTGCGGCCCCAGAGGTCCGCGATCCGGCCGCCGAACAGCAGCAGCCCGCCGAAGGCCAGCGCGTAGGCAGTGATCACCCACTGGCGGTTGCCGTCGGAGATGCCCAGGTCCCGCTGTGCGGACGGCAGGGCGATGTTCACGATGGTCGCGTCGAGGACGACCATCAGCTGGGCGAGGCCGATGAATATCAGCGCCTTCCAGCGCCGGGGATCGGGCAGCGTCGCCGGTCGGGCGGCGTCGGTTCGAGACATGGGGGTACTCACTTCACGGTGCGTGTGGTGTGCGTGAACGGTCGGGTGCCGTGCGGCGGGCACGGCGGGTCGCCGCACCGGGAGGGTGCGGTGGCAGGGCGCGCCGGGGCACGGCGGCGCGCGCCCGGACGGCTGGTACTGGTCGGGCCCCTACTGGCAGGGGGTCGGTACTGGTGGGTCGGTCAGTTCTGGGGCTGGAAGTCCTCGAAGGTCGCGGCCCGGCCGGGCAGCACCGAAGGAGCCGGTGCGCGCAGGCCGTCCAGGAAGATCTGCAGGTGCCGGTGGACGAAGTCGTCGAGCAGTCGGCAGGCGGTGTTCGGCAGTGGCCGGGTCAGCTGGCTCATCGCGATGAACAGGTCACCGTGGTCGACGTCCGACCGCAGCTCGCCCGCGGCCCGGGCGCGCTCCATCAGCCCGCCCACGGCGGCCTGCAGGCGCTCCCGGATCTCGGTCAACTCCGGGTCGTACAGGTCGACATGGTTGCTGAACAGGGTGCACAGACCGCCGACCTTCTCCCCGACGGACGCGTGCGCGAACCGCTGGAGGGCGTCGAACGGCCCGCTGCCGTCAGGGGCGTCCGCCTCCGCCGTCGCCGTCTCGGCGAGGGCCAGGATGCGGTTCTTGACGAGCACCGCCACCTCGCGGATCAGCGCCACCCGGTCCGGGAAGTTCCGGTACAGCGTGGCATTGCCGACCCCCGCCCGCTTCGCGATCTCGTCCAGCGGCGCGTCCGCACCGTACTCGACGAACGCCTCCCGGGCCGCCAGCACGATCCGCTCCCGGTTCCGGCTCGCGTCCGCACGCAACTTCGGCGTACGTGCGCTCCCCGCGGGACGGACCGACTCGGCGGTGGTGGTCACGACGACTGCTCCTCATCAGGATACCGGGGAAAATCTCCCCGCTTCTTCCAACGTACTCGGAAACGGGGAATCCGTCCCCGGAATTTCCCCTCACCATGTGACCTGCGTCACATAACCCCCCTGCTCGCGGATAGGGATGTCACACCCCGGCCCTACGGTCGCGGTATGTGCACGACTCCTGACGCACCGCGCCGATCGCAGATGCGGCCCGAGGAGTTCGAGGAACTCGCGCGCCTGGCTTTCCGGGCGCTCGAGGGTCTCCAGTTGGAGTTCCTCGGCGGGCGACTGGGAGTGAAACCGAGGTCGGGCGGCAACCACGGCTGTGTGATCGAGTGGCTGGTGCGGAGCTGCCTCCAGGCGCGGCCGGAGCTGTGGCTGCACAGCCATGGCCTGAGGATGCGGGGAACCGACGGCGGACGGGTCCATCCCGATGGCACTCTGGCCCCCGCCGAGGCCTTTGTCGGGCAGGGGGAGTGGGTCGATGCGGATCGCGTGCTGATGGTGGTCGAAGTGACCGATGCGGACGTCGACGCCGATCGGCGCGCCCGGGTCGAGAAGCCCCGCGCCTACGCCGAGGCCGGCATCCCCGTCTACCTGCTGATCGACCGGGACTCCGCGGAGATCATCGTCCACAGTCAGCCCGACGGCGTCCGCTACGAGACTGTCCACACCCTGCCGTTCGGCAAGGCCGTCCGCCTCCCCGACCCGGTGGGCATCTCCCTGGACACCGAGCCCCTCAAGAACTGGGTGCGCTGATCCCGGGCATGGCTTCCCCGGGGCGGTGAGGGTGGCGCCCTAGGCTGTGGGCGTCCCGGGCGGCCGGTGGGCCGTGGGAGTCGGGAGGGGCCCGGCGGCCGGGTGGGCGGAGGAGGTTCGCGATGGGCAGCGGTGAGACGGTCGCCCGGGTGCGCTGTGTGGCGGCCGTGCCGTGCTGGGTGAGCCTGATGGCCCCGGACCTGGAGGACGCGAAGACGTTCTACGGCCCGCTGCTCGGCTGGGAGTTCGAGCCCGGGCCGGACCGCTTCGGCCCGTACGTGCACGCGGTGACCGGCGGGGAGGCGGTGGCCGGGCTGGGCGTCGCCGGTGTCGGGGCGGTTCCGCTCGCGTGGACCAGTTACTTCGGGACGGAGAGCGCCGACGCCGCCGCCGACGCGGTGCGGGAGCGCGGCGCGACCCTGGCGGTCGGCCCGCTGGCCTTCGACGCCGGACGGGTGGCCTTCGCGGCGGACCCGGCGGGCGCGGTGTTCGGCATCTGGGAGGGCCCGCTGGGCCGGGCCCGGAAGCTGGACCTGCCCGGGGCGCCGGTCTGGATCGAGCTGCGCACCCCGGACCCGTTCGCGGCGGCGCTGTTCTACGGCGAGGTGTTCCGCTGGGACGGCCGCGACCCGGAGCGCTTCGACGTCCGCTGGGAGCACGACCGGGTGGTGCTGCGCGCCGAGGGGCACAGTGTCGCGGCGCTGGCCAAGGAGCAGGCCGGCGGCCCGGCCGGGATGCCGCCGCACTGGGAGGTGTCCTTTGCCGTCCCGGACACGGACCGGGCGGTGGCCCGGGCCGCGGAGCTGGGCGGCGGGGCGCTCGGGCCGGCCTTCGACTCCCCGTACGGGCGGGTGGCCCGGCTGCGGGACCGCGAGGGCGCCCGGTTCGCGGTGATCAGCCCGAAGCATTGATCCGGCCCGGAGGGACGGGCCGGCGGGAACGCTGATCAGTCCGGGGCGTCCAGTTCGGCCCGCTCCGCCCGCAGCCGGTCGCCCAGCGCGGTGCGGGCGGCCGCGGGCAGGGCCTTGCGGGCGGCCGGGAACAGCTGCTCCTCTTCCCCCCGCAGGTGCCGCCGCAGGGTTTCGGCGAGGCCGCGCAGTAGGGTGTCGAAGGCCGGTTCGGCCGGTCCGAGCCCCTGGAGGTCGGCGAGGTACTGCCCGATCGCCAGGTGGTCGTGGATGCTGCGGAAGACCAGGGCCCCGCCGTCGGGCACGTCGTGCTGGACCACCGGGAAGAGGTGTTCCTCCTCGGCGGCGCAGTGGGTGAAGAGGAGGTCGGTCAGCCGGGCCACCAGCTCGCCGCGTCCGGGGTCGCCGGCCGGTGCGGCCTCGATCCGGTCGAGCAGTTCGGTGACCGCCCGGTGGTCGGCGGTGAACTCGCCGAGGATGTCAGGCCTGCGGCTCATGGCCCGCCCGCCTCTCGCACGGAAGACTTCCCCCGCTGTCTTCCAGTATCCGGCGCCGGGCCGCCCGCCCGGAGGCACGCGCCGCTCACCCTCCGTCGGTCCCGCTCACCCTCCGTCGGTCCCGCTCACCCTCCGTGGGTCCCGGTCACCCCCCGTCCCGCCGCCCGGTGAGGGCGAGCAGCCGGGTCTGCGGGTCGGCGTCCTCGGGCACCGGCAGCGGCGGGTCGAAGAGCCCGCTGCCGGAGAGGTCCCCGTACCCGGCGAACTCGCCGAGCGCGAACCCGACGAGCCCGTCGGGGAGCCGGGTGTGCCGTCCGATGCCCTCGGCGAGGTCCCAGGAGTGGATCACCAGGTCGGTGGTGAGCTGGTCCAGGTAGTACTGCCCCGAGGTGTCCCCGAAGGAGAGGTGGACGGTCAGCTCGGTGGCGCCGGGGACGGCCCAGGCCTCCCGGGCGGCCGCGGCGGCGTCGGTCCAGGCGGTGACGGGGTCGTCGCCGAGCACGTCGCCGTCGAAGCGCTCGCCGACCTCGCCGACGGTGGCGCCCATCAGCAGCTCGGGCACCCAGAGCTGTTCGCCGGTGAGGTGGTTGACGAGGTCGCGGACGGACCAGTCGCTGCACGGGGTGGGGGAGTCCCACTGTTCGGGGGTGATCAGTCGGACGCGCTCGCCGAAGGCGTCCAGCGCCTCGGGGTACGGGGTGCCGGTCCGGGTCTCCCGTCGGTGCTGTCTGTGGTGGGCCATGTCTCCACCCTCTCCGGCCGGGGCGGGGCCCGCGAGTCGCCGACGGCCCGTCAGTTGTTCAAATTCGAACTTCGGGGTACGGTCGGTGAAGCGGCGGTTCAAATTTGAACAATGGCGCCGGGTGACGATCCCTGCCTGCCGCACCACCACAACCCTTGACCGTGTCCGGCCGCGCCGGACGACGACCGAACCCCGATCGATGGAGACGCGCATGCCGAGCAGCAGCCCGAGCACGACCGCCGCCACCACCACCGTCAGCCCGACCCGGGACACCGCCGGGTCCGCGACGACCTCCCCGCACGCCTATGACGCCGGACTCCTGCTCCTGCGCCTGGCCCTCGGCCTGACCATGGCCGCGCACGGCAGCCAGAAGCTGTTCGGCTGGTTCGGCGGCGGCGGGATCGACGGCACCGGTCAGTTCTTCACCATGAGCGGCTACCCGGCCGGCAACGCCATGGCCGTGGTGGCCGGCCTCACCGAGACGCTGGGCGGACTCGCCCTCGCCGTCGGCCTGCTGACCCCGCTGGCGGGCGCCGCGATCGTCGGCACGATGGTCAACGCGATAGCCGTCACCTGGGGCGGCGGCTTCTTCGCCCCGAAGGGCAGCGAGTACGAGCTGCTGCTGACCGCCGGTGCCGCCGCGCTCGCCCTGACCGGCCCCGGCCGCTACGCCGTGGACCGCTTCCTGCCGGTGCTGCGGGCGCACCGCCTGGCGTACGGCGCGGCCGCCGTCGTGGTCGGCCTGGTGACGGCGGGCGTGATCCTGCTGCTCCGCAAGTAGCCGGAATCCGGCGGTAGTCGGTTCCACCGATCCGCGGGCCCGAAGGGCATGGCGACGACGACGTCGCCATGCCCTTCCGCTTTTCCGGATGGGTAGGGCTTGGGTAAAGGCCTTCACAATGATGTGTGATGTGTGCAATATTACATGGCACATCCCCACTGTTTCCACGACGGACCCGCCCCACGGGTCCCGTCGCGGACGGTCCTCGCTCCCCCGTAGGCCGCGCCCCAAATCGCGGCCGATGACGGCCCGGAGGCCCCCACGTGAATGGCCAACGCTTACTGCGAGTCCCGCGGTTGGCACGACTGTTGACGCTCGTCCTGTCCCTGTTCCTGACGGTCGGCCTGTTCGCCCCGCTCAGCCAGGCCGCCCCCGCCGGCCCCACCCCCGGCGGAACCACCCCCGGCGGCACCCCCGCCGGTACGCCCGCCGGCACGGCGCCCGCCCACCTGGCGCCGCCGCCCGCGATCGGCGAGAGCCGCGCCGACACCACCCCGGCGAAGCCGGACGGCCGCAAGCGCCTCAGCCCCGAGGACCTGGTGCCCCAGGCGCCGACGGCCCCGCTCACCGGCCTGCCGACGGCCGGGCAGCCGCAGGCCAAGGCCTTCGGCCTGGACGCGGCCGCCGCCCGGCCCTGCAACGTCGGCGACTTCACCAGCCGGACCGGCAGCGCGCTGGTCCAGCAGATCAAGTCCGTCGACCTCCAGTGCGTCAACTCGCTGTTCAAGATCGGCCGCGGCGACGCCGCCAACGCCTTCCGCGAGTCGCAGATGGTCACCGTGGCGAACGCGGTGCGCGACGCCGCCAACGGCTACCAGGGCAACGACAGCGGCTCGATCGCGGAGCTGATGCTCTACCTGCAGGCCGGCTACTTCACGCAGTTCTACAACCCCGACGTGGTGGGCCCCTACGGCAGCGGCCTGAAGGACGCCTCCCGCGCCGCGCTGGACGCGTTCTTCGCCAACCCCCGCTCGCGGGACGTCACCGCGGACAACGCGAGCCCGCTGGCCCGCGCGGCCACGCTGATCGACAGCATCAAGGACAGCGCCCGCTACCTGCCCGTCGTCAAGCGCCTGCTGTCCGACTACGACAGCGCCACCTGGAACCCGAACGGCATGGTCTACGCGGTGACCCCGGCGCTCACCGCGCTGTTCGCCGGCCACTGGGAGGCCGACTTCCTCCCCGCCGTCAAGGCCGACCCGAGCGTGCTGGACGCCCTGTTCACCTTCATCTCCCGCAACCAGGGCCTGCACGGCGGCACCTACGGGCGGACGGTCTACGAGGCGACCAACGAGCTGACCCGCTTCATGCAGTACCCGGACCTGCTGCCCCGGCTGCGCCCCTACGCGCGGGCCCTGGCCCAGCAGTCCGCCCCGACCGGCCCCACGATGTACCAGCGCGGCTCGGTGACGCTCGCGGTGAACTGGTGGGACAAGGGCAACTGCTCGTACTACGGCACCTGTGACGACCCGGCGAAGTTCAAGGCCGCCAACCTGACGGTGAAGCACAGCTGCAGCCCGAGCATCGTCATCCTGGCCCAGGCGCTGGACGCCGCCCAGCTGAACACCGCCTGCACCAGCCTGAACGGCCAGGACGCGTTCTTCCACGCGGTGGCCAAGGACAACGGCCCGGTCAAGGACGACAACAACAAGACGATCGAGGTCGTGGCCTTCCACTCCTCGCTCGACTACCAGGTGCTCGCCGCGGTCATCTACGACATCAACACCAACAACGGCGGCATGTACCTGGAGGGCGACCCGGCGGCGGTCGGCAACCAGCCGCGCTTCCTCTGCTACGAGGCCGAGTGGGCCCGCCCGTCCTTCGAGATCTGGAACCTCAACCACGAGTACACCCACTACCTCGACGGCCGGTTCAACGTGTACGGCGACTACGACGCCGGCCAGGTCCAGCCGATCGACTGGTGGGTCGAGGGCTTCGCGGAGTACGTCTCCTACTCGTACCGCAAGGTCGTCAACGACGGTGCCATCGCGGTCGCTTCGCAGCACGCCTACCGGCTGAGCGAGCTGTTCGACACCGTCTACGCCACCAGCAGCCAGGACCGGGTCTACCGCTGGGGCTACCTGGCCGTGCGCTACATGCTGGAGCAGCACCGCTCCGACCTGGACGCGGTCCTCGCCAAGTACCGCACCGGTGACTGGAACGGCGCCCGCGCCATCCTGAAGACCACCATCGGCACCCGCTACGACGCCGACTTCGACAGCTGGCTGACCAAGTGCGCCGCCGGCGCCTGCGCCACCGACACGCCGGGCCAGCCGCAGCTGCCGGAGTGCGCGGGCACCGACGTCCGGCTGCTTTCGGCCAACTGCGTGCGCGGCAACGTCGCGGCGACCACCGGCAACTACGCGCACTTCTACCTCCTGGTGCCGGCCGGCACCAAGCAGATCAAGGTCACCAGCAAGGGCGGCACCGGCAACGGCGACCTCTACTACAACCCGACGAGCTGGGCCTACACCAACGCGTACGTCACGCGCTCGGCGGGTCCGGACAACGCGGAGACGCTGACCGTCACCAACCCGCCGGTCGGTGGCTACGTCTTCTTCAGCCTCTACGCCCAGCAGGGCTTCAGTGGGGTGAGTGTCACGAGCGAGATGTGAGCCGACCCCGGCTGACCCCAGACAGGTGACCGCCCCGGGCGGAGCGCTACGGCGCCCCGTCCGGGGCAGGTCTGTTGACGGACCGTCACCACGATCCCTCCGTGAATTCCCCGCAAACTGCGCACAACGCCCCGGGTTCCCAAGGCCATGTGAGATGTGCCATGGTACATGTCACACCCCCCACCGTGCCCGACGGAACCGCTCCCCACGCGGCGCCGTCACCAGCGGTCCTCGACACCCCCCACCGGCCGCGCCCCAAATCGCGGCCGACGACGGCCCGGAGGCCCCCACGTGAGTCCTTCACGTCTGCTGCGACTCCCGCAGCTGGCACGATTGCTGACGCTCGTCCTGTCCCTGTTCCTGGCGGTCGGCCTGTTCGCCCCGCAGTCCCAGGCCGCCCCCGCCACCCCCGCCCCCGGCGGCTCGCCCGCGCCCGTCCCCACCGGGCCGGCCCCGCAGCCCGCCACCGGCGCAGCCGAACGAGCCGACAGCGGGCAGCAGTTGGCCTCGGTCGACCAGCGCGCCCCGCTCTCGGTCGACACCCGGCCGGCCGAGGTCCGGCCGACCGCCAAGGCCCTCAGCCTCGGCGCGGCGGCCGAACAGGCCTGTACCGTCGGCGACTTCAGCGGCCGGACCGGCAGCGACCTGGTCCAGCACATCAAGAGCGCGGACATCAACTGCATCAACAGCCTGTTCCAGCTCACCGGCGGCGACGCGCGCGGCGCGTTCCGCGAGGAGCAGATGAACACGGTGGCCTACGCGCTGCGCGACGCTTCGGCCAACTACCCCGGTGACAACAGCACTTCGGTCGAGCAGCTGGTGCTCTACCTGCGCGCCGGCTACTTCGTGCAGTGGTACCACAAGGAGGACGTCGGCGAGTACGGCGCCGGCCTCAAGACCGCGATCCAGTCCGGGCTGGACGCCTTCTTCAACAGCGCCCACTCGCGCGACGTCGCCTCGGGCAACGCGCCCATCCTGGGCGAGGCCGTCACCCTGATCGACAGCGCGCAGGAGAACGTCCGCTTCCTGCCGGTGGTCAAGCGGCTGCTCGGCGACTACAAGGCCGACACCTGGAACCCGGCCGGCATGGCCTGGGCGGTCAACCCGGTGTTCACCGTGCTGTTCCGCGGCCACCAGGTGCCCGGCTTCGACGCGGCCGTCGAGGCGGACCCGAGCGTGCTGGACGCGCTGTCCGACTTCGCGACCCGCAACAACGCCCTGCTCGGCGACAGCTTCGGCGTGCTGGTCTACAACGCGACCAAGGAGCTGACCCGCTTCCTGAAGGACACCGCCCTCCAGGCCAAGGTCCGTCCGCTGGCCAAGACGCTGGTCGAGAAGTCGGAGCCGAAGGGCCGCACCGTCTACCAGTGGGCCGCGGTCGCGGAGGCGGTCGACTACTACGACCAGGGCAACTGCTCCTTCTACGGCACCTGTGACAAGTCCGCCCAGCTCAAGGCCGGCGTGCTGACCGTGAAGCACACCTGCAGCCCGAGCATCACGCTGCTCGCCCAGGCGCTGGACGCCACCCAGCTGAACACCGCCTGCACCAGCCTCAACGGCCAGGACGAGTACTTCCACTCGGTGGCCAAGGACAGCGGCCCGGTCAAGGACGACAACAACAAGACGATCGAGGTCGTGGCCTTCCACTCCTCGCTCGACTACCAGGTGCTCGCCGCCGCGATCTACGGCATCGACACCAACAACGGCGGCATGTACCTGGAGGGCGACCCGACCAAGGCCGACAACCAGCCGCGCTTCCTCTGCTACGAGGCCGAGTGGGCCCGTCCGTCCTTCGAGATCTGGAACCTCAACCACGAGTACACCCACTACCTCGACGGCCGGTTCGACATGTACGGCGACTTCGAGGCCGGCATGAAGACCCCGACCGTCTGGTGGGTCGAGGGCTTCGCGGAGTACGTCTCCTACTCGTACCGCAAGGTGAACAACGACGGCGCCATCGCGGCGGCCGCCCGCCACACCTACAAGCTGAGCGACCTCTTCGACACCGGCTACGGCGACCAGGACCGGGTCTACCGCTGGGGCTACCTGGCCGTCCGCTACATGCTGGAGCAGCACCGCTCCGACCTGGACGCGGTCCTCGCCAAGTACCGCACCGGTGACTGGGACGGTGCCCGCACCATCCTGAAGACCACCATCGGCACCCGCTACGACGCCGACTTCGACAGCTGGCTGACCAAGTGCGCGTCCGGCGGCTGCGCCACCGACGGCAGCGGCAACCCGCCCACCACGCCGGGCACCCCGCTGCCCGAGTGCACCGGCACCGACACCCGGCTGCTGGCGGCCAACTGCACCCGCAGCAACGTCGCGGCCACCACGGGCAACTACGCGCACTTCTACCTCCTGGTGCCGGCCGGCACCAAGCAGGTGAAGATCACCACCAGCGGCGGCACCGGCAACGGCGACCTCTACTACAACCCGACGAGCTGGGCCTACACCGACACGAACACCGCGCGGTCGACCGGCCCGGACAACTCCGAGACGCTGACCGTCACGGACCCGCCGGCCGGCGGCTACATCTTCTTCAGCCTCTACGCCCAGCAGGGCTTCAGCGGGGTGAGCGTCACGAGCGAAATGTGAGCCGAGTACGGCGAACGGACAGGTGACCGCCCCGGGCGGAGCGCTACGGCGCCCCGCCCGGGGCGGGTCCGTTCCGTACGGGCGCCCTACGCGCCGACCCGCACCAGCGCCAGGGTGATGTTGTCCGGCCCGCCGGCCTCGATCGCCGCCTTCCACAGCTCGAACGCCGCCCTGCCGTCCGAGCGGTCCGCCCCCTCGAACGACCGCTCCAGCAGCCCGGCCAGCTCCTCCTCGGGCACCGGGTCGGTCAGGCCGTCGCTGCACACCAGGTACCGGTCCCCGGTGGTCAGCGGTACGGCCCGGACGTGCGGCTCGACGAAGGTGAGCCCGAGCGAGCCGCCCAGGGTCTGGGTGACCACCGAGGTGGTGCGCCGTCCGGGTGGCAGCGGCGGGCTGTCGTCCACGCTCACCCGGCGCAGCCCGTCCCCGGTGATCCGGTAGACCCGGCTGTCGCCGACGTTGAAGGCCAGCGCCCACTCGGGCAGCAGCACCAGCCCGGCGACGGTGGTGCCCATCGCGGCGAGCTCCGGCTCCTCGGCGGCGGCCGCGTAGACGGCCCGGTTGCAGGCCAGGAGCTCCTCGCGGACGGCCTCCTCGCCGTCCAGCGCGCCCCCGTCGGCGGCGAGCCGGCGGGCGACCAGGGCACTGGCCACCTCGCCGCCGGGGTGGCCGCCCAGGCCGTCGGCGACCGCGATCACGCAGGGCGGGCCGAGCGGGAAGAGCAGGGTCTGCGGGTTGGTGGTCACGGTGGCGCAGAGCGTCCACGGCCCGACCGTGAGGCTGTCCTCGTTGTGCTCCCGCACCAGGCCCTCGTGGCTCAGCGCGCTCACCGCGATGTACGGACCCATCGTCCGCCGCCCTTCCGGAGCCTTCCCTGGCCGCCCGCGCCTTCCATTGTCGTCGCTGGGGAGGGGGGACGACGAGGGGGAGCGGGGGAGGGGGAATAACGGGCCCCACCCGGATGCTAAGGTGGTTGAAAGTTGGACTACCTGGGATGTGGTGATCAGCATGCAGTTCGGAATCTTCTCCGTCGGCGACGTGACGACCGACCCGACCACCGGCCGCACCCCGACCGAGCACGAGCGGATCAAGGCGATGGTCGCCATCGCCCGCAAGGCCGAGGAGGTCGGCCTGGACGTCTTCGCGACCGGCGAGCACCACAACCCGCCGTTCGTCCCCTCCTCGCCGACGACCATGCTCGGCTACATCGCCGCGCAGACCGACCGCATCATCCTCTCCACCTCGACCACGCTGATCACCACCAACGACCCGGTGAAGATCGCCGAGGACTTCGCGATGCTCCAGCACCTGGCCGAGGGCCGGGTGGACGTCATGATGGGCCGCGGCAACACCGGCCCGGTCTACCCCTGGTTCGGCCAGGACATCCGCCAGGGCATCCCGCTCGCGATCGAGAACTACGCGCTGCTGCACCAGCTGTGGCGCGAGGAGGTCGTCGACTGGCAGGGCCGCTTCCGCACCCCGCTCCAGGGCTTCACCTCCACCCCGCGCCCGCTGGACGACGTCCCGCCGTTCGTCTGGCACGGCTCGATCCGCAGCCCCGAGATCGCCGAGCAGGCCGCCTACTACGGTGACGGCTTCTTCGCGAACAACATCTTCTGGCCCAAGGAGCACTTCAAGAAGCTGATCAACCTCTACCGCGAGCGCTTCGCCCACTACGGCCACGGCACGCCCGAGCAGGCGGTCGTCGGCCTCGGCGGACAGGCGTTCATGCGGAAGAACTCCCAGGACGCGGTGCGCGAGTTCCGTCCGTACTTCGACAACGCGCCGGTGTACGGGCACGGGCCCTCGCTGGAGGAGTTCACCGAGCAGACCCCGCTGACCGTGGGCAGCCCGCAGGAGGTCATCGAGAAGACCCTGACCTTCCGCGAGTCCTTCGGCGACTACCAGCGCCAGCTGTTCCTGATGGACCACGCCGGCCTGCCGCTGAAGACGGTGCTGGAGCAGCTGGACCTGCTCGGCGAGGAGGTCGTGCCGGTGCTGCGCGAGGAGTTCGCCAAGGGCCGCCCGGCCGGGGTGCCGGACGGGCCGACCCACGCCGCGCTGGTCGCGGCCAAGGACGAGAAGGACGAGAACGCCGTGGAGGTGGCCAAGTGACCGCGTTCAAGCTGGTGGTGGTGAGTGCCGGGCTGAGCAAGCCGTCCTCGACCCGGCTGCTGGCCGACCGGCTCGCCGACTCGACGGTGCGCCGACTCGCCCTGGAGGGGCGGGAGGCGGAGGTCACCGTGGTCGAACTGCGGGACCTGGCGGTGGAGATCGCCAACAACCTCGTCACCGGCTTCCCCGGCGCCGGGCTGCGCGCCGCGATCGAGGCGGTCACGGAGGCGGACGCCCTGATCGCGGTGACGCCGATCTTCACGGCCTCGTACAGCGGCCTGTTCAAGTCCTTCTTCGACGTGGTCGACAACGACGCGCTCACCGGCAAGCCGGTGCTGATCGCCGCCACCGGCGGCACGCCCCGGCACTCGCTCGCCCTGGAGCACGCCGTCCGCCCGCTGTTCAGCTACCTGCGCGCGGTGGTGCTGCCGACGGCCGTCTACGCGGCCACCGACGACTGGGGCGCGGCGGGGGACGGGCTCACCGACGGCCTGCCGCGCCGGATCGACCGGGCGGCGGGCGAGCTGGCGGCCCTGCTGGCCGGGCGGGCCCCGGCGGCGCCGGCGCTGCCCGACCAGGTGGTGCCGTTCGCCGAGCAGCTGGCGGCCCTGCGGGTCTGAGCCGGCCTCGGCCCCCGGTCGAACGGCCCCGTCGGGACAGCCTCCCGGCGGGGCCGTTCGGCGCGTCCGCTCGGCGGGCCCGTCCGGTGAGCCCGTCCGGCGGGGTCGTCCGCCGATGCCGTTCGGATGCGCGTCGGCCGTGCCGGATTGTTCGCTTTGCGGTGTAATCATTCCCATGATCAGATTAGTGCTGGTCCGTCCCCCGTTCGGCGTCCCCGCACCGCGGCGGGGGCGGCTGCCGTGAGCCTGCTGCGGGAGAACCCCGTCCTCGCGCTGTTCGTCTGCCTGGCGCTCGGCTACCTGCTCGGCAAACTGCGCGTCGGGCCGATCCAACTAGGCGGAATCTGCGGCACGTTGATCGTCGCCATGCTGATCGGCAGTCGGCACGTCAGCGTCAACGCCGACGTCAAGAACGTCGCCTTCGCCCTGTTCATCTTCTCGCTCGGCTACATCGCGGGCCCCCAGTTCTTCGCCAACCTCAACGCCAAGGGCCTGCGCTTCGCGGTGCTCTGCGTCATGGAGGCGGTGCTGGTCGTCGGAATGGCCTACGGCATCGGCAAGGCCTTCGACCTGGACGTCGGCACCGCGGCCGGCATCCTGGCCGGGGCGGCCACCGAGTCGGCCGTGGTCGGCACCGCCCAGGAGGCGATCGCCAACCTCTCCGGCATCAGCGCCGACCAGTCCGCCCAGCTGCAGAACCACGTGGCCGCCGCCTACTCGGTCTGCTACCTCTTCGGCCTGGTCTCCATCGTGCTGCTGACCAGCCAGATCTTCCCGCTGGTCATGCGGATCAAGCTGCCCGAAGCCTCCCGGGAACTGTGGGAGGGGCTGCGCGGCGGCAAGGGCGCGCCGGCCGCCGACGAGCAGCCCGCACTGCCCCCGCTGGTCGGCCGTACCTACCTGGTCTCCCAGGGCGAGGGCTCGGCCATCGCCCGGGTCGAGGAGGTCCAGCCCGGCCTGGTCACCGTCGAGGGCGTCCGGCGGGACGGCCGCACCCTCCACCCCGACCGGGACTTCCGGCTGCGCCGCGGCGACCTCGTGCTGCTGGTCGGCCGCCGCGAGGCGGTCATCGACACCGGCCACGAACTGGGCCCGGAGACCTCCGGCGTGCCCGGCCTGGACAGCCCGCTGGTGGTCCGCGACATCGTCCTCACCAACCGGGACTTCGTCGGCCGGACGGCGGGGGAGCTGGCCGAGGAGCAGCCGTCCACGACCTCCGGGATCTACCTGACCGACATCCAGCGGGTCGACCAGCACCTGCCCGCGATCGCCGACACCGAGCTGCACCGCGGCGACACCGTGACCGTCACCGGCGCCCGTTCGGCCGTCGACCGGTTCGCCGCCAAGGCCGGCGTCGGCATCCGCAAGGATGCCATCGACTACATCTACATCAGCCTCGGCATCTGCGTCGGCGTGCTGATCGGCCTGGTCACCGTGCACGCCGGGAACGCCGCGCTCTCGCTCGGCACCGGCGGCGGCTGCCTGGTCTCCGGTCTGGTCTTCGGCTGGCTCCGGGCCCAGCGGCCCACCTTCGGGGCCTATCCGCCGGTCGCCGCGCAGACCGCCAAGGACCTCGGGCTCTCCGTCTTCATTGCGGTCACCGGCCTGGCCGCGGGCCCGGACGCGGCGGCGCTGCTCAAGGACCACCCGGTGCTGCTGCCGCTGTCCGGCATCCTCATGGTCACCGTCCCGGCCGTGCTCTCGCTGTTCGTCGGCCGCAAGCTGCTGAGGATCGAGCCGCCGATCCTGGTCGGCGCCATCGCCGGCCAGCAGTGCAGCACCCCGGCGATCACCGCCGTCACCAACGTCGCGCAGAGCAGCATCCCGATGCTGGGCTACACGATCACCTACACCATCTCCAACTTCCTGCTCCCGCTCACCGGACCGATCCTGGTCGGCATGCTGGGTAGCTGACATGACGGACCGTCACATCATCGCGTCGAGCGCCGGCGCCGCCGCCGTGCGGCGAGGAGGGCCGTCCGGGGCGCCGCCGCCGTCGCCCTGCCGGGCCGAACGCCCGTCTTCCCGAGGAGAGTCGAGAACGCCATGACGAAGCCCACGACCGGCCGCGAGGAGATCCGCCGACTGGCCCGGCTCAGCCCCTTCGAGCTCAAGGCCGAGTTCGTCCGGCTCGCCGAGGCCTACCAGCGCGACGAGCCCGGGCAGAAGGGCAAGTCCACCGCCCACATGCTCAACGCCGGTCGCGGCAACCCGAACTGGGTCTGCACCGGCCCCCGCGAGGCCTGCCTCGCGCTCGGCCACTTCGCGCTGGCGGAGAGCCGCCGGGTCTGGACCGCCGACGACCTCGGCGGCATGCCGGAGCGGTCCGGCATCGCCGGCCGCTTCGACGCCTTCGTCCGCAGCCACCCCGGGCTTCCCGGCATCGAGCTGCTCCGGCGCAGCGTCGAACTCGCCGTCGACCGCTTCGGGTTCGAGCGCGAGGCCTTCCTCCACGAGCTCGCCGACGCGAGCATCGGCGACAACTACCCCGTCCCCGACCGGATGCTGGTGCACGCCGAGCAGATCGTCCGCGGCTACCTCCAGGAGGAGCTGATGGACCGGCGGCCCCCGTCGCCGCAGCAGCCCGAGCTGTTCGCCACCGAGGGCGGCACCGCCGCGATGTGCTACGTCTTCGACTCGCTGACGAAGAACGGCCTGCTGCACAAGGGCGACCGGATCGCCCTGATGGTGCCGGTGTTCACCCCGTACATCGAGATCCCCGAACTGGACACCTACGGCTTCGAGGTGGTCCGGATCCAGGCCGACAAGCTGGTCGAGACCGGGGTGCGGGAGTGGCGCTACCCGGCGGACGAGGTCGCCAAGCTGGCCGACCCCGGGATCAGGCTGGTCTGCCTGGTCAACCCGAGCAACCCGCCCTCCCTGGCGCTGTCCCGGCAGGTCACCGACCAGATCAAGCAGATCGTGGCCACCACCAACCCCGACCTGATGATCGTCACCGACGACGTGTACGGCACCTTCGTGGACGGCTTCCGCACCCTGGCCGCCGAACTGCCCCGCAACACCCTGCTCGTCTACTCGTACTCCAAGCACTACGGCGCCACCGGCCACCGCCTCGGGGTGATCGGCCTGGACCGGGACAACGTGATCGACGACCTGATCGCCGCCCTCCCCGCGGAGTGGAAGGAGCGCCTCGCGCGCCGGTACGGCACGCTGAGCCTGGAACCCGGGAAGCTCCGCTTCATCGACCGGCTGGTCGCCGACTCCCGGCAGGTCGCGCTCAACCACACCGCCGGGCTCAGCCTGCCGCAGCAGGCCCAGATGGTGCTCTTCTCGCTGTTCGCGCTGCTGCCCGAGGGCAAGGCGTACAAGGCGCGGGTGCAGGGCATCGTCCGCCGGCGGCTCGACCTGCTGATGGAGGGCTCCGGAATGAAGATCGCGGACGACCCCGGGCGGGCCGGCTACTACGTCGAGCTCGACCTGCTGGCCGAGGCCGAACGGGTCGCGGGCAAGGACTTCGCGACCTTCCTGGAGAAGAACTACGAGCCCACCGAACCGCTGTTCCGGCTCGCCGAGCAGACCGGCGTGGTGCTGCTCAACGGCGGCGGCTTCGACGGGCCCGAATGGTCCGTCCGGGTCTCGCTGGCGAACCTCGACGACCTCGACTACCTGAAGATCGGGCACCACCTCAAGCAGATCTTCGCGGACTACCGCGCCGAGTGGGACGCCTCCCGGGCGTCCTGAGAAAAGCCACGACGACGAGGAGATCCACCACCATGCAGGCCGAATCGCAAGCCGTCCTCTCCCCGCTGACCAGCGCGGCCGTCTTCCTGGTCCTCACCGTCGAACCCGGCCGCGAGGCCGCCGTCCGCGACCTGCTGCCCGAACTCGCCGGACTGCGCCGCGCGGTCGGCTTCCGGGCCCCCGAGGGCGGCCTCACCTGCGTCACCGGCATCGGCTCCGAGCTCTGGGACCGCCTCTTCACCGGCCCCCGCCCGGCCTCCCTGCACCCCTTCCAGGAGGTCGCCGGCCCCCGCCACCGCGCCCCGGCCACCCCCGGCGACCTGCTGCTGCACCTGCGGGCCGAGCGGATGGACCTCTGCTTCGAACTGGCCGCGCAGCTCACCGGCCGGCTCGCCGGGGCCGCCACCGTCGTCGACTCCGTCCAGGGCTTCAAGTACTTCGAGGACCGCGACCTGCTCGGCTTCGTCGACGGCACCGAGAACCCGGAGGGCCGGGCCGCCGAACGCGCGGCCCTGGTCGGCGCCGAGGACCCGGGGTTCACCGGCGGCAGCTACGTCCTCGTCCAGCGGTACGTGCACGCCATGGACAAGTGGAACGCGCTGAGCGTCGAGCAGCAGGAGGGGGCGGTCGGCCGCACCAAACTCGACGACATCGAACTGTCCGACGACGCCAAACCCGCCGACTCGCACGTGGCACTCACCGTCATCACCGGCCCGGACGGCGAGGAACGGAAGATCGTCCGCTTCAACATGCCGTACGGCACCTTCGGCTCCGCGGACCGCGGCGGCGAGTCCGGCACCTACTTCATCGGCTACGCGGCCGACCCCGGGGTGACCGAGCAGATGCTGCGCAACATGGTCGTCGGCAACCCGCCCGGCACCACCGACCGGCTGCTCGACTTCTCCACCGCCGTCACCGGCGGGCTGTTCTTCGTCCCGACCGCCGACTTCCTCGACTCCCCGCCCCCGGCGCCCGGCTCCGCCCCCGCGTCCGCCGCCCGCTCCGGGGACGGCTCGCTCGGCATCGGCAGCCTCAAGCAGACCCCCTGACAGACCCCCTGAACAGGACCCCGCCCATGGACAACCTCCACCGCGACCTCGCCCCGATCTCCGCCGCCGCCTGGGAGGAGATCGAGGAGGAGGCCCGCCAGACCTTCAAGCTCCACATCGCCGGCCGCCGCGTCGTCGACCTCAACGGCCCCGAGGGCGCCACCCTCGCCGCCGTCGGCACCGGCCACCTGACCGCCATCGACCCCCCGACGGACGGCATCCAGGCCCGCGCCCGCACCGCCCAGCCGGTGGTCGAGCTACGCGTCCCCTTCACCGTCCGCCGCGACGCCGTGGACGACGTCGAACGCGGCTCCCGGGACTCCGACTGGCAACCCGTGAAGGACGCGGGCCGCAAGCTCGCCCTGGCCGAGGACCGCGCCGTCTTCGAGGGCTACCGCGCGGCCTCCATCGACGGCATCCGCGCCGCCTCCACCAACCCGCCGGTCCAACTCCCCGAGGACGTCCGCGAATACCCGGAGGCCGTCAGCCGCGCCCTCACCGCCCTCCGCCTGGCCGGAGTCGGCGGCCCCTACTCACTCCTGCTCGGCGCCGCCGCCTTCACCGCCGTCAACGAGACCAGCGATAACGGCTATCCGGTCCACAACCACCTCACCCGCCTCCTGGACGGCGAGATCATCTGGGCCCCGGCCATCGAAGGCGCCTACCTGCTCTCCACCCGAGGCGGCGACTTCGAACTCCACCTCGGCCAGGACGCCTCCGTGGGCTACCTCTCCCACGATGCCGAAACGATTCAGCTCTACCTTCAGGAGACGCTGACGTTCCGCGTGTACACGGGAGAGGCGGCCGTCGTCCTACGCGGCTAGCACCAGATCGCGATCGATTCGAGGAACTGGCAATCCGTGTGGGTGGTGTGCATGAACATGTTCATTTGGTTCGTACTTTCTAGGTTTGCTCGATCATTTTGGATCCCCGGGTGAATGAAGTCAATCAGATGACTGCGCGATGATCAAACCGGAATCCGAAAGGCACACCTGTGTTCGGTAGTGTGCGATTATCGGACTATTCTGATCCAAGTTCGGCGATCGCCGATCGAGCTCGCTCGGCCTCGTCCTCGATGTCGACCTGCTCGGCTAGGGCGAGGGCCGCTGTCAGGTGCGTGAGGGCGGCAGGCGGGTTTCCGGCTGCCGTCTCGTAGTGGCCCAGACCGCGCAGTGCGGCCGCCTCCTCGCGGGCGGCACCGATGGAACGCGCCAGCTCAAGGGCGAGCGTGTGCTGCTCCAGCGCCTCCTCGATCCGGCCGGCGGCGAGCAGGCACTGGCCGAGACCGTTGCGGCCGGCGGCCTCGTGGCGGACGGTGCCGGTTTCACGGAAAGTCGTCAGGGCCGACCGGTACAGCGCGAGTGCGCTATCGAGCTCTTCGGGAACTTCCATTGTCTCGGCGAGATTTGTGCGGGCGATGGACAGTTCCAACTGAGGGACGATGCCATCGCCGAAATTCAGAATGCGTTCGAATATGCCCCGGGCCAAATAATCCCGCCCGGCACTGAGGTGTACCTCTCCGATGTTGTTCAGCGTCCGGAATTCGAGGAGCCGGTCACCGAAGGTTCGGGCCAGCGATAATGCGTTTTCGTAGACTGTGAGTGCTGATGCCTCGTCCCCTAGTGACCGGTGCAGAATCCCGATGTTGACCAGGCAGCGGGCGATGTTCCACTGGTCATTCTGCTCCTCTCGAATGGCCAGTACTTCTTGTAGGATCGCCAGGGCTTCGTGGAGCCGGGTCCGGTCCCAGTGCAGTCGGCCGAGCAGGTTGAGGGCGTTCGCCGCCGCGTCCAGGTCGCCCTCCGCCCGGGCGAGGCCGAGTCCGCGTTCGAGGGCCTCGGTCGCGGGCTCGTATCGGGAGGCGTTGGCGAGCGTTGCGCCCAGATCGATCAGGGCCCGGGCTTCCTGTCGATCGTTCGCCTGCGACCGCCAGTGGGCCACGGCTGCCCGGTGCAGGTCCTGGGCCTCGCTCCAGTACGCCTCGGCGTCCAGGTGGCCGGCCAGGACGTGGGTGAGCCAGGCGCCGCGCTCGGCGAGTCCGACCCGGGGTGCGTGCGCAATCAGGGCTATCAGTCCGGCGTGTTCGGCATCCATCCAAGTCCGGGCGGATTCAGGTGACTTCAGATCGATATGGCACAACAGGTCTGCCATGTAGCCGAGTTGTTGATCGTCGGGAAGTCTGGTTCTCGATCTGTGCGGGTAGAGCAGGAGGTCCGCGCGGTCGGCGGCGTGCAAGGAGAAGCGGAGAAGTCGCTCGGCCGCCGCCTCCCGTTGATTCTCTTCCAGTCCCAAGACTTCCGCGAACTCGCGTAGAAGATCGTGCAGTTCATAGCGGTCGGGCGAAATCTCGATGATCAGGTGGCTGTTCAACAACGCCTCCAGGATCTCGTCCGTTTCGTCGATCTTCCAGCCGAACAGGGCCGCAGCCGCAGGTACGCCGAAGTCCGGTCCCGGATAGAGCGCGAGCAGGCGGAAGGCCAGTCGCTGCCTGCCGGAGAGATAGCGGTACGACAGCTCGAAGACCTGGGCGATGCTGGCCGAGTTGGCGCGGATCTCCGCGAGCCGACCGTGCTTGCGGGAGAGCCGCCGGGCGAGGTGGCCCAAGGTCCAGGACGGGCGTGCCTTGAAGCGGCTCGCGGCCAGTTCGATCGCGAGGGGCAGATGGCCGCAGCGCTCGACGATGTCGATGATGCGTTCGGTGTCCGTCGAACGCTCGGGGCCGACCACGTTGGTGAACAGGGCCACGGCGTCGTCCACTGTCAGCACGTCCAGGAACACCGGCCGGGCGTCCGGGAGCTCCGTCAGCCGCTGGCGACTGGTGACGAGTACCAGGGCGGACGGGGCGGGCGGCAGCAGCGGGCGGACCTGAGCGGCGTTCGAGGCGTCGTCGAGGATGACGACGGCGCGGCGCGAGGACAGCGCCTCGGCGCACAGCGCGAAGACCTCGTCGGCGTCGAGCGGGATGGTGCTGGCGGGCACTCCCAGGCGTCTGAGCAGCAGGGCGCCTGCGGCCTCCGGGGTGAGCGGCGGCTGGTTGCCGACGTGGGCGCGCAGGTTGAGGTAGACGTAGCCGTCCGGGAAGTGCTCGCGCATCAGGTCGGCGGCGTGCAGGGCGAGGGTGGTCTTGCCGACCCCGGGCATGCCGAGGATCGCCGAGACGGTGACGACGCCGCCGCGGGCGAGCCGGGTGTCAGGGCCGGGCAGGACGTGGCGGAGGTCGTCCTCCCGGCCGATCAGCCGGTGCCGCCCGGGGATGTCGGCGGGCGGTACGGCCTGGGGGGCGGGGGTCAGTGCGGCCTCGTTCCGTACCGGCGGCCCAGGGAGCGGGTCGCCGTGCAGGATGAGCTGGTGGAGGCGGGTGAGCGGTTCGCCGGGCTCGGTGGCGAAGTGGGCTCGGAGCAGTCGGGCGACGGCGGGGTAGACGGCCAGCGCGTCGGTCTGTCGGCCGACGGCGTAGAGCGCGGTCATCAGGTGGCCGGCGAGGCGTTCGTCGGTGGGGCGGTGCTCGCGCAGGGCGGTGAGTTCGGGGATCAGTTCGGCGAAGTGGCCGATGCGCAGGTCGATCTCGATCCGGCGCAGCGTGGTGGTGAAGTGCTGGTCGGCCATGGCGGCGCGGGTGTTCTGGGCCCAGGTGCCGGGCAGGCCGGCCAGGGGTTCGCCGCACCACAGGTTGGTGGCGCGGCTGAGCACGGTTCTGGCCTGGTGGTCCTGTCCGTTCTCGGCGAGTAGTCCGGCTTGGTCGGAGAGGTCCAGATATCGGTGCCAGTCAATCAGCAGTGGGTCCGCCCGCAGAATGTACGTGTGCGATTGGGTGTCGATCGTGGGCACGTCCCCGGTGGCATTCGCCCCCGAGGCCTGCGCCGCCCGCCGCAGTAGTGCGCGCAGGTGGGAGACGTGACTGTAGAGGCTGGTCAGTGCGCTGGGCGGAGGTTCCTCGCCCCACAGTCGGTATGCGAGCGAGTCGTGGGAGAGCGGCCTTCCGACCTCCAGGGCCAGGGCGGCCAGCAGTTGCCGTCGCTTGTCGGACGGAATCGCCAATGGCTCTCCGTTCACCGACAGTTCAACTGAACCGAGGAGATGAACCTTCATCGTGACGTCCCCCGCCGGTTGGCTACCAGCTTGCTGTGTCGCGGGTGAGCATCGCATGCGTCCGGGGCAACCGGCTATACCACTGTGGGGTTCCAGGGCCGTACTTTTGGGAATAATCTCGACTTGACGATACGTCATGTGATAGCGCCGCACCGATAATTCGTCCGAGGCTGGGGGGCCAGTGACAGGATCGACCGTGCTCGGCGGGTGCCCGTGAACGACGTCAACCTGCCGTACGGAGTGGTACGGAACTCGCTGGCCGGTGCCGCGACGGTCTCCGGCCCGGTGGTGCAGGCCGGCGCGATCCACGGCGGGTTGCACCTGCACGGGTCGTCGGCGTTGCCGACGCCGCGGCAACTCCCGCCCTGCCCTCGCAGGTTGGTGGGGCGGGAAGCCGATCTGGAGGCGCTGGACGATTCCTTGGCCGTCGAGGCGGCGTCGGCCGACGTCACCGTGGTGGTGACCGGTCCGGCCGGGGTCGGGAAGACGGCGCTGGCCGCGCAGTGGCTTCGTGGCCTGGCCGGCCGTTTCCCGGACGGCCAGCTCTACGCGGACCTGCGCGGTTACGCACCCGGAGGCCCCGCCGACCCCGCCGAGGCCCTGGGCGGCTTCCTGCGGGCCTTCGGGGTCTCCCCGGTGCCCGGGAGCATGGCGGAGGGTGCCGCGCTGTGGCGCTCGCTGGCGGCGGGGCGCCGGATCGCGGTGCTGTTGGACAACGCCTCGACGGCCGCCCAGGTGCGGCCGCTGCTGCCCGGTTCGGACCACACGGTGGTCGTGGTGACCAGCCGCCGCCGGCTCACCGGGCTCGGCATCGACGGCGCGGTGTTCCGGTCCTTGGGCCCGCTCGCCACGGAGGCCTCCGCCGAGATCCTTGCCGAGCGGGTCGGCCGGAGCCGGGTGGTGGACGAGAGCGATGCCGCCGCCGAGGTGGTGGACGCCTGTGGCGGGCTGCCGTTGGCGATCTGCCTGGCGGCCGCGCGGATCGCGGCCCGCCCGGTGCAGTCGCTCGCCGCGACGGCCGAGATCCTGGGGCGCGGCGCCGACCGCCTCGGGGCGTTGCACGCGGACGGCGAGGCGGTGCGGGACCTGCTGGACGCCTCCTACGACGTGCTGCAGCCGGATGCGGCCCGGTTGTACGGACTGCTCGGACTGCTGCCGTTCGCCGAGTTCACCGTGGAGGCGGCCGCCGTGGTGGCGGACGTGGACCGGGTGGCGGCGGACCGGCTGCTGGACGAACTGATGGACGTCCACCTGCTGGAGGAGGTGCTGCCCGGCCGGTTCCGCTTCCACGACCTGGTCCGGCTGCACGCCCAAGGGCACGGCGCCGGACTTCGCGACTCCCAGGTCGGCCGCGCCGCCACCGACAGGATCGTCGACTGGTACCTCGCCTCGACGACCGCCGCCGAGGCGGTCGTCTCCCCGAGCCACCGCACGCTGCCGCGCGAGTACCGGACCCTGCCGGTGCACCCGGCCCGGGAGTTCGCCGACGACACGCAGGCGCTCGGCTGGCTCGACGAGGAGCGCGACCGCCTCGCCGACCTGCTGCGCTGGGCGCCCGCCTGCGGCCGGAACGCCGCCACCTGGCAACTCGCCGACGCCATGTGGCCGTTGTTCCTCCGGCTGCGTCCGGCCAGGCTCTGGGTCGAGGCCCACCGGATCGGCCTGCGTGCGGCCCGGGCGGACGGCGACCGCCGTGGCGAGCTGCGCATGCTCACCTCCGGCGGGAACGGTCTGCGGAACGCCGGCGAGGCGGCCGAGGCGGCTCGTTGGTTCAATGAAGCACTCGACCTCGCGGGGGAGTTGGCGCAGCCGCTGGCACAGGCCGACGCGCTGTACGGGCTCAGCCAGACTCACCGGATGACCGGGCGTCTGGACGAGGCCGCCGACTGTCTGCGCGAGGTGGTCCGGATCCGGGAGGCCCAGGACTACCTGCGGGGCTCGGCACTGGCCCGGCTGGCGCACGGAGAGGTGCTGTTGCTCGCGGACCGGGCGGCGGAGGCCGTCACCTCCATCGAGCGGGCGCACCGCGAGTTGGCCTCGATCGGGGACGACTACGAGGCGGCCCGGGCGATCGCCTTCCTCGGGGTGGCCCATACGACGCTGGGCGGGTACGACCGTGCCGACCGCTGCCTCCAGGAGGCGCTGGCCGGCTTCCGGGCCCGGCTGTCGGGGCATTGGGAGGCCCGGACGCTGGAGTTCGCCGGAGAGCTGGAGGAGCGGCGCGGCCGCCCCGCCGCCGCGCGCGCCCGGTTCGAGGAGTCGCTGGCCCGCTACCGGGAACTCGCCGCGACGGCGGAGGCGGCCCGACTGGCCGACCGCCTCGCCGCCTACGACACGGACTCCGGCCCCCCGGCTACACCCGGCCGCCCGGCCGGTCCACGGCCCTGAAACAGGACCGCGGGAACACGGGGGAATGCCATCCGAGCACGTCGACCCGGGCCAGTTCGGCCAGCCGGCGGCCGAGCGTGAGCCAGGCGTGGGCCATCGAGCCGACGGCCAGCGGCGGGACCGCTTCGCCGGCCGCCCGGGCCGGCTGCAGGACCAGCGGCGCCCCGTCCCGGGCCAGGAGCAGCAGTGCTCCGGCGCGGTGCTCGGCGGTGGCCAGCGCACAGCCCGGGTAGGTGGCCAGGACCACCTTGAGCCGGGCGAGGACGCCGTCTGTCGTCAGCCGTCCGGCGTGCAGCACGTCCGCCTGGTGGCGCCAGCGTGCCGCCGAGGTCCGGGTGAGGTCGAGCGCGAGGTGCTCGTCCACGTATCCGGGACCGGCCGCTGCGGGCCCGGCTCCGGCGGGCAGTTCCGCCGCCAGCAGCCCGTGCACGGTGCCGACGGCCGAACTCACCTGTGCCTCGAACAGCACCGCGGTCCGTCGGACGTCCATCGGCCCGGCCCCCGGAGCGGCCCCGGTCTCCGCCCGAGCGGGCCGTTCCACCCCGGTGGGCCCGGTCGCCCCCGCGACCGGCGCCAGCCGCACCCTGTGCACCGCCGCGCTCATCCGTCCCGCCGCGACCCGGCCGCCGCGATCGCGTCCAGCGGGTCGGGCAGGTGCAGCGGCTCCGGGCCCGGGATGTGGGCGGGCTGGCCCAGCCTGAGGACGCGGTACAGCAACCGACGGGCGTTGCGGTCGAAGCGGCCGGGCTCGGAACTGATCCGGGCGGCGATGGCGGCGTACTCCTCCGGGCGGTACTGCTCGGCGGCGTAGCCGAGCTGGTCGACGAGGGGGTGTCCGGGGGCGAGTGCCGGAGCGGTGGCGGCCAGCTGGGCGGCCGGCGACCGCGGGTTGACGTGGCGGTGGGGGTACTCGGCGAGCAGGACGGGAGCGCCGGTCATCGCTCCGTACAGGGTGACCGAGCCGTGGTCCCCGATGATGAAGTCGGCGGCGACGAGCAGCGGCCGCCAGTCCGTCTCGGGCGGGATGACCGTGACGGCCCCGCGTGCGGTGGCCCTCGCCCAGGAGTGCACGGCGTAGGAGCCGTGCGCGGCCGCGATGTTGGGGTGCGTCAGCAGGACGGTCCGGTAGCCGTGCTGGGGCAACTCGGAGGTCAGCCGGGGCAGCACGGCGTCGAGCCGGGTGAAGAGCGAGCCGTTGCCCCAGGTGGAGGAGACCAGCACCAGCTTCTCCTCCGGCCGCAGTCCCAGTGCTGCCCGGTAGCGCTCCCGGTACGGCACCGCGGCGGCGATCCGGTCGTAGCAGGGGTCGCCCACCACTTCGGCGATCGGGACGGCCTCCGGGCAGGTGCGCCGGAGTTCGAGCAGTTCCTCCTCGTGGGCGAGCGCGAAGGAGGCGGGGACGAGCCGCCCCTCCCAGCACAGGTAGTCCGGGCCGAGGCCGATGGCCGCCCGCTCGCCGTCCGGCGTGCTGCGCCGGGACAGTTTGATGTTGCCGGCGCCGTGAGGCAGCCGGACGACCGGGCCGTGCAACTGCTCCATCCCCTGGGAGCCGGCGGCCAGGATCAGGTCGAACTCCTGCCGGACGGCCTGCTCCCACGGCAGGACCGTGCCGCCCAGTGCCCGGAGGACCTCCGTGGCGCCCCTGTTGAACACGTGCGGTGCCACCGTGAACTGCACGTGGACCCGCAGGTCCGAGGCGAGCAGCGAGTAGAAGTCGTGGAGCCGTTTCGCGTACACCATGGTCTGGGCGACCACCAGCACCTCCTTGCGGTCCTGCAGCGTCTCCCACGGCCCGTTGTTGCTCCAGGCCGTGCTGCCGCGTTTCCCGCGGGGTGGCGTGGTGTCCTGTTCCCCGTGTACCAAGGTCATCCTTCTCCCCCTCCTTGATCCCAGGTCCGGCCCTCGACGGGCCCCGTGGCCGATGGTCCCCGGACGCCCTGGCGGAATCCATGAGGGGATCTGGCGGGTGCTTGCGGAAACCTTGTGTCCGCTTTCCGCGCCCGTTCGTCCGGCCCCGGGAGCGGGAAGGGTACTGAGTTCCTTTACGAGGGGTACTGAGTGCCGTATTCTCTCCGTGGAGCCTCTGACGCCAGTCGACGGGAGTCGACACGGTCTGCCGGTCCAGGTGGCGCTTGCGGTGCGCGGGTCGTGCCCGGGCCGGACTTGGCACTCAGTACCCTCGGCATGCCTGAGGCCATGGATCAGTGCACCCGTGCACCCGTGACAGGAGAACCGCTCATGAGCTTGAGGATCGTCGTCTGTGTGAAGCACGTCCCGGACGCGACGGGTGACCGTCGTTTCGCGGACGACCACACCACCGACCGGGAGGGTGTGGACGGCCTCCTGTCGGA
>NZ_JBLRWA010000013.1:0-192601 GCF_048159585.1 Kitasatospora sp. SC0581 | reverse complement strand
GATGCGCTCGCCCTCGACGGCGAGGCGGTCGCCCTCGACGACGCCGCCGGGCAGGACCAGCCGGGCACCGGCCAGGGCAGTACGGTCACGGTCCGCGGTGGTCACGCGGTCACCTCCATGGAGAGCAGATCCCAGGCGAGCAGGCCCGCGCCCAGGGACGCGGCGGTGTCTTTGAGCATGGCGGGTACGACCTTCGGGGGCATCTGGAAGGTCAGTCGCCCGGTGACCGCCGCGCGCAGCGGAGTGAAGAGCGTGTCGCCGGCCTCGGCCAGCCCGCCGCCGACGATCACGGTGGACGGGTCGAGCAGGCTCTGGGCCAGCACGATGCCGTCCGCCAGGGCGTCGACGGCGCGCTGCCAGACCGCGAGGGCGCGGTCGTCCCCGGCGTCCACCGCGGCGGCGCAGGATGCCGCGTCGGCGTCGGGGTCGCCGCTGGTCTCGGCCCAGGCGCGGGAGACGGCGGAGGCCGAGGCCAGCGTCTCCAGGCAGCCGCGGGCGCCGCAGCCGCACTGCGGTCCGCCCGGGCGGACCACGACGTGGCCGATCTCGCCGCCGTAGCCGTGCGCGCCGGCCTCGATCCGGCCGTCGATGCCGATGGCGCCGGCGATGCCGGTGCCGAGGGCGATGAACAGGAAGCGGTCGACGCCGCGGCCGGCTCCGAGCCGGCCCTCGGCCAGGCCGCCGGAGCGCACGTCGTGGCCGAGGGCCACCGGCATCGCGCCGCCGTCCGGCCCGGCCAGGCGCTCGCCGAGGAGCTTGCGCAGCGGGAGCTCGCGCCAGCCGAGGTTGGCGGAGAAGACCGCGATGCCGTTCTTCTCGTCGATCGTGCCCGGGACGGCGACACCGGCCGCGAGCGGGGCGACGCCGAAACGGCTGCGGCCCTCGTCCGCCAGGTCGGTGGCGAAGTCGAGGATGGCGGCGACGACGGCGTCCGTGCCGTGCTCCCGCCCGGTCGGTCGGCGTGCCTCGAACAGCACGGAGCCGTCCTGGGCGAGCAGCGCGGCCTTCATGCCGGTGCCGCCTACATCGAGTGCGATGACGTGCTTCACGGAGGACAGTTTCCCTTGGGCGGGTAGAAGAGGTCTAGTCCAGTTGTCGGATTGGTCTGGTCCATACTGGGTGAGCTTTGTCGCAGCTGCGGGGGTGTGCGCGGCTTTGCGCCGGGGTGCGGGGCGGGCGTGGACCGGGGTGAGTGGGGGTTTTGTTGCGCATTGTGCAATGACGCCGAGCACTTCGATAACTACTGGGGCGGCGCCGGGCGGTGGTGTGGACCGGTGGTCGACGGGTTTGGGAGTGTTGCGCGTCCCCCTGCCGGATTCCCCCGTTCCGGCTGCGTTCACCCCCCGTTCCATCCCCCCGAAGGCGGTACCCGCGTTGAACAGGCGCGTCCACGTTCCCACCCGTGTGCTCGGCGGTGCGCTGGCCGGAGCACTGGTCCTCACCGCGGTCAGTGCCTGCGGCGGGCAGGACGACGGGCCGGTCACCCTCAGACTGGTCGCCGCCGACTACGGGGAGAGCCCCGAGACCAGCTCCCAGCACTACTGGGACGCGGTCGCCAGGGACTTCGAGGCGGCCAACCCCGGGATCAGGGTCAGCGTCGAGGTGGACAGCTGGACCGAGATCGGCAAGAAGGTCGAGGACATGATCGCGGCCGGCAAGTCGCCGGACCTGCTCCAGACCGGCGGCTTCGCGGACCAGGTCGCGGCGGACCGGCTGTACCCGGCCTCCGACGTGCTCTCGGTGGACACCCAGGCCAGGTTCCTGGACACCTTCGCGCACGCCGGGCAGGTGGTCGGGACGCAGTACGGGATCCCGTTCGTCTCCTCCTCGCGGGTGCTCTTCTACAACAAGGCGGTCTTCCGGCAGGCCGGCATCACCCAGCCGCCCGCCACCTGGAACGAGCTGCGGCAGGACGCCGAGAAGATCAAGGCCAAGGTGCCGGGGGTGACCCCGTACGGGCTGCCGCTGGGGCCGGAGGAGGCACCGGCCGAGTCGATGCTGTGGACGCTGAGCGGCGGCGGCAGCATCTCCGACGACGTCGGCAACTACACCATCGACAGCGCCCAGAACCAGGCCACCTTCGGCTGGCTGAAGAGCAACCTGGTGGCCACCGGGCTGACGTACCCGGACCCGGGCAAGATGAACCGCACCCCGGTGTTCCAGGACTTCGCCGCCGGGAAGGTCGCGATGCTGAACGGGCACCCGACCCTGCTGCGGATGGCGACCGCCGGGAAGATCGAGTTCGGCACGGCGCCGATCCCGAAGAAGGACGGCGTCGGACGGACCGGGAGCCTCGGGGTCGCGGACTGGATGATGGCGCTGAAGGCGAACGGGCACAAGAACGAGATCAAGAAGTTCCTGGCGTTCGTCTACGGCAAGGACAACCAGCTGAAGTTCGACGAGCAGTACAACCTGCTGCCGGTCACCCAGGACGCGTTCGCCCAGATGTCGTCCGACCCCAAGCACGAGGACCTCAAGCAGTTCGCGGTCGGGCTCAGCAACGCGAGCTTCTACCCGTTCGGGGACCCGGCCTGGGGCGAGGTCAGCAACCGGATCAAGGCCGGGATCGGGCAGGCCGTGACCGGGGACCCGAAGCAGGTGCTCGAAGGACTGCAGGACGCGGCGGTGAAGGAAGCGGTGAAGGTCCGCAAGTAGCAGGTCGTCGGGGCCGGGGCGTGGTTCGCCCCGGCCCCGACGGGGCTCAGGGCAGCGTGATGGCGTAGGCCTTGCGGAGGGTCTCGTGGACCGTCCAGGTGGTGCGGTCGCCCTCGCGCAGCACCGCGCAGTCGCCGGGGCCGACCTCCAGGGTCGGGCCGCCCTCGACCTCGATCGTGGCCCGGCCGCTGAGCACCACGAACATCTCGTCCGCCTCGACGTCCGTGACCACGCCGGGGGTGATCTGCCAGAGACCGCGCAGGTGGCGGCCGTCGGCGGACTCGGAGAGCACCCTGCCGGTGACCTCGGGGGTGCCCGAGACGATCTGGGACGGGTCGAGCGGGTCGGGGTCGAGGTCGGCGGTCGGGATGTGCAGGGCGAAGCTCGGCGTGGTCATGGGGGTGACGGTAGCCGGGCACGGGGAGCGGTGGGGCGAGCAGTGTGTGTCCGGGTCGCGCGCGAGAATGACACTCCGTAGCGGTGGACGGAGGTGTCGGCGGTGGGCGAGCTGAGCGAGCGGGACCGGGCGGTGCTGGCGCTGGAGGGGCGGCAGTGGCGGACGGCGGGGGCCAAGGAGCGGGCGATCCGGGAGGAGCTGGGGCTCTCCCCGACGCGGTACTACCAGGTGCTGAACGCGCTGCTGGACCGGGAGGAGGCGCTGGCGCACGCGCCGGTGCTGGTGAACCGGCTGCGGCGGGTGCGGGAGGCTCGGCGGGGGGCCCGTTGACGGGTGGGGGGTTCGGGCTCTCGGGAGGGTGGGGGCCGGGGGCGGCTCCGGGGGTGGCCGCTCCGGGGGCTGGATGATTTTCAGACTGCCACCCTGGAGGTGGGGCGTTCAGACCGTTGGCAGTCTGAAAATCACCCGTCACGCCCCTCTCCGCGGCCACCCCCTGCGCCACCCCCTCCCGCAGCGCGTTCCTCTCGCCGGGTGAATCGAGGGGCGGGTGGGTGGGGGTGGGGGAGGTGGCCCTGGTGGGGGAGGTGGGGGAGGCCGGGGTGCGGAGTGGGGGGCTCCGGGGTAGGGCTTCGGTATGGGCTTTGAAGAGATGTTCGTGCCGGGGACCGGGGCTGGGCGGGATGGGGTGCGGGCGGTGCTGGGCGCGCCCGGGGATGCCGTGATCGGGTTGGACTTCGACGGGACGCTGGCGCCGATCGTGGCGGATCCGGGGCGGGCGCGGGCGCATCCGGGGGTGGTGGGGGTGTTGCGGCGGCTGGCGCCGGTGGTGGGGGGCGTCGTGGTGGTGACGGGGCGGCCGGCCGGGGTGGCGGTGGAGTACGGGGGGTTCGCGGACCTGCCGGGGGTGGTGGTGCTGGGGCACTACGGGGCCGAGCGGTGGGAGGGCGGGGAGCTCTCGGCGCCGGAGGTGCATCCGGGGGTGGCGCGGGTGCGGGCGGTGCTGCCGGGGGTGCTGGAGCGGGTGGGGGCGCCCGAGGGGACGTGGGTGGAGGACAAGGGGCGGTCGGTGGCCGTGCACACCCGGCGGACGGCGGCGCCGGAGGAGGCGTTGGAGCTGCTGCGGGCGCCGGTGGGGGAGCTGGCGGCCGGGTACGGGCTGGTGGTGGAGCCAGGGCGGCTGGTGCTGGAGCTGCGGCCGCCGGGGGTGGACAAGGGGGCGGCGCTGACCGGGTTCCTGCGCGAGCGGGGGGCGCGGTCGGTGCTCTACGCGGGGGACGACCTGGGGGACGTGGCGGCCTTCGCCGCGGTGGAGGAGCTGCGCGGCGAGGGCGTGGCCGGGGTGCTGGTCTGCGCCGGCGCGGTGGGGGACGCGCCGGTGCGGGAGCTGGCCGACCGGGCGGACCTGGTGGTCGCCGGGCCGGAGGGCGTGGTGGAGCTGTTGGGGGCCTTGGCGGACGCGCTCACAGCGCGTTGAGCTGGTCCAGGAACCACTGCTGCGGGGGGAGCGCGGTGGCCGCCGCCGCCAGGCGCTTGGTGCGGTCGGCGCGCTCCTCCGGGCTCATGGTGAGGCCGGCGTGGAGGGCCTCGGCGGTGGCGATGACGTCGTAGGGGTTGACGGTGAGGGCGTCGTCCTTGAGTTCGGCGTGGGCGCCGGCCTCGCGGGAGAGGACGAGGGCGCAGCCGTGGTCGGAGACCACCGGGACCTCCTTGGCGACCAGGTTCATGCCGTCGCGGATGGGGTTGACCAGGGCGACGTCGGCCAGCCGGTAGGCGGCGAGGGAGCGCGGGAAGTCGTCGTCGACGTGGAGGATCAGGGGCTGCCAGGCGGGGGTGGCGAACTCGGCGTCGATCTCCTCGGCCAGCCGCTGGACGGCGGCCGTGTAGGCGCGGTACTCGGCGAGGTCGGTGCGGGACGGGTAGGCGAAGGCGATGTGCACCACCCGGTCGTGCCACTCGGGGCGGGTGCGGAGCAGGTGCCGGTAGGCCTGGAGGCCGCGGACGATGTTCTTGCTCAGCTCGGTGCGGTCGACCCGGACGATGGTGCGGCGGTCGCCGACGGCCGCGCGGAGGGCGGCGAGGCGTTCGTCGACGTCGGTGCGGTGGGCGCGCTCGCGCAGGAAGTCGGCGTCGGCGCCGAGGGCGTGGACGCCGAGGCGCGTGGTGCGGCCGTCGACGGTGACGGTGAGCGCGTCGTGGTCGACGGTCGCGCCGAGGAGGTCCTCGCAGCAGGCGGCGAAGGCGCGGGCCCAGCGCTGGGTCAGGAAGCCGGCCCGGTCGGCGCCGAGGATGCCGGTGAGGACGGCCCGGGCGACGTCGTCGGGCAGCATCCGGTAGTACTCGGGCGGGGCCCAGGGGGTGTGCGAGAAGTGGCCGATCCGCAGGTCGGGGCGGGCTTCGCGGAGCAGGGCCGGGACCAGGGAGAGGTGGTAGTCCTGGACGAGGACGGCGGCGTTCGGGGCGGCCTCGGCGGCGAGGGCTTCGGCGAAGGCCTCGTTGTAGGCCCGGTAGGCGGCCCACTCGGTGCGGAAGGCGGCGTCGAAGGAGGGCGCGGTGGGGGTCGCGTAGAGCAGGTGGTGGACGAACCAGAGGGTGGAGTTGGCGACGCCGTTGTAGGCGCGGGCGAAGGTCAGCGGGTCGATGTCCAGCATCCGTACGGCCTGGCCGCCGACCTCGTGGCCGGCCAGGTCGAGGCGGCCGTGGGGTGCCTCGGCGGCGGCCCTGCGGTCGGAGTCGTCGAGGGCGGCGCAGACCCAGACGGCGTTCGGGTCGTCGATGGCGGAGAGGCCGGAGACCAGGCCGCCGCCGCCGCGGCGCAGGGTCAGCGTGCCGTCGTCGGCGGTGCTGAAGGACACCGGCCCCCGGTTGGACGCCACCAGGACGGGGGCGGTGCCGGTCACGCTCGAACGGTTGGTCGTGAGATCGCCCATGGTTGGCATGTTGCCGTGGGGTCGGCGTGGCAAACCCGTGCGGCCCTAATGGCGGGCGGCGTACTCGGGGAGGGTGTGGATCGGGGGGCGTTCGAGGGCGGTCACCGGGTGGGTGTGGGCGGTGAAGGCGCGGGTTTCCGGGTCGCGGGTGAACTGGGTGAGGTGGGGGTGGACGAGGTCGGCGGAGGCCTTGAGGCGGTGGGTGCGGTCGAGGCGTTCCAGGGCGGTCCGGTAGATGGTGGCGGCCATCCGGCCGAGGGCCTGGCCGTCCTGGTGGCGGTGGTGCCGGACGCCGACGTCCACCTGGGCGAGGGCGTCCAGGCCGGCCAGCTCCAGGGCGTCGACCAGCAGGCCGAGTTCGACGCCGTAGCCGGTGGGGAAGGGCAGCCGTTCGAGCAGTGAGCGGCGGGCCGCGTACTCGCCGCCGAGCGGCTGGACGAAACCGGCGAGTTCCGGCCAGTGGAGGTTGAGCAGGGGGCGGGCGACGAGTTCGGTGACCCGGCCGCCGCCGGCGGGCAGGACGGCGCCCTCCGACTCCAGCGGGCGGTCGTACATGGCCTTGACCAGCTGGATGGACTCGTCGGTGAGCAGCGGGCCGACGATGCCGGAGACGAAGGCCGGGTCGAACTCGCGCAGGTCGGCGTCGACGAAGCAGACGATGTCGCCGTGGGTGACCAGCAGCGAGCGCCAGAGCACCTCGCCCTTGCCGGGGACGGCGGGCAGCCGGGGCAGGACGGCGTCGCGGTGCTCGACCCGGGCGCCGGCCTCGGCGGCGACGGCGGCGGTGGCGTCGGTGGAGCCGGAGTCGACGACGACGAGTTCGTCGACGAGCGGGAGGCGTTCCATCAGCTCGCGGCGGATGGTGCGGACGATGTCGCCGACGGTGGCCTCCTCGTCCAGGGCGGGGAGGACCACGCTGACCGTGCGGCCGGTGCGCTCCTTGGCGTCGAGCAGGGTGCGGACCGGCCGGTCGGCCGCGCTCCAGGAGCGGCGGCGCAGCCAGGACGCCGCCTGCGGGAGGAGCGCGGGAGTCGGTTCGGCGGGCACGGAGATCTCCTCGGCGAGGTCGGTGGGACGGGTCATCTCGCTTGGCGGACGGTCCCGTTCAGGTTTGACGCCTTCGGATACAGTCTTCGTACAGCGGTCGGACCTTTGCACGCCGGGGTCTCCGTTGAGCACCACCACAATTTCACAAGCTCATCCAGAGGGACTGAGGGAACGGCCCGTTGACGTCCCGGCAACCTTCTCGCGCGGCTGTCTGTCGACAGGCCCCGGCGGGACAGGTGCCAATTCCGTCCCGTGTCGCGACCGCGCCACGGGGAAGATGAGGAGAGAGGCCTCGCCATCATGGCTATCGACACTGCCGCACCCGTTTCCGTCGACCTCGGCCCGGCCGCCGCGCTGTCCTGTCGCGAGTGCGGCACCCGCTTCCCGCTCGGCCCCAGCTTCGCGTGCCTGGAGTGCTTCGGCCCGCTGGAGATCGCCTACGAGTTCGGCAGCGAGGGCGCCGAGGAGCTGCGCAAGCGGATCGAGGCCGGTCCGGCCTCCATCTGGCGGTACGCGCCGCTGCTGCCGGTGCCGGCCGACGTGGCGTCCAAGCCGAACCTGAACCCGGGGTGGACCCCGCTGGTGAAGGCGGACAACCTGGGCCGGGAGCTCGGTTTCACCGCCCAGCTGCACGTCAAGGACGACTCCGGGAACCCGACGCACTCGTTCAAGGACCGGGTGGTCGCGTGTGCGATCGAGGCGGCCCGGGCGTTCGGCTACACCACGCTGTCCTGCTCCTCCACCGGCAACCTGGCCGGCGCGGTGGGTGCGGCGGCGGCCCGGGCCGGGTTCCGGTCCTGCGTGTTCATCCCGCACGACCTGGAGCAGGGCAAGGTCGTCATGGCCGGGGTGTACGGCGGCGAGCTGGTCGGCATCGAGGGCAACTACGACGACGTGAACCGCTTCTGCTCGGAGCTGATCGGCGACCCGGCCGGCGAGGGCTGGGGCTTCGTCAACGTGAACCTGCGGCCGTACTACGGCGAGGGCTCCAAGACGCTGGCGTACGAGATCTGCGAGCAGCTCGGCTGGCGGCTGCCGGAGCAGATCGTGATCCCGATCGCCTCGGGCTCGCAGCTGACGAAGATCGACAAGGGGCTCCAGGAGCTGATCAGGCTCGGCCTGGTCGAGGACCGGCCGTACAAGGTCTTCGGCGCCCAGGCGGAGGGCTGCTCGCCGGTGTCGGCCGCGTTCAAGGCCGGCCGGGACGTGATCAAGCCGGTGAAGCCGGACACCATCGCCAAGTCGCTGGCGATCGGCAACCCGGCCGACGGCCCGTACGTGCTGGACATCGCCCGCCGTACCGGTGGCGCGGTGGAGGACGTCACGGACGCCGAGGTCGTGGCGGCGATCCGGCTGCTGGCGCGGACCGAGGGGATCTTCGCCGAGACCGCGGGCGGGGTGACCGTCGGCGTGCTGAAGAAGCTGGTCGAGACCGGGCAGCTGGACCCGGCCAAGGAGACCGTCGCGATCAACACCGGCGACGGGCTGAAGACCCTGGACGCCGTCTCCGATTCCGGGATGACCGCCGTCATCCGCCCGACGCTGGACTCGTTCCGCGCCGCCGGCCTCGTGTCCGCCTGAACCACCCGATAGGCCCCGCCCCCGCTAGGAGAGTCATGAGCGCCACCGTCCGCATCCCCACCATCCTGCGCACCTACACCGACGGCGCCGCCGAGGTGACCGCCGAGGGTGCCACCCTGGCCGAGGTCGTCGCCGACCTGGAGAAGAACCACGCGGGCATCGCGGCCCGCATCCTGGACGACACCGGCAAGCTGCGCCGCTTCGTGAACGTCTACGTGAACGACGACGACGTGCGCTTCGCCGAGGGTCTGGCGACCGAGATCAAGGACGGCGCCAGCGTCTCGATCATCCCGGCGGTGGCCGGCGGCTGCTGAGCCGACAAAGCAGAACCCGCGGTCGCCCGCGCGTACGGAAATCCGTTCTCCGTATGCGCGGGCGACCGCTCGCATTCCGGCGGGAATATTTCCGGGTCGAGTCGGAGTAGAGTGTGGCTCGGCTGGGAACAGGGTTTCCCTTTCGGCCCCCGCAGTGCTCGGCCCGGGGGCGTCCGGCCGTCGGGGGCGGACCGTGAAACATGTCAGGCAGATGTCAGAATTCGCGCGGGCATTTGAGTAATTCGTCCGCTATGTCCGGCGTGGAATGCCGAGATTATTCCGATTCGATCCGTCCTGTCCCTTGACGCCTTGGCGGAATTACCGGCGGTTGGCCCTGTTGCAGAGGGCGTCGATCCGGATACATTCAGCGGCGGTCGACGCAATCACCCGCTCACCGGAGGCCGCCCGGCGTTCCGCGCGGATGGTTGCGGCGTGCACGGCTGCGCCCAGGGGGGGTTCCCCGGGCCGGCCTTCAACCAACCCGGGCCCGCGACCTGCGGGCACGTGAAGGGCCAGCACAGCACTAGGGGAGTTCGGAATGGCTCAGGGCACCGTCAAGTGGTTCAACGCGGAGAAGGGCTACGGCTTCATCGCGGTCGACGGTGGTGCGGACGTCTTCGTCCACTACAGCGCGATCCAGATGGACGGCTACCGCACCCTCGAGGAGGGCCAGCGGGTCGAGTTCGAGATCTCCCAGGGACAGAAGGGCCCGCAGGCGGACATGGTCCGCGCGGCGGTCTGACCCCTTCCGACTCCAGGAGCTCGGCGCGGCCCTACGGCTGGTGACCACTCGCTTCTCGACGGGCCCGTGCGACGCGTGTCGTACGGGCCCGTCGGCGTTCCCCGACGCGGCTCCGCCGGGGCTCGGGCGGGGCTCCGGCGACGGCTCGCGGATCGTCGATTGGGCTTGCACTCGACCACCCGGAGTGCTAATCATTGGCGTTAGCACTCACAGCGTGAGAGTGACAGCGGACCGGGTCGGTGAGGCCCCCGGGAGCGGTAGGGGAATGGACCCCCGCACACCAGGGCCGTCCGTCGCGGGCACCCCTTGGTCCGAGCAGTCGACCGTGTCCCGGAGGACCACTTCAGATGGCCAAGATCATCGCCTTTGATGAGGAAGCTCGCCGCGGCCTTGAGCGTGGCATGAACCAGCTCGCCGACGCCGTGAAGGTCACGCTCGGCCCCAAGGGCCGCAACGTCGTGCTGGAGAAGAAGTGGGGCGCCCCCACGATCACCAACGACGGTGTCTCCATCGCCAAGGAGATCGAGCTCGAGGACCCGTACGAGAAGATCGGTGCGGAGCTCGTCAAGGAGGTCGCCAAGAAGACGGACGACGTCGCGGGTGACGGCACCACCACCGCCACCGTGCTCGCCCAGGCCCTGGTTCGCGAGGGTCTGCGCAACGTCGCCGCCGGCGCCAACCCGATGGCCCTGAAGCGCGGCATCGAGAAGGCCGTCGCGGCCGTCTCCGACCAGCTGCTGGCCCAGGCCAAGGACGTGGAGACCAAGGAGCAGATCGCCTCCACCGCCTCCATCTCCGCCGCTGACACCCAGATCGGCGAGCTCATCGCCGAGGCCATGGACAAGGTCGGCAAGGAAGGCGTCATCACCGTCGAGGAGAGCAACACCTTCGGTCTGGAGCTCGAGCTCACCGAGGGCATGCGCTTCGACAAGGGCTACATCTCCGCCTACTTCGCCACCGACCTGGAGCGGATGGAGGCGACGTTCGAGGACCCGTACATCCTCATCGCCAACTCCAAGATCGGCTCGGTCAAGGACCTGCTCCCGCTGCTGGAGAAGGTCATGCAGAGCGGCAAGCCGCTGGTCATCATCGCCGAGGACGTCGAGGGCGAGGCCCTGTCGACCCTGGTCGTGAACAAGATCCGTGGCACCTTCAAGTCCGTCGCCGTCAAGGCCCCGGGCTTCGGTGACCGCCGCAAGGCCATGCTCGGCGACATCGCCATCCTCACCGGTGGCACCGTGATCTCCGAGGAGGTCGGCCTCAAGCTGGAGAACGCCGGCATCGACCTGCTGGGCACCGCCCGCAAGGTGGTCATCACCAAGGACGAGACCACCATCGTCGACGGTGGTGGCGACAGCGAGCAGGTCGCGGGCCGCGTGAACCAGATCCGCGCCGAGATCGAGAACAGCGACTCGGACTACGACCGCGAGAAGCTCCAGGAGCGCCTCGCCAAGCTGGCCGGCGGCGTGGCCGTCATCAAGGCCGGCGCGGCCACCGAGGTGGAGCTCAAGGAGCGCAAGCACCGCATCGAGGACGCCGTCCGCAACGCCAAGGCCGCCGTCGAGGAGGGCATCGTCGCCGGTGGTGGCGTCGCCCTGCTGCAGGCCGGTGTCGCCTTCGACAAGCTGGAGCTGGAGGGCGACGAGGCCACCGGTGCCAACATCGTCAAGGTCGCGCTGGAGGCCCCGATCAAGCAGATCGCGACCAACGCCGGCCTGGAGGGTGGCGTCGTGGTGGAGAAGGTGCGCAACCTCCCCGCCGGTCACGGCCTGAACGCGGCCACCAACACCTACGTCGACCTGATCGCCGAGGGCATCATCGACCCGGCCAAGGTGACCCGCTCCGCGCTGCAGAACGCCGCCTCCATCGCGGCGCTGTTCCTGACCACCGAGGCCGTCATCGCCGACAAGCCGGAGAAGGCCGCCGCGGCCGCCGGCGGCGGCATGCCGGGCGGTGACATGGACTTCTGATCCTGATCGCTTCGATCGGATCGGCTGGTTCCTCGTCCGTGTGGGCGGCTCCCTTCGGGGGGCCGCCCACACGGCGTTTCGGCGTCCGGCGGCGTCCGGAAGTTCCGGGGCCCGGGCGTTCGGACGTCCGGGCGTTTCGGCGTTCGGCCGGGTGGACGGAGAATGGACGGATGGCTTCCGACGACATCGAGACCGCCCTGCACAACGCGCGGGCACTGATCCTGGCCGACCTCACCGCGCGGGACGTGGCGGACGCCGCCGTCGTCTCGCTGGTGGAGCAGGCCGTGACGCACCGCCGCTGGTGGCTGGAGCAGTGGCCGGACGGCACCGAGTACGTGCTCGGGCTGGTCGCCCAGGACGTCCAGGACGCGCTGCTGGAGGCGTACGGGCGCTGGCCGCTGTGCACCGGGTGCGCGGCCGACGGGGACCCGCACGCGCTGAGCGTGGAGCCCGAGCTGGGGCCGGAGCCGCACTGGGTGTGCGGCAAGCAGGGCGCGGTGGTGGCGCCGGTGGGGAAGCTCGCCTAGCCCGGCCGGCTCGGGGCCGGGGGTGCCTTCCGGGGGTGGTGCGCGGGTGGGTACGGTGCGCGCATGAGGCGCTGGGTGTGGGGTGTGGCGGGCGGGTGCTGCGGGCTCGGGCTGTGGTGGGCCGTGCTGGAGGCGGCGGGGGCCGGCCACGACGCGTGGTGGGCCGTGGCCGGGCGGGTCCTGGCCGTGACGGGGGGCGTGGCCGTCACGGACCGGGTGCGCGGGCGGTGGGGCTGACGGGCCTCAGAGGGTGCCGAGCTCCGCGGTCAGGTTGGCGCGGGCGGCCGCGGTGAAGCGCTCGCGGGCGGCCGGGGTGCGGTAGAGGTCCGGCAGGGCGAGCAGGTGGCGCAGGACGGCGGCCCGGCCGGCCGCGAAGTCCGGCGCGGGGACGAAGCCGTACTCCTCGCGGACCGCGGCCGCGTACGCCGCGTACGCCCCGGGGGAGCCGCCGAGGACGGCGAGGTCCGCGTCGCAGAGCACCTCGCCGTCGCGGTCGCCGGGGGCGGGGTCGTGGCCGACGGTGAGCAGCACGAGGCGCTCGACCTCGGCGACCCGCTCGGCGGGCAGCCCGGCGGCGGTCAGCGCGCGGACGGCCAGGGCGGCGCTGCGCTCCTCGTTCTCGGTGCGGTCGGGGCGGTAGACGGCGTCGTGGAACCAGGCCGCGAGGCGGACGGCCTCCGGGTCGGCGGCGTGCCCGGCCAGCTCGTCGACCAGGCCCAGCACCGCGCGCAGGTGTGCGGCGGTGTGGTAGCGGCGCTGCGGCTCCGACCAGCGGCGCAGCAGCTCCCGGCCGTACGGCTCGGGGTCGACGGCGGCCCCGCAGCGGTGCAGCAGGGCGGTCCAGGCGGCGAGCAGGTCGTCGGTGGGCGGGTCGGCGAGCGGGCCCTCGGCGGGCGCGTCGGTGAGCGGTTCCTCGGTGGGCGGGGCGTCCTCGGTGGTCGGCATGGCGACCATTGTGGCGGCCCGGCCGGGTGCCGGGCCCGGGGGAGTGGGCGCTGGACCTATAGGTAGGTTGACGATATATGTAGTCGTATGACAGAACGCTCCATGCAGGAGCCCACGCTGCTGCTGCTCACCGCGCTGGCCGACGCCCCGCGGCACGGCTACGCGCTCATCCAGGAGATCGCCGCGATCTCCGACGGCCGGGTCAAGATGCGCACCGGCACGCTCTACGGGGCGCTCGACCGGCTGCTGGGCCAGGGCCTGATCGAGGTCGCCGCCGAGGAGGTGGTGGACGGCCGGGCCCGGCGCAGCTACGCGCTGACCGCCGCCGGCCGCGAGGCGCTGGCCGCCGAGGCGGAGCGGCTGCGGGCGGTCGCCACCGAGGCCGAGCGCCGGCTGACCAGGATCCGGTCGATGCTGCCGGGCAAGACCGGGTCGCAGGGGCGGCCCGCGGCGGGGGGAGGCCTCTCATGACCACACCGGTGATCGGCGCTGGGCCCTCGGCGGTGCTGCGGGCCGCGCTCCAGCTCTACCCGGAGCCGTACCGCCGCGAGCGCGGCGAGGAGCTGGCCGAGGTGTTCGCCGACACGACGGCGGCGGGCAGCCGGCCGGCGGTCGCCCGGGAGGTCCTCGGCCTGGCGGTGTACGGGCTGCGGGTGCGGCTCGGGCTGACCGGCGCCACGGCGGCCGGGCGGCTGCTCGCGGTGGTCGCGCCGATGCTCGCCGGGGCGGTGGCCGGCGCCACGCTGGTGGCCTGGCTGACCACCGCGCACCGGATCGCCAACCTGCTCTCCTGGGACGACTCGTACGGCGCCTACTTCTCGTCGTTCTGCCCGCCGGTGGCCGCCGTGCTGCTCCTGGTGGCGGGGCTGCTGGGGCGCTGGACGGCGGTGCGGGGCAGCGCGCTGGTCCTGGGGGCGGTGGGGCTCTACAACCTGGCGGACGCCGTCTGGTCCTCCTCCTTCGACCTGTGGTGGAGCGGCTACATCGCGATGGCCACGCTGCCGCTGGTGCTGGCCGCGCTGCTGCTGGCGGCGGCGCCGACGGACCTGCTGCCCCGGCCGGGCCTGCGCGCGGCCGGTCTGGTGCTGGCCTCGGGGGCCGTGGGCGGGCTGCTGGAGGCGGCCCAGAGCTGGGACGACACCACCTTCCCGCTGGACCTGGTGTGGTTCGTGGTGATGCTGGTCGTCCCGCTGCTGCTGACCTTCGCCGGGCTGCGCGGGCGGGTGGCGCCGACGGCGGCGGGGGTGGCGGCGCTGGTGCTGGCCGGGCCGGGCTGCCTGTTCAACATCTGGCGCGGGTCCGGCGGGGTCTCGCAGCTGCTGCCGGCGGTGGGGCCGTCGGTGGCCGCGCTGGTGCTGGTGGCGGTGGCGGTGCACCGGTTCGGCCGGTCGGAGGCGGCCGGGGCGTCCGGTGCGATCGGGGCGGTCCACGGTCCGGCGTGACCGGGAGGTTCGGGGGGCCGTTCCGGCGTGACCGGAACGGCCCCCTGGGAGTTTCCGGGGGCGGGCCGATGTGGCAGGCTGTCGAATATGTCTAGACCAATTTTCGAAGTCATCGCGCTGACGCCCCAGGACGCCCAGGCCGCCGAGTCGGGCGGCGCCGACCGGCTCGAACTGGTCACCGACATGGCCGCCGACGGGCTCACCCCGTCTGTCGAGGACTTCGGCCGGATCCGGGCCGCCGTCGGCATCCCGCTGCGGGTCATGCTGCGGATCCGGGACGGCTTCGCCCCCGGCGACGTGGACGGGCTGTGCGCCCGGGCCGCCGCGCTGCGCGCCGAGGGGGCCGAGGAGTTCGTGCTCGGCTTCCTTGACGCCGACGGCGCCGTCGACCTGGCCGCCACCACGGCCGTCGCCGAGGCGATCGCCGGCTGCCGCTGGACCTTCCACCGGGCGATCGACCACAGCGCCGACCGGGCCGCCCTGCGGGCCGCCGTCGGCGGGCTGCCCGGCCTGGACACCTTCCTCACCTCCGGCGCGGCCGCCGGGGTGGACGCCGGGCGCGAGGTGCTGTCGGCCGAGCTGGCCCGGGCCGGCGAGCCCGGGTACCGGCAGCGGATCCTGATCGGCGGCGGCCTGCGGGCCGAGCACCTGAAGGAGCTGCGGGCGGAGGGCTTCGACGCCTTCCACGTCGGCGGCGCGGTGCGGGTCGACGGCTGGCGGACGCCGGTGGACGCGGCCAAGGTCGCCGAGTGGCGGGCGCTGATCGACGCCTGAGCGCGGGTGCGCCGGTACGGGCGTTCGTACGGAAGGGCCGGTCCGCGGACCGGCCCTTCCGCGCACTACCGCAGCTGCTCCGGCAGCGGCTCGCGGTGCAGCACCGTCAGCCCGGAGACCGCACGGGTCAGCGCCACGTACAGCCGCCGCAGGCCGGTCCGCTCGTCCGGCTCCCCGGCGACCACCGCGGCCGGCTCGTCCAGCACCACGTAGTCGTACTCCAGACCCTTGGCCAGCGAGGCCGGGACGAGGGTGAGCCGGGCCTCCGCGCTAGTCTCGTCGCCGGGGGAGAGGTACGGCAGGCCGGCCGCGGTCAGCGCCTCGGCGAGCCGCGGGACGCGGGCGTCGGCGGCGATCAGGCCGGTCGAGCCCTCGTGCTCCAGCGCCTCCCGGCAGGCGGCCAGGACCGCCTCCGTGCCGGCCGCGTCGCCGGTCGTGCCGCCGTCCGTGTCCGTGTCGCCCTCCGCGGCGCCGTCCGCGATCCGGCGGATCGTCAGCGAACCGGGCGCCTCACGGACCGAGGAGGCCGGGGCCAGGCCGGGGGCGATCGCCGGGAGCAGCCGGGAGGCGTACGCGATGACCTCCTCCGGCACCCGGAAGCCCTTGGTCAGCTCCTCGATGTGCGCCTGCGGCTTGCCCAGGTGGCGCAGCGCCTCCGGCCAACTCGCCGTCGCCCACGGGGTGGTGCCCTGGGCGAGGTCGCCGAGGACGGTCGCCGATCCGGTGGTGCAGCGGCGGCCGACCGCGCGGTACTGCATCGGGGAGAGGTCCTGGGCCTCGTCCAGCACCACGTGCCCGAGCGAGGGGGTGCGCTGCACCAGGTCGGTGGCCTCGTCGACCAGGACGGCGTCGGCCGCCGTCCAGCGGGCGGTCTTCACCGAGCGGCCGGGCTTGGGCCACAGCACCGCCCGCTGCTCCTCGGGCGTCAGCACGCCCTCGGCGCAGGCGGCCAGGAACTCCGGCTCGGAGAGCAGCCGCAGGACCAGCTTCGCCGGGTCGACGGCCGGCCAGCACTCCTTGACCACCGCCTTGACGGCGCTGTTGCGGGCCACCGCGTCCTGCACCCGGTCGTCCGGGGCCTCGCCGCCCTGCTCCATCTTCAGCAGCACGGCGTGCGCGATGCGCTGCGGCAGGGCGTCCCTGGCCGCGCCGTAGCGGGTCTCGCGGCCCTTCAACTCCTCGATGATCTCGACCAGTTCGTACACCGGTACGCGCCAGCGGCGGGAGCCGCGGACCACCACGCAGGGCTCGGTGGGCAGCGCGATGCCCGACCGCACCGCCCGGCGCAGCACCTCGGCCATCCGGGCGTCGCCCTTCAGCCGGGCCGCCTCCGGGTCGTCCTCGCCCCTCACCTCGACGTGCCCGACCAGCTGCTGCACGGTGGCCTGGGCGACCTCCAGCTCGCCGAGGGCCGGGAGCACCTGCTCGATGTAGGAGAGGAAGGCGTTGTTCGGCCCGATCACCAGGGTGCCGGTCCGGGCCAGGCGCTCGCGGTGCGCGTACAGCAGGTACGCGACGCGGTGCAGGCCGACGGCGGTCTTCCCGGTGCCGGGCGCCCCCTGGACGCAGATGGTGCCCGTGATGTCCGAGCGGACGATCTCGTCCTGCTCGGGCTGGATGGTGGCGACGATGTCGCGCATCGGGCCGACGCGGGGCTTCTCGATCTCGGCGGCCAGCAGCGCGGAGGCGGAATCGGTCTCGGCCGGGTCGCTGAGGTGCTCGTCCTCGTAGGCGGTGAGCTCGCCGCCGGTGTAGCCGAAGCGGCGGCGGCGGTCGACGTCCATCGGGTCGGTGCGGCTGGCCCGGTAGAACGGCTGGGAGACCGGCGCGCGCCAGTCGATCACCATCGGGTCGCCGTCGGCGTCGTGGACGTGCCGGCGGCCGATGTAGAAGCTCTCGCCGCCGCTGCCCTCGCTCAGCTCCTCGCTGATCGCGTGCAGGTAGTCGAGGCGGCCGAAGAACAGCGGGGTGTGCGAGAGGTCGGCCAGGGCGGCGATCCTGGCCTCGATCTGGTTCTGGAGCACGAGGGCGGTGACCCAGGTGCCGGTCACGTCGCGGATGTCGAGCGACTCGACGTCCTCGCGCATCGCGCGCAGCGCGGCCCGGGAGGCGGCCAGGTGGTCGCGTTCGCGCTGGAGGGGGTCGGTGGTGGAGGTGGCGGGCACAGCGAACCTTCCCGGCTGCCCCCGGTGGCGGGCGCAGCGGATCGTAGGAGCTCACGGTGGGTACGGCCGACCGGTTGCCGAACGGTCGGTACCTCCCCCGGCTGCCTGCGGGACTTCAGCAGGTACCACGGTTCGGGAGGGGGCAGACGGACGATCTTAGACCCGTCCGCCCCTGGGGGCCAGCCGCGCGGGTCCCGGGGTTCCGGCCGTACCGGCCTCGGGGTTCGCCCTACCCCGGCCTCGGGGGCCGCCGTACACCCGGCGGACGAGCCGCGCACCTGCGGATACGGCCTTTGGAGTGATGCCGACCGCCGGTCGGGTGCCTACCGTTGAAGACATGAGCACCACGAACCGAACCCCCCGACCCGGCCCGTCCGGCGCCACCGCCGTCTCCGGGCGCCACCGCAACCCGCTGAGCACCGCCGTCCGCAACGTCGGCATCGCCCTGGACACCGCCGCGCGCGTGATCTTCCTCGGGCGCGACGGTGTCCGGTACTGAAGGCGCCGTCCGGTCCTGAGCACCGTGTCCGTTCCCGGGACGGCCTACCGCCCGTGCGTCACAGCACGTGGTCCGCGTCCATGATCCGGTACGCGTAGCCCTGCTCGGCCAGGAAGCGCTGCCGGTGGGCGGCGAAGTCCTGGTCCACGGTGTCCCGGGCGACCACCGAGTAGAAGTGGGCCGAGTGCCCGTCCGCCTTGGGGCGCAGCACCCGGCCGAGGCGCTGGGCCTCCTCCTGGCGGGAGCCGAAGGTGCCGGAGACCTGGATGGCCACGGTGGCCTCGGGCAGGTCGATCGAGAAGTTCGCGACCTTGGAGACCACCAGGACGCCGATCTCCTTGTTCCGGAAGGCCTCGAAGAGCTTCTCGCGCTGGGCGTTGCTGGTCTCGCCCTTGATCACCGGGGCGTCCAGGGCCTCGCCGAGCTCGTCCAGCTGGTCGATGTACTGGCCGATGATCAGCGTCTGGTCCTTCTCGTGCTTCCTGACCAGTGCCTCCACCACCCGCCGCTTGGTCGCCGTGGTGGCGCAGTAGCGGTAGCGCTCCTCCGGCTCGGCGGTCGCGTAGGCGAGCCGCTCGGAGTCGGTCAGGGTGACCCGCACCTCGCAGCAGTCGGCGGGCGCGATGTAGCCCTGCGCCTCGATCTCCTTCCACGGTGCGTCGAAGCGCTTGGGGCCGATCAGGCTGAACACGTCGCCCTCGCGGCCGTCCTCGCGCACCAGCGTCGCGGTCAGGCCGAGCCGGCGGCGGGCCTGGAGGTCGGCGGTGAACTTGAACACCGGCGCGGGCAGCAGGTGCACCTCGTCGTAGACCACCAGGCCCCAGTTGCGGGCGTCGAACAGCTCCAGGTGGGCGTAGACGCCCTTCCGCTTGGTGGTCATCACCTGGTAGGTGGCGATGGTGACCGGGCGGATCTCCTTCTTCGTCCCGCTGTACTCGCCGATCTCGTCCTCGGTGAGCGAGGTGCGCTTGACCAGCTCGTGCTTCCACTGGCGGGCCGAGACGGTGTTGGTGACCAGGATCAGCGTGGTCGACTTGGCGTGCGCCATCGCGGCCGCGCCGACCAGCGTCTTGCCGGCGCCGCAGGGCAGCACGACCACGCCCGAGCCGCCGTGCCAGAAGCCCTCGACGGCCTGCGCCTGGTACGGGCGCAGCTGCCAGCCGTCCTCGTCCAGGTCGATCGGGTGCGCCTCGCCGTCCACGTACCCGGCGAAGTCCTCGGCGGGCCAGCCGAGTTTGAGCAGCACCTGCTTGATCTGCCCGCGCTCGGAGGGGTGCACCACCACGGTGTCCGGGTCGACCCGGGCGCCGACCAGCGGGACGACCTTCTTGGAGCGCAGCACCTCCTCCAGCACCGGCCGGTCGGTGGTGGTGAGCACCAGCCCGTGGGTCGGGTGCTTGAGCAGCTGGAGCCGCCCGTACCGGCCCATGGTGTCCGCCACGTCCACCAGCAGCGCGTGCGGCACCGGGTAGCGCGAGTACGTCACCAGGGCGTCCACCACCTGCTCGGCGTCGTGCCCGGCCGCCCGCGCGTTCCACAGCCCGAGCGGCGTCACCCGGTACGTGTGCACGTGCTCGGGCGCCCGCTCCAGCTCGGCGAACGGCGCGATAGCGCGACGGCAGTCGGAGGCCCTGGGGTGGTCGATCTCCAGGAGAAGAGTTTTGTCGCTCTGGACGATGAGCGGTCCGTCGTTCACCTGGCGACTGCCTTTCGGTAGGGCTCTACGGGGCCAAACGTCCAGTGTGCCGCATCCGCGGGCGGTCATGTCCGGTGCTTGGTGTGGCGGGTGCCGACGCTGACCCGCTGCCGGGTCCGGTCGGCGAAGGCGAGCGTGGCGGCGGCTCTCTCCGAGTCCTCGGTCTGGAGGTAGAGTTCGGCGGCGAGGTGCAGGTTCTCCAGGGCCTCGACGTTGTGGCCCTGGTGCAGGAGGGCGTTGGCGAGGCCGTTGAGTTCGGTGGCCGTGCCGTGATCGTCCTTGCCGTCCTGAAACGCCTCCAGAGCGAGGGTGTGCAGCTCCACGGCCTTGTTCCACTTCCCCTGCCGTTGGCGGGCGCGGGCCATGTTGCCCAGGGTCATTGCTTCGCCCCGACGGTCGCCCAGGCGTCGGAAGGTTTCCAGAGCCTCCCGGTGTGCGACGAGGGCCGCGTCGTAGTCCCCGGTGAGGGTCAGCGTGCCCGCGTAGTTGCTCAGCTCGATCGCCCTGTCATGGGGGACGATCAGGCCGTCGGCCACGTTCAGGGCGCGCTGGTGGAGTTCGATGGCCTTCTCGGCCTTCCCTGTGTCGCGCATCAGCTTGGCGCGACTGCCCAGTACCTTGGCGTGGCCACGGGGATCGCCCTCGTTCCGGAAGAGCTTCGCAGCCGTGCGGAGAGCGCGGATTGCTTCTTCGGTGCGTCCCAGTTCTTCCAGCGTTTCGGCGACATTGGCCAGGGCCTGGGCCTCCCCTCGGCGATCGCCTTCGCGCTTGAACAATTGTGCGGCCTCGATGTGGGCAGCCGCCGACTGCTCGAACTTCCGCTGGTCGTGGAGCGACAGTCCGAGATTGTTGAGGGCGCCGGCGAGAGCCCGGTGATTCCTGGTCTTCCGGCAGATATCGATCGCCGATCGGTGCCTGTGGACGGACTTGCGCAGTTTGCGCATGTCCCGGAGGACGATACCGAGGCCGCTCAGAAACGCGGCTTCGTTGAGACTGTCCTCAAGCCTGCGGCTCGATCGGAGGCCTGCCTTCATCACCTGCTCGGCATCCTCCAGGTACCGCACCTCCATCAGGAACTGCGCGACGGACGATGCCAGAGCCACGCACATCAGATCGTCCTGGGCCACGTGGGTCCAGATGGTGGCCGCGACGAGCGTGAGCCGTTCGCTCTCCAGCCACTGCAACGCAGCTTGCCGACCGGCGAAGTCCGACCCTGCCACAGGGCGTGGGGTCCCGGGGGCAAGAAATCGTTCGCACGCGAGTGCGCTCATCTGGTGCAGGTGAACGAACAGCCGCATGAGGCTCTCGCCCCAGGAGCCATCGGTTGAGGTCAGTTGCCCATGTGAGTAGAGCCGCACCAGGCTGTGCTGTCGCCAGCGGCCGTACTGCGCCCGCGGTTCGACCAGATGGCGGCGGGCTAGGTCGAGCAGGAGCCGCTCGGTGTCCTTTTCACTCCCGCCGTACAGCTGGGCCGCAACCCCGGTCGAGAAGTCCGGTCCGGGGCTCAAGGACACGAGGCGGAAGACCTTGGCCTGTTCCTCGGTGAGTCGCCGGTAGGACAGCTCGAAGGCCGCTGTCACAGCCCGATCCTCCCGGCTCAACACGGCAAGTCTGGAGTGGGCGGCCTCCAGGTCGTGGCAGAGGTCGGCCAGTGGCCGGGTGGGTACGTCCACGAGCAGGGAGGCCAGGATGCGCAGGGCCAGTGGGAGGCCACCGCAGAGGGCGACGAGCCGTGCGGCCCGGTCGGCTTCGGAAGTGACGCGCGAGTCCTCGGGGAGTGCTGTTCGGATGGCTTCGTTCAGCAGTTCCCGTCCCTCGTCGGAGGGCAGTTCCCGCAGAGTCAGGGCCAGGGCGTCCAGTTCCGCGAGGGAGTGCCGCGAGGACACGAGCGTGATGGTGCTTCCGTCGCTCGGCAGCAGGTGGCGGACAGATTCGGTGGGCGGTACGTCGTCCAGGACAACCAGAACCCGCCGGCCCGCGCCGGCCAGTGCGCTGAGCGCGGACCGGTACATGCGGGCACGGTCGTCGATCCCGGCCGGGATGTGTTCCGGTGGAATGCCGAGGGCTCGGAGAAGGGTGCCGAGCGCTCGCTTCGGGGAGAACACGCGCTTCGCGTCGTACCCGTGCAGATCGACGAAGAGTGCCCCGCCCGGGAACCAGCCCTCTTCCCGGAGTGCGTTGTGAGCGCCCTGGAGCACGAGTTCGGTCTTGCCCGTCCCGGCGAGTCCGGATACCACGATGGTGTTGGTGGTCTCCGTGGACGGCTGCGGGGCCAGGACGGCCAGGAGCTGTTCCAACTCGGCGCGGCGCCCGGCGAAGGCGCCCGACTGCTTGGGGAGGCCGGCCAGCGCAGGGTCAGGGTGGTCCGGGAGGGTCAGAATGACGTTGTGCCCCTGGACGATGCAGCCGAAGACGACTGATCCGCTCACGCTGTTCCGAGTCGTATGGGTCATTCCCCGGCCCGCCGGTGTCGTTCGACCGCCCGGCGATAGGCGATCACCTCTGCAGTCGTGAACATGTCCAGTGTCTCCGTGGTGACCACGTACCCGACCTCCCTCCAGGCGTGGACGAACGCGGGGTCGATACCGGCAGCGCTCGCTGCATCCACCGCATCCTGCATCATGCTGTCGAAGTTCCTTCTGGTGAGAGGAACGGGTTCGTCGGTATCGGGGTCGAAGAAGATCGGGTCGTGTGGTTCGGGCTCGCGGCCGAACTTCTCACGGAAGGCCGCGAGCTGCTTTTCCAGGCCCTTCTGTATCTCCCGCCCCTGACGGGAGTCCTCCGCGATCCGCAGCACGGAACTGCCGTCGCCGTTCCAGATCCGCTCCACCGCACGGTCCGACTGTCGGGAAGTGGACACCGTTCTGCCCGGCTTCCTTCGGATCCTGTCCAGCACGGCCTGACGCCGTTCGGTCCACTCCGCCTCGGATTCTTCTGCTTCGCCCCCCGTGGCGATGGCGCTGTCTTCCGGGGTGCCGGTATCCGCTCGGCGCCCGGCGGCGCTCAGGCGCATCCTGGCTTGTGCACCGGCCCAGCCCAGCAGGTCCGGGGTGAGGACGGCGTTCAGCGTGGACACCTCGGGGACGCCCAGTTCGAAAGCCATCCGGGGTAGGGCGAGACCAGGGGAGCTGGTCCAGGCCAGGTCAGACGAAGGGATCGGCTCGGTGAATGCCGGAACTGCGTACAGACACCTGAGAGTCCTGTTCACGGACAGACCGAGTTTGGGGGCCGCCAGGAGGATGTCGAGCACCGGTACCAGCGGTGACTCGTCATTCATGGAGAGTGCCCATGCGCGGGCGTGGGTGCCCATTTCCTCCAGGTGCTCGCCGGGTTTCGCCAAGAGCGCCGCATACAACGCGGGAAGCATGACTCCGGCGTCCTCTCTCACGGGCAGCCCGGCAGAGGCGAACCGGTGCAGACCCTCGCGGAGAACGGCCTTCGGAGTGTCACCGATCGGCGCCGTGGGCGTCGGCTCCTGCCAGAAGCGTTGGACCCGGTCCTTGGCGCCCTTCGGTGGATCAGGAAGCAGCAGGTCCCGGGGCGGACCCCACACCGCCCGGCTGCTCCGGAGCGTGTCCCCGGGAAGCAGGTGGCGCGGCAGCCGGCGCTGGTCGAGTCCGACTGCCTCCAGCCGCCCGGTGAGTGCCAGCATCTGCTCCCCGTCGTCCACTGGTAGGCCGGATTTCTCGCTCGCTGAGACGGCCTCACAGACGAAGCGCTGAATGCCCTTCTCGTGAACGGTGCCGCGCAGGAGGCGGAACCAGGCATCGCGAGAGTTGGCGAACTCGAACCCGTCGCGGAACCGACCGGGATAGGCCGTCCCCAGATACAGGGCGTCGAGCGGATCGACTTCCTGGTACCAGGTCGGCTCGGTCCCCTCCAGTTGGGCGTGGCCCAGCGTTGCGTAGCCGACCGCGTAGGCGCCGGCCAGGCTGAGCCGTCCGGGCGGGCTCGACCGCAGCAACCGCGCGAGAGCCTGCTCGCCGAGCGCCCGTGGACTGTCGTCGGCGCTCTCGGGCCCTTGAGTCGTGAGCGTCCGCCCCTGCGTTCGTCGCGCCTGTTTCTTCCTCGAGGCTTTGCCCATGGTCCCCTCCCTGAGGGCAAAGCATTACCGTTCCACAGCGCTCGGCCGCAACACGTTCGGTGGCGAATGGTCCTTCCCGGACCTCCTGCGACCTGCGGTGGGAACGTATGCGGCTCGGTTGGCTGGAGCGACTTTCACTCGTACAGGACGGCCCTGCCATTGCCCTGTGGGTCATTGTCGAACTCGAAGAGTCCAACCAGATCGTTGAGACGCAGGAAGGTGTCGGAGGCGCTCTCGAAGTAGATGCTGCCGCGCCAGCTGACCCCGCCGTCGGTGAAGTGGCCGATGTCGTTGAGTGAGCCGTCGGGCCGCAGCTCGGACTCGTACGTGGCGAACTCCCGGACGGGATGGCCGAGCGGCCGGCTGGTGCCGGTCATCGAGATCTCCGGTGCGGGGTGTCCGCCGACTGTGGAGAGGACCCGTCGGCCGGTTTCCGTGGTGGTCAACTCCGCTATCCGATCGCCGAGGATGATGCCTCCTTCCGGACGTCCTGCCTCCGGGCTATGCCGATGGGGCGGGCCGGTCAATTTACTTCGAGTGACCACGGCGCCTACTCGCTCGTTGAGCTGGTCATGAAGAAGTCGAAGCGTGTTCTCACCGCCCTCGCCCTGATGGGCTCGGCCTTCGCGGCCACCGCCTCCTCGGCCGGCTCGGCCCATGCCCTCGCGGGCATCGGGGAAGGGCCCGGCGGCCTGCTCGCGGCGCCCGGGTTCCTGCTGGCGGACACCGTCACCGGGGGGTCGATGCCGGTCGGGCAGGGGCAGATCGGCAGTCTGGCGGACCAGGCCGTCAAGGAGAAGATGAAGGAGGCACAGCACGGCTGACCAAGAATCGCAGCTTTCTGTCGAAGTCCCGCCAGGTGGAGTCGGCCGCGGTCTCACCGAGCAGAGTGAAGCAGTGCGGGTGTTCGGATAGGTGGGCGTGCATCGGGTTGACGATCTCCGGGTGCCCGTCCGGGCCGGGGAGCGGGGCTTCGACGGCTATCGGTCGGACTGGTAGCCGCCCCTGAGGCTTGGGCATCTGGGTCCGCCAGTTGTGCACCGAGGTGGGTTGGAGAAGCCGGCAACTCAGCCGCTGCAGGGAGTTCGGCGCGTCGGGGTCCGTGGAGCAGCTCTCCAGCCGGGCGACGGCGCTCTCCGTGAGGCGCTAGTGGTTGCCCGGGAGCCGCCGTCCGCGCCGGGGATCCTTGCGGCGGCCGAACTCCGTCCATTCCGCCAGCTGTTCCTGTTCGGGAATGCGGTGAATGGTGGTTGTTGAGATCCACCAGAGCGTGTCGGGTTCGGTCCACGGATCGCGCAGACCCAGCCGGACGTCGCGGGCGCAGTCTGCCGGGGCAGGCGACTGTAGGGCGCTGGCACGGTGGCGTTTGCGGTACGCGGCCTGTCGGCAGGCACTGTTGCAGTAGAGCTGGGGCGGCCGGTATGAGCGGCTGGGGGTAGTAGCGCCCCGCACCTTTGGCAGCGTGTCGCGAGGTCGACCTCAAGTGCTCGGGTAGCGTCCCGGAGGGTGTCCGAGTGCTTGGGGCCGCCCTCGGCCGGGAGTTCCTGCACCAGAGTCGGCGCATGGTGGGATTCACGCAGTCGTGTGAGGACCGTGGCCAGGATGATCAGGGTGGCACCCCAGGTGATGCCGAGACTGTTGGCCAGTTGTCAGGTCGGGACGTCGCTGAGCCAAGCGGTGAACAATTGGATCTCGGCGGCATCGAGTACGTCGATGAGCGTTCTTGGGAACCAGGGTAATCGCCACCATGGACATGATGCCGACCACGAGGATGGCGAGCAGGGCTGGGGCAATCCGGAGAATCACCCGCCAGCCACTGGTGGTGAGTCCGGCGAGAAGGCCCATGCGGCTTGCTCCTGTGTCTGGAAAAGCGAAAGCCCCCGGCGCACGCTGCGGCGCTGGGGGCTTTCGGAACGCGGTTTTGTTGTCCGACTCACTCGTCGAGTTCCGCGACGCCGGTGATGCGGTGCAGGGCGAAGGTGCGGAGTTCGTCGGCGTGGTGGTCGAAGGCGGTGACGAAGCCGCCTTCGACCTTGACCGGGTCGATGATGCGCTGGCTGGCGATGCCCTCGGCGTTGAGGTAGCCGATCCACATGCGCTCGCCGAGCAGGACGGCCGTCTGGAGGGCGGCCAGGGTCTCGGCGGCGGCGGTGCGGGGGAGCCGGCGCGGGTCGGGGGATGGGTCGCGGCGGGTGGCGGTGGCGGCGCGGTCGCCGGCCCGGATGGCCTTGATGGCGGCCGCGAGCAGGGTGTCGTCGGGGGCGGGCGGTCCGTCGGGGACGGGCACGGGGGCCGTCCGGGGCGGGGTGCGGCGGCTGTCCGGGCGGGTGATCAGCACGTCTCCCTCGGCGGACTCGGCGGCCGGGGCGTAGCCCATGGTGCGCAGGGCGGCGAGCAGGACGTCCGGGGCGGCCTGGGAGGCGAGGACGGTGGGGGCGAGCAGCCGCAGCCGCAGGTCGGCGGAGCGGCGGTCGGCGAGGACCTCGCCGAGCAGCGACGGGTCGTCGCAGCGCAGGTAGGAGGAGGCGGCGCCGACCCGCAGGACGCCGTGCCGGCGGGCGACGTCGTCGACCAGGTACGCGAGCGGCTGCGGGACGGGCGTACGGCTGTGCTGCTCCAGGAAGGCCCGCAGGTCGGTGGCGGTGCGGCCGGCGTCGAGGGCGCGGCGCACCGAGGCCGGGGTGAAGCGGTAGACGGTGGCGCCGCCCTTGGACTCGATGTCGGCGCACAGGGCGAGGGCCTGGGCGAGCGGGGTGAGCAGTGGGCCGGGGGCGATCGCGGTGAGGTCCGGCTGGAGGATCACGTGGTCCAGCGGCTGCGGGAGCAGCGGGGCGAGCACCTCGGCCGGGTCGGACTCGGCGGTGAGCAGGGCGCGGGCGGGGGCGGCCAGGGCGCCGCGGCCGGTGATGCCGAGGAGTTCGGCCTCGTCGAGGGTCCAGGCGGTGAGTTCGTCGCGCAGGTCGCGGCCGTCCGGGCCGACGGGGCCGCCGCGCAGCGGGCGCTGCCAGCGCAGGGCGGGGAGCAGCTCCTCGGCGGTGGCCGGGGTGCCGGGCGGCAGTTCGGCGAGCAGGGCGAGGGTGGCGCGGCGGACGGACGGGGCGAGGGTGCGGTCGAGTTCGGGGCCGAGGGCGGCGCGCGGCTTGCCCCGGCCGTCCGGGGTGCCGGTGAGGGCGGGGACGCGGGTGGCGGCGAGCCAGGCGCCGGCCAGGACGGACCAGCGCTCGGCGGTGTCCAGGTGCAGCCAGGTGTCGTACCCCGGGGTGGGGGCCCAGCGTTCGTCCACCTCGCCGTCGGGGGCCAGCAGGCCTGCGGTGTAGGCGAGTTCGAGCCAGAAGGCGGTCTGCTGCTCGGTGTTCTCCAGGGCCTGGGCGGTGCGCTTGAGGTCGCGGACGCCGAGGCCGCCGGCGCGCAGGGTCAGCGGCGGGGTGAGGCCCCAGCCGTCCAGCAGCTCCTCGACGGTCTTGACGGCGGTGTGCGCCTGGCCGGCCGCGGCGGCGTCCACGGTCTGCGGGTCGCGCGGGGCGGCGGCGGGCGCGGGCTCGGGCTGGACCGGTTCGACGGTGCGGTGGGTGCGGCCGCCGCGCAGGTGCAGGGCCAGCTCGCGGGGCAGCACGACGCTGCCGGGGCTGCTGGGCAGCAGCAGGCCGCGGGCGAGCAGCCACTCGACGGGGCTCTGCGCGTCCTCGGCGGTGACCGGGCGGGTGGCGTCCGGGACGGTGCCGGTGGGCGGGCCCCAGACCAGCCGCTCCAGCAGCCGCAGCGCGGCCTCGGGCGCGGTGTCGAGCAGTGCGGCGCAGCGGGCGCGGTCGGTGAGCAGTGCGGTGAGCGAGGCGACGGCGCTGACCGGGTCCGGGGTGCCGGGCTCCCCGGCCGAGGCGAGCAGCTGCTGCAGCCGGGCCGGGGACATGCCGACGGTGGCGTCGGCGAGGGTGGGGCCGAGGCCGGTGCGGCCCGGGTTGACGGCGGTCGGGGCGAGCGCCTCGCGGACGGCGAGGACCAGCCGCAGCCCGTTGTCCGGGCCCCAGAGCAGCGCCCGGTCGCGCAGGGTGGCGAGCGCGCGCGGCAGGGCGGTGGCGACGGCGGACCGGTCGGCGGGGGTGAGCGGGGTGGCGCCGGGGTGCGGCTTGACCTTCGCCGGGCCGGTCAGCAGGGTGCGGACGGTGCTCAGCGAGGTGCCGTCCGGGGCGGTGGCCAGGGCCTCGGCGACCTGGAGGGTGAAGCGGTCGAGCCGCTCCAGGGCGCGCAGCGCGGAGGCGCGCGAGGAGAGCCGGGCGGACAGCTGGGTGAGGTCGCCGGGGACGGGGTTCAGCAGGTCGGGGCGGGAGCGGAGCAGGGCGGCGAGCGCGTCGTCGGGACGGGCGCGCAACTCCTCGGCGAGGGTGCGCGGGCCGGTGGCGGACCTGCCCCGGCGTTGAGGGCCCTGCTGTGTGGTCATTCGACCTAGGTTAGTCGGGCGCGGGGACGACGGGGTGTCCGTCGTCCGGGCGCACCTCCGGCGCTCCGCCGTACCGGCGGACGGACTCGCGCGGGCGGGGGCGGGGTGGGTAGCGTCACGCCGAGGGCGGTTCGGTGGGCGGCCGGTACGGGCGAGGCGGGGTGGTCGGTGATGACGGACGGCGAGTGGTGGCGCAAGAGCGGGCCGTGGAGCGAGCGTTCGGTCGGCGGCCCGGACGCCGCTTCGGACGCCGGCTCGGGCTCGGGCTCGGGCGCCGGTTCGGGTGAGGCCGCGTCCGGCGGCGCTCCGGAGGCTCCGTCCGCCCCCGTTCCCGCTCCGGACTTCGACCCCGACAGCGTGTACGACCCGCCGGCGCCGAGCGCGGGCGGCATCCCGTCCGTGCCGCTGCACCTGCCGGAGACCGTCGCCGGGGACCGGCCGGACGGGCCCCCGCCGACGACGGTGTCGAGCACCGGCCCGTGGACGATGACGCTCTTCGACTTCTCGGACGGGCCGCGGCCCGCGCCGAAGCCGATCCCCGGGCAGCGCACCGCCGAGGAGGCCGCCGAGCAGGCGGCGGCGGAGGCGGCGGAGGCGGCGGCGCCCGCCGCGGACCTGACGAAGAAGCCGCGCAGGGGCTGGCTCAGGCCGGCCCCCGCCGCCCCTCCCGCGCCGCCCGAGACCCCGGCCGGGAAGGCCGGGGGCAAGGCCAAGGGGAAGGGGAAGGCCAAGGGGAAGGGGAAGGGCCAGGAGGCGGAGAAGGAGGCGCCCGCCCGCAAGCCCTCCCCGCTGATCCTGCTCTCCTGCGCCCTGCTGGTCGGCGGGGCGGTCTCCGGCTTCCTCCCGGCCATGCTGGCCGGCTGGGGCCTCGGCTACCTGTCCCGCCAGATCTCCGACCTGATGCGGAAGTTCGTGATCCTCGGCATCCCGCTGGTCACGATGAGCGTGTCCACCTTCTACTCCATGCAGCAGGCCAAGCAGGCCGGCGGACAGGGCGGCGGCCTCCAGTCGGGCTCGCCGCTGGGCGCGATCAGCTGGTCGTCCGCCCCGAACGTGCTGCGGCTGTCCGCCGTGCTGTCGGCGGTGGTCCTGCTGCTGCTCGCCCTGCGCCGCCGCCCGCCGCAGCAGCAGGGCTGAGCGCGGGGCCGGTCCGGTCCGGCCCCCGCTACTTGCGGACGAAGCAGCCGGAGCCGTCCACGACGGCGTGGGCGCCGCCGTCGTGTGACGGTGGCGCCGGGGCGCGGGCGGGGCGTCAGTCGTCGGCGAGGTGGACGAGTCGGCGGAAGGTCGTCGGGTCGCCGAGGTGGTCGACGATCCAGTGGGCGACGGTGGCGCGGGTGGCGGTGCCGGCCCGGGGGAGCGGTCGGTCGTACGAGACCTGCGGGCCCGGGGACGGCGGGCCGTCCTTGAGCATCGGCACGCGGACGACCGTCCAGGCGGTGTCGGAGCCGGCGAGCACCGCCTCCATCCGGGCCAGGTCGTGGTGGACCTCCCGGTACAGCCGGTCGACCACCAGCCTGGCCACCACCCGTTGGGCGCGCGGGAGCCGGCTGGTGTCCAGCCCCGCCGAGCTCATCGTGACCAGGTGCCGGGCGCCGCCGTCCCGCAGTGCCGCGGTCAACTCCCGGGCGCCGTCGGAGAAGACGGTGGTGGCGGTCCGGCGGCCGGTGGTGCCGAGGGTGGCGACGACGGCGTCCTGGTCGCTCAGCGGCCCCCGCAGGGAGCCCGGCCGGCCGACGTCGGCCCGGGCGGTGAGCGGGGTGCCGTGCGCGTACTCCGGTAGCCGGGCGGGGTCGCGGGCGACGGCGGTGACGGTGTGTCCGGCGGCCAGTGCGAGGTCGACCACCAGACGGCCGGTGCGTCCGGTGGCACCCACGACTGCGATCCTCATCGGTTCCCTCCTCGGGATGGTTCGGGATGGTTCGGTCTCGGATGGCGCCTTGTCATTCATTCAGACGGACTGTATGAATGAAATCAAGTGAACCACGGCGCACCGTGCGTGCGAACCCGAAGGAGCGATGGAACATGGGAGTTCGGCAGGATCGGTACCCCGACCTGGACGGCCGGGTGGTCGTGGTCGCCGGCGGCAGCCGCGGCATCGGCGCGGAGACCGCCCGCGCCTTCGCCCGGCAGGGCGCGGCCGTCGCCGTCCTCGGGCGCGACGCGCAGGCGCTGGCGGACGTGGCGGACGGCCTGCGGGCGGAGGGGGTCCGGGCGCTCGGACTGGTCGCCGACTGCACGGACGCGGCGGCACTCGGCTCCGCCGCCGCCCGGATCGAGCGGGACCTCGGCCCCGTCGACACCCTGGCCGCCTTCGCCGGCGGCGGAGGCTACCCGGTACCGACCGTCCGCGAGACCGAGGAGCACTGGCGGGCCGTGCTCGACGGCAACCTCACCGCCACCTTCCTCACCGTCCAGGCCTTCCTGCCCGGCCTGCTGGCCCGCCGCGGCGGTTCGATCGTCACCATGGCCTCCACGGCCGGCCGGCTGGCCGGCGGCGCCTCCGCGGCGTACGCCACGGCCAAGGCGGGGGTGCTGATGTTCACCCGGCACCTCGCGCTGGAGGTCGCCGGTGAGGGCGTGCGGGTCAACGCCATCGCGCCGGGCGCTGTCCGCACCGAGCGGACCGCCGCGCAGATGCCGCCCGAGGTGCAGGCCGCGGTCGCCGCCGCGCACCCGCTGGGCCGCCTCGGCGAGCCGGCGGACGTCGCCTCGGCCACGCTCTTCCTGGCCTCCGACGCGTCCTCCTGGATCACCGGGCAGACCCTGGACGTCAGCGGCGGGCGGGTCATGATCTGAGCGCCGGGCCCGCTCCGCCGGGCGCCGGGCCTTCCCCGCCCGGGTGAACCGATCGGCGATACTGCCAGTTCACACGGAACGAGTGGAGGCGAACGGGATGAGCCCCCGGTCCTACCGGATGGGACAGCGGCAGGCGGAGGTCGACGAGACCCGCGCCCGGATCGTCGCGGCCGCCCGCGCGCACCTGGCCGAGACCGGCGGGGTCTCGCTGGACGCGGTCGCCCGCCGCGCGGACGTCGCCCGGGCGACCGTCTACTACCAGTTCGGCTCCAAGGCGGGCCTGCTGGAGGCGGTCTGCGACGCCCTCGCCGAGCAGGGCGGCATGGCCCGGCTCGCCGAGGCCTTCACCCAGGCCGACCCCTGGGCGGCGCTGGACCGCTTCGTCGAGGTGATGGGCGGCTTCTGGGCGGTCGACCGGGTCTGCACCCGCCGCCTGCGCGCCCTCGCCGCGCTCGACGAGGAGGTCGGCCGGGTCATCGCCGACCGCGACGCCCGCCGCCGGGAGGGCGCCGCGGTGCTGGCCGGCCGGCTGCCCGACGCCCCGGCGGACGCGGGGCGCCTGCTGTTCGTGCTCACCGCCTTCGAGACCTACGACGCGCTGGCGGCGGAGGCGGAGGCGGCGGGAGCCGTGGGCGGCGGGGCCGACCTGGCTGTGGCCACCCCGGCGGTCACCCGCCTGGTCCGCGCCGCCCTCGGCGGGCCGGCCGACGGGTCGTAGGGCCCCGGTCAGCCGGCCTGCCGCGCGGCCGTGCCGAGGATGCCGGCGGTGACGGCCGCCGGGTCGTCGGTGGGCAGTGCGTGGCCGGCGCCGGGGACGATCTCGACCCGGGCGGTGGGCACCAGCCGGTGCAGGCGGTCGGCGACGGCCCGGGCGTCGTGCAGGGCGCTGCGTTCGCCGAGGAGGAAGAGGGCGGGGGCGGTGAGCCGGCCGAGTTCCCGGTCGGTGAGGGTGGCGGCCGGGGGCAGGCGGCGGCGGAAGCCCATCGAGGCGCGGACCAGCGCCATCAGTTCGGTCTCCAGGACGGCGCTGTTGCCGACCAGCCGGGCCAGCCGGGGGCGCAGCGGGCGCGGGGCCGTCGCGGCGAGGCCGCCGAGGACGAGCCAGGTGTAGAAGCGGCGGTCCAGGTCGGCGAGGCCCGCCGTTTCGACCAGGGTGAGGGCGGCGGTCCGTCCGGGGTGGTGGATCTGGTGGTTGAGGGCGATCCAGCCGCCGTAGGAGCAGCCGACCAGGTGGGCGGAGGACAGGTCGAGGGCGGTGAGCAGCTCCTCCAGCCAGGCGGCGGCGTCGCGGCCGTCGGTGACGGGGGCGCTCTGCACGCTGGCGCCCGGTTCGCCGACGGTGTCCACGGCGATCACGGGGTGCTGTGCGGCGAGGGCGTCGAGGTGGGCGTGCCACATCAGCGCGTTGCCGCCGGAGCCGGGCAGCAGCACGATCGGCCGGCCCTCGGCGCGGCCGGTGCGGTACACCCGGGTGGTGCCGTAGCCGGTGGGCACGTCGAGCGGTGTCCAGGGCCCCGGCCGGAGTTCGGTCAGCGCGCGCTCGTAGGCGGCGCGGAAGCGGGCTTCGGCCTTGCCGTTCTTGAACTCGCTGATTCGCATGGTACATGTGTATCACATGCATGATACGGGTGTACCAAGTGAAGCGGGACGAACAGACGGAGGCCGGAATGACCGCGAAGGTCGACCACGAGGAACGCCGCCGGCAGATCGCCGAGGCCCTGCTGCGCATCGCCGACACCCAGGGCCTGCAGTCCGCCAGCATGCGGGCCGTCGCCACGGAGGCCGGGGTATCGCTGCGGCTCGTCCAGTACTACTTCACGACCAAGGAGGGACTGCTGCTGGACGCCCTGGCCAGGCTCGGCACCCAGCTCCAGGCCCGGATGGAACGGTGGATCGGCCAGGCCCGGGCCCCCCGGGAGGTGGTGACGGCGATCCTGTCCTGCATCCTGCCGACGGACGCCGAGAGCCGCCGGATCACCAGGACGTACGCGGCGTACTACGCGCTGGTGCTCGGCGACCCCGAGGTGCTGGCGAAGCAGGCCGCGCAGCCGCCGGTCGTCCTGGAGGGCTTCCTCGCCAAGCAGCTCCGGGCGGCGCAGCAGGCCGGGGGGATCGGGCCGGAGCGGGACGTCGAGGCGGTCGCGGCCGGGCTGCTGGCGATGGTCAACGGGCTCGGCTCCAGCGTGCTGGGCGGCCAGCGCACCGGTGAGCAGGCGCTCGCGGTCCTCGCGTACCACCTGGACGAGCTGTTCGGGCGGCCGGAAGCGGGCTGACGGCCGGCGCCGTCGACCGTCGCGACGGTCCGCCGGTCCGCCGGTCCGGCCCGCCGATCGGCGCGGCAGGCGGGCACCCCTCGCGGCAAGGGGGCTAACACCCGTACGGGGCGGGTGCTTTCCCCGTTCCGCTGGAGGGCCTGTCACTGACAGACTCCGGGGTATGTCCGCGCAGCCCGTGATGACGACCGAAGCGCCCGAAGCCCCCTCCTCCCGGTCCGGGAGCGGCGGCAGCGACTTCGCCCAGTTGACCCGCCGAATAGTCGACGAGGGCCTGCTCGACCGGCGCCCCGGCTACTACGCCGCCCGCATGGCCCTGGTGTTCGCCGCCTTCCTCGGCGGCTGGTACGCCCTGTTCGCGCTGGGCGACACCTGGTGGCAGCTCGGCCTGGCGGCGGCGATGTCCGTCGTCTTCGCCCAGATCGGCCTGCTCTCCCACGACCTGGCGCACCGTCAGGTCTTCGACCGGCGGGTGCCGAGCGAGATCGGCGGCCGGATCGCCGCCAACCTGCTGATGGGCATGAGCTACGGCTGGTGGATGAACAAGCACACCCGCCACCACGCCAACCCGAACCACGAGGAGCGGGACCCGGACGTCGCCCCCGAACTCCTGGTGTGGTCCCAGCGGCAGGCCCGGAAGGCGAGCGGCGTCGCCCGGTTCATCGGCCGCCGGCAGGCGTACCTGTTCGTGCCGCTGCTCCTGCTGGAGGGCCTCAACCTCAGCTTCAACAGCTTCCGCGCGCTGCGCGGCCCCGTGGTGAAGCGCCCGGTGCTGGAGGGCGTGCTGCTGGTGGTCCACTTCCTCGCCTACTTCGGCCTGGTGTTCGCCGCGCTCCCGGCCGGCAAGGCCGTCGCCTTCATCGCCGTGCACCAGGCGCTGTTCGGCGTCTACCTGGGCAGCGTCTTCGCCCCGAACCACAAGGGCATGCTGATGGTGACCCCGGAGATGAAGCTCGACTTCCTGCGCCGCCAGGTGCTCACCTCGCGCAACGTCCGCGGCGGGCTGCTCATCGACGCGGTGATGGGCGGCCTCAACTACCAGGTGGAGCACCACCTGTTCCCCAGCATGCCGACTCCGGCGCTCGGGCGGGCCGCCCGGATCACCCGGGAGTTCTGCGCCGAGAAGGGCGTCGCGTACTACGAGACGGGCCTGTTCCGCTCCTACCGGGAGATCTTCACCCACCTGCACCGGACGGGCGAGCCGATCCGCTCCGGCGGGTGACCGTCACGTCCGGCGGGTGACCGTCACGCCCTGGCGCCGGGATCCGTCGCCGGGACGGCCCTTCGGTGGCATCGCCCGTCCGCCGACGCGTTCGCGCCCGTACGATGCCCGAGCGGGGTGGGTGGAGACCGGGGGTGGGTGTGGTTCGGTTCTGGCTGAGGTGGGCGCTGATCGCGCTCCTGGGAGTGGCGGTCGTGTTCGGCGGCTGGGCCGGGTGGAGGTTCTACCGCGACACGGCCATTCCGGCCCCGCCGGACGTCCCGGGGGTGGCGCGGGCGCCGGAGACCGAGGAGGCCCGCCTGGCGGCCGAGCGGCGGATGGCCGACCGGATCGACCGGCTGCCCGAACTGCTGCCGTGGGCCCAGGGGTTGGGGCGGTCGACGGTCGACGTGTGCCGCACCGACTACCGCGGCGGCCTGTTCCTCCGGGGGCTGTGGCTGCCGGTGGCCTGCGAGCGGACCGTGAACGTGTACCTGGCCTTCGACGGCGGCGACGTCCGCTCCCGGCTGGCCGATCTGGACCGGTACCTGGACGCCGAGGGCTGGCGGAGCTCGCAGCGGTGGAGCGGCCTGGTCGCGGCCGACGAGTACGCCCACCAGCCGCCCGCCGACCCGACCCCGGAGGAGGTGGCGGAGGCGGCGGCCCGGCCGATCGCCCCGTCGGTGGAGTTCAGGCCGGCGACGGACGAGGCGGTGCGGACGGAGCTGGCCGTGAGCGTCTCCCGGCCGCCGGGCCCCGAACTCCTGACCTCCGGCGAGGACTACTGGTACGAGAAGTACGGCGGCCGGCGCTACCGGAACGACGAGGGGCAGCGGTCCGAGTACCTGGCCTGGCAGCCGGTGCGGCCGAGCGAGGTCACCGGGCCGGCCGAGGGCCGGTACGTGGTGGTCCTGGGCTTCACGACCAGGTACGCGGAGCAGCAGGAGGCGCCGTGAGGCCGGGAGCCGCCGTGGCCGGTCAGCCCGCCGTGCCGGGCGGCGGGGAGGGCGGCGGGGAGAGCGGCAGGGTGGCGGTGACCCGGAAGCCCGAGCGGTAGGGCGAGGCGGTCAGCTCGCCGCCGAACAGCGCGATCCGCTCGGCGAGTCCGAGCAGGCCGTGCCCGGTGGACAGTCCCCGGCGGGCCTCGGGGCGGCGGCCCGCGCCGTCGTCGACCACGTCGAGGGTCAGCACCTCGGACCAGCTGATCCGCACCGAGGCGTGGCTGCCGGCGCCGGAGTGCTTGATGATGTTGGTGACGGCCTCCTGGACCAGCCGGTAGGCCGTCAGGTCGACGCTGTCGTCGAGGTGGGCCGGGGTGCCGCGCACCTCCAGGTCGATCAGGACCCCGGCGCGTCGGGCGTCCTCCAGCAGCGGGCCCAGGTCGGCAAGCCCGTGGCGCCCGGCCCTGTCCGTCATGGGGACGTCGGCGGTGCGCAACAGCCGGAGCATGCGGCGCAGTTCGGCCATCGCGTTGCGGCCCAGTTCCTCGATGTCGCGGAGGGTGCCGGCCAGTCGGTCGGCGTCGGCGGGCGCGGTGCAGCGGGCGGTGTCGGCCTGCATGACGATGACGGCCACCGCGTTGGCCACGATGTCGTGCAACTCCCGGGCGATCTGGACGCGTTCGCCGAGGACGGCCTGGCGGGCGCGCGCGAGTTCGCGCTGGTCGCGCTCGGCGGCGAGGGCGGCGGCCCGGACCCGGCGGCCGGCGCCCCAGGCGACGGCGGTGATCGGCAGGAAGTAGGCGATGCCGCTGACGAGGTACGACGTCCGACGGGAGGGAGGCACCGCCCGGTCGGCGACCGGGTACCAGATGGCCAGGGCGATCGGCAGGGCCGTCAGCACGAGCGCGGCGACGGAGGCGGGCCGGCCGCTCAGCCTGGCCGCCGTGTACAGCGCGAGCAGTACGCCGAAGAAGGGGGTGAAGGCGAAGCCGCTGTTCAGGGAGAGCAGGGCCGCGCCCACGGCGGCGGCCCAGACGACGGCGAACACCGCCTCCGGCCACCGTCGGCGGAAGGTCAGCGCGACGGCCTCCGGGACGGCGAACGCGGCCAGCAGCAGCTGGTCGCGGACGTTCGTCCCGGTCGCGAGCGGGGCCGCGTAGAAGAAGACGTCGGGGACGGTGACCGCCAGTGCCAGCGCGGCGTCCGCCGCCGTGACGGTCGATGACCCCCGGCGGCGGACGCCGTCCGTCGCGACCTCCGTCACAACCGGAGTTCCCGGCAGCACGAGGTGTTCGAGCCGAGGCAGCACCAGTTGTCGTCGAACTCCCGGAACCCCTCCACCGGGATGTCGGACCACCACGGTTCCGGCGGGGTGGCGCGCTCCGGCGGACGGACCGGATAGCCGAGGGCGGCGTGGGCGGCCCACAGGTCGCCGTGGTACTGCCGCAGGGTGTCGTTGAGCCGGTCCCGGGTGACCTCCCCGGGGGCGGGCGCGTGCCGTGACGGCGTGAGCAGGGTCAGGAAGGCCGCCGCGCCGCGGACGTCGTCGGTGGCGAAGGCGGCCAGGCTGATGCCGGCCACGCGCAGGGCCTCGGCGCCGTCGCCCGGGTCGGGGGCGACGGTGATGCGGACGGCGAGGCTCTGCCACGGGTCGCCGACCGTGCGCGGCGGATCGGGCACCAGGAGAGTGCGGGGGCCGAGGAGGATGCCGTGGGCGAGGGCCGGACCAGCCTTCCCGTCCGACTCGACGTGGTGCACGGTGGCACCGACGGTGGGCGCGGGGATCGTCGATTCGCTCATGGTGGGGCTCCCGGAGGGGAGTGGGGGCTTTCACCCAGTGGTAGCGCGCCCCGTCCCGCGTCGCCTGCGGGGGATGACTGCTCGGGTGAGTGACCGAGCGGGGTCGGTCGCGGCCCCCCGCACGCGTCCCGCGGGCGGCCGCGAGGCCCCTCAGCCGCCGAAACCGGCCAGCAGCCCGCGCGGGTCGAAGGTCACCCGGATCCGGGTGATCCGCCCGTCCTCGACGTGCATCCAGTTCGCCGTCGGCGCCGGCGGGGCGATGCTGGTGCGCAGCTCGAACCAGGTGATCACCTCGTCGCCCTCGGCCACCCGGACCTTCACGTCGATCTTCTCCAGCACCTGTCCGAGCCCCTTCAGCCCGGCCAGCGCCTCCTCCACCCCGGAGGCCGTCCCCAGTGCGCCGACGAAGTCGACGTCGTCGGCCAGCAGGCCCCGGACGGTCTCGAAGTCGCCCGCCTCCCAGGCGGTGAAGTAGGTCTCGGCAAGCTCACGCGCGGTCTTCGTCGTCGTCATGCCACCATCCTCCCGAGCACCCAACCCATCCGTCCAACAGATGGATCAGATGGATTCCATCTCTTCTGGTTATGCCGCAGGGGTCCGGTCGCCTATCGTCGTCGCCCATGGAGATGCACCAGCTGCGCTACTTCGCCGCCGTGGTCGACGAGGGCACCTTCACCGCCGCCGCCGCCCGGCTGCACGTGAGCCAGTCCGGCGTCAGCACCCAAGTGGCCAAGCTGGAGCGCGAACTGGGCCAGCAGCTGCTCGACCGGACCGGCCGGCAGGTGCGCCTCACCCCGGTCGGCGAGGCGGTCCTCCCGCTGGCGAGGAACGCCCTGGCCACCCTCGACGCCATCCAGCACACCGCCGCCGAGTTCGCCGACGCCGTCCGCGGGCGGGTCCGGCTCGGCATGATCATGGGCTGCTCGATCCCGCCCTTCCTGGACACCGTCGCCGACCTCGGCCGCAGCCACCCCGGCATCGAACTCAGCCTGCACGAGGGGCACTCCGAGGACCTCCAGGCGCAGGTCCTGGCCGGCTCCCTCGACCTGGCCCTGATCGGCTACACCGGCGAGGCCGCTCCGGGGCTGGAGGACACCGTCGTCGTCGACGAGCCGATCGCCGCCGTCGTCCCCGCCGGGCACCCCCTCGACCGGGCGCGGCTCCGCCTCGCCGACCTGCGCGGCGAGAAGGTCCTCTGCCTCCCCCCGGGCACCGGCCTGCGCGCCGCCTACCAGGACTCCTGCCGCCGGCTCGGCCTCGATCCGCGGGTGGACATCGAGGCCAGCTCCCCGGCCGCCCTGCTCCGGCTCGCCGAGCGCGGCGCGGGCGTGGCCGTCCTCAGCGCCTCCTCCGCCACGGGCGCCGGGCTGCGGGCCGTCCCGCTGGCCGACGCCGCCACCTGCGCCCGGCTCGGGCTGGTCGTCCGCCGCGACCAGCAGTCCCCGGCGGTACGGCTGTTGCGCGCGAAGCTCGCCGCGGCGATGCGCCCGGCCTGAGCGCCGCCCGCCGCGCCGCGCCGTCCCCCCGTACCGGCGCGGGCGGGCCGGCGGGCCCGTCGACCGGAGCTCAGGCCTTCCAGCGCGGATCGCGCCCCGAGGCGGCCAGCGCGCGGTCCCACGCGGAGGCGTCCTCCGGCAGCGCCACCGACTCGGCGAAACCCGCGTACCGGCGGTACAGCTCGGCGTTCTCCGCCACGATCTCCCCGGCCAGCAGGGCGAGTTCCTCGTCGACCCCGATGCGCCCGCCGGTCGCCCGGGCCACGTCCCAGCCGTGCAGCAGCAGCTCCAGGACCAGCATCCGGGCGATCCCGACCGCCGGTACCGGGGCGCCGCCGAGGTCGACGTCGCCCTCCCAGACGGCCGGGTCCGCCCAGGCCGCGACCGCGCGCTCCAGCTGGGCCGCGTAGCCGGAGCGCCAGTCGGCGTCGGCGGTGAAGTCCCGCGCGCCGAGCTCCTCGGGCAGTTCGACCCGCCGGGCCCGATGCTCCAGGCCGTGCGAGGTGTAGAGCACCCAGTGGTTGATCAGCGCACGGGTGTCGAACTCCGTGCAGGGCGTCGGCGCGTCCAGGGGCTGGTCGGCCGGGACGGCGGTGGCGACAGCGGCGGCGGCGGAGGCGGCGCGGGCCAGGAGCGGGTGCATCGGGTGGGCGGTCATGGCGCCGATTCTGCGCGGGGCCGTACCGGCCGGTCTTGAAGAAACGCGACGGCTAGCCTGGCGGCATGGGCACGGACCCGCTGGACCCCCTGGACCCGTTGGAACCCCCGGACGCTCCCGGCCTCGGCCGCGGCGTGCTCCACCCCGCCCGGGCGGCGGAGCTGATCACCGTGGACCGGCTCGTCCCCGACCCGGCCGTGGCCCGGTTCGTCGAGTACTACTGGCTGGTCCGCTGGGACCTGCGCGGCCTGCCGCCGTACGAGCAGAAGGTGCTCGCCCATCCCAACGTCCACCTGGTCTTCGAGGCCCCGCGGGCGCGCGTGTACGGGGTGGACCGCTCGCTCTTCGTCCGCCGCCTGGAGGGCGCGGGGCACGTGCTGGGCGCGCGGTTCCGGGCCGGCGCCTTCCGCGCCCTCGCCGGGCACCCGGTGAGCGGGCTGGCCGACCGGTCGGTGCCCGCCGCCGAGTACTTCGGGCCCGGGGCCGACCGGTTCAACGCGGAGGTCCTCGGGGCGTCCGGTGACCCCGCGGCCCTCGCCGACGCCTTCCTCCGCCCCCGGCTGCCCGAGCCCGACCCGGTCGCCGCCGAGGTCGCCGCGATGGTGGACCGGATCACCGGCAGGCCGGACCTGTGCCGGGTGGACGCGCTGGCCGCCGAGCTGGGCCTGACGGTCCGCCGCCTCCAGCGCCTGTTCGCCGAGTACGTCGGCGCCTCCCCGAAGTGGGTGCTGCGCCGGGCCCGCCTCCACGAGGCCGCCGAACGCGCCGGGACGGACGGCGGGTTGGACCTGGCCGCGCTCGCCGCCGAGCTGGGGTACGCGGACCAGGCGCACCTCACCCGGGACTTCGCCGCCGCCGTCGGCGTCCCCCCGGCCCGCTACTCGGGGGCGGGTCAGGCTCCGAGGAAGCGCTGCAGCTCGTCCAGGACGTAGTTGGCCCCGGTGTACCCGATCCCCTGGAACCACAGCTGGTCGTCGACCGGGAACGCCCGGTGCCCCTTGACCGCCCCCAGCGCCTGCCAACCCGGGCTCGCCAGGGCGGCGTTGGCCCCGGACAGCTCCGGATCGCCGTACGTCGCGTACAGCAGCAGGTCGCCGTCGGCCCTGGCGAGCTGGTCCAACGGGATCTCGGTGTCGGACTGGTCGACGTTCTGCGCGTCCGGCCGGCCGACCTGGGCGTCGGCGAGCACCGTGCCGGGGAAGCTCTGCCGGCCGAACAGCCGGATGCCGCCGCCCTCCACGAACCGCACCAGGCTCACCTTGCGCCCGGACAGCTTGGCCGCCGCCAGCGCCTGGGCCACCTGCCCGGCGTGCTTCTGGTACGCGCCGGCGAAGGCCGCCGCGGCCGCCTCCCGGTTGAGCGCCTGGGCGTGCAGCTGGAAGTCGGCCTTCCACGGCGCCCCGGCGGTCTGGGTGAGCACGGTCGGGGCGATCTCGCGCAGCTGCTCGTAGCGGTCGCCGTCGCGGGTCTGGTTGGAGAGGATCAGGTCCGGCCGCAGCGCCCGTACGGTCGGCAGGTCGGGCGAGCCGGCCGGGCCGACCAGCCGGATCCCGGCCGTCCGGGAGGTCGGCCAGTACTCGGGGTAGCGGGTGTCGCGGGCCGGGAGCGCGGCGCCGACCGGGGTGATGCCGAGGGTCAGCGCGGAGTCGAGCACGTCGGTGTCCAACACGACCACCCGCATCGGCGCGCCCGGCACCACGACGGGGCCGGTGGCGGCGTTCACCGTCACCGGCGGCACCGGGGTCGGGGACGGCGAGGCGCCGCCGGCGGGGCCGTCCGCGGTCGCCGGGGCCGGCCGCCGGGCGGCGGTGCAGCCGGTGGCCGCCGCGAGCGCGCCCGCGCCGAGGCCGGTGAGGAGGGTGCGGCGGGAGATCCGGGGCATCGGCGGTCCTCTGGCGGCGCGGTGGGGTCGGGGCGCCGTCGATTATGTCCGAAATGGCACTTAAAGTGCCGTTAAGCGTGGGCCGTCAGGCGCGAGTGGCGTCCGGGGCGAGCGCCGCCCACGGGGCGCCCGGCACGACCAGCGGCGTGCCGGTCACCGGGTCCGGCACCACCACCGAGTCCAGTCCGAACACCTCCCGCACCAGCTCGGCCGTCACCACGTCCCCGGGCGCGCCCTGCGCCACCACCCGGCCGTCCCGCATCGCCACCAGGTGGTCGGCGTACCGGGCGGCCTGGTTGAGGTCGTGCAGCACCGCGACGACCGTCCGGCCGCGCTCGACGTTCAGCCGGCGGACCAGGTCCAGCACCTCCACCTGGTGCGCGATGTCCAGGTAGGTGGTCGGCTCGTCCAGCAGCAGGATGTCGGTGCCCTGGGCGAGCGCCATCGCGATCCAGGCACGCTGGCGCTGGCCGCCGGACAGCTCGTCCATGCTCCGCTCGGCCAGCTCGGCGGTGGAGGTGCGCTCCAGCGCCTCCGCGACCGCCGCCTCGTCCTCCGGCGACCACTGCTGCCACCAGCTCTGGTGCGGCTGGCGGCCGCGCGCGACCAGGTCCGCCACCGAGATGCCCTCGGGGGCGGACGGCGACTGCGGCAGCAGGCCGAGCCGCTGGGCGATCCGCTTGGTCGGGATCCGCGCCAGCTCCTCGCCGTCCAGCAGCACCGCGCCCCGGACCGGCTTCAGCAGCCGGCCGAGGGCCCGCAGCAGGGTCGACTTGCCGCACGCGTTCGGGCCGACGATCACCGTCACCCGCCCGTCCGGGACGGCCACGTCCAGGTCCTCGACGACCGTGCGCGCCTCGTAGGCCAGGGTGAGGCCCCGGGCCTCCAGGCGGTGTTCGGACATCAGGAACCTCCACGGCGGGATCGGATCAGCAGCCACATCAGGTACGGCGCGCCGACCAGGCCGGTCACCACGCCCACCGGCAGCTCCGTCGGAGCCAGCAGCCGTCGGGCGACCAGGTCGGCGAGGACCACCACCAGCGCGCCGGTCAGCGCCGAGCAGAACAGCGGGACCTGCGCCGAGCGGGCCAGCCGCAGCGCGATCTGCGGGGCCATCAGCGCGACGAAGTCCACCGGCCCGGCGGCCCCGGCTGCGCACGAGGCCAGCACGATGCCGAGCAGCGCCATGCCGAGGCGGATCCGGTCCAGGCGCAGGCCGAGGCCGACGGCGGTGGCGTCGTCGAAGGAGATCGACCGCTGGGCGCGGGCGGCCCACAGCGCGACCGGCACGGCGGCGAGCAGCACCCAGGCGAGCCAGTCGGCCTGGTCGTAGCCGGCGCCGTTCAGGCTGCCGGTCATCCAGACCTTGGCGGCCTGGGCCTGGAAGCCGTCGCCCTTGGTGAGGAAGACGGAGGTGAGCGAGGACAGCGCGACGCTGATGCCGATGCCGATCAGCACGAAGCGCTGCGCGTGCAGGCCGCGCCTCCAGGCCAGCGCGTACACCAGCAGCCCGGCCACCAGGCCGCCGGCCACCGCCGCGTACGGGGCCTGGCCGGTCGAGCCGACCACGCCGTACGCCATCAGACCGACCACGGTCGCGGTCGCGCCCCAGGTCACGCCGACCACGTCGGGGCTGGCCAGCGGATTGCGGGCGACGGTCTGGATCAGCGCCCCGGCCAGCCCGAGCGCCAGGCCGACCAGCAGCCCGACCACCACCCGGGGCAGCCGGAACTCGCCGACCACCAGCTCGTGCGGGCTCGGCCGGCCGAGCACCACCTTGACCACCTCGGACGGCGCGACGGTGGACTCGCCCAGGCAGAGCGAGGCCACCACGGTCGCCGCCAGCGCCACCAGCAGCCCGACGGTGACGGCCAGCGAGCGCCGGTGCACCAGGAACGACGCCCGCCCGGCCCGGACGACGGTGTAGCCGCGCAGCGAGACCTTGCGGGAGACGGATGCCGTGCCGGGGACGGAGCTCGTACCGGGGACGGAAGTCATGCCGCCACCACCTTGCGGCGGCGGACCAGGGCCACCAGCACCGGGACGCCGACCAGCGCCGTCATCACGCCCGCCGGGACCTCGGACGGCGGGAACAGGACCCGGCCGAGGGTGTCGGCGAGCAGCAGCAGCGCCGGGCCGAGGACGGCGGAGAAGGCGAGGATCCAGCGGTGGTCGGCGCCGGCCAGCGCGCGGGCCGCGTGCGGGACGGCGAGGCCGACGAAGGCGATCGGGCCGGCCGCCGCGACCGCCGAGCCGGTAAGGACGGTCGCGCCGAGCGCACCGACCGCCCGGACCAGGCCGGTCTTGGCGCCCAGCCCCTTCGCGGTGTCGTCGCCGAGCGCCAGCGCGTCCAGTCCGCGCGCCACCGCGACCACCAGCACCGTGCCGACGGCCAGGAACGGCAGCAGCTGCCAGGCCACGTCCGAGGTCCGTCCGGAGAGCGAGCCGACGTGCCAGAAGCGGAACTGGTCCATGGTGGCCGCGTCGGTGGTCAGCACCAGGGTGTTGAGCGAGGCGATGAAGGCGGACGTCGCCGAGCCGGCCAGCGCCAGCTTGATCGGCGTGGCCCCGCCCCGGCCGCGCCCGGCGAGCCCGTACACCAGCACGGTGGCGATCACCGCGCCGGCGAAGCCGAACCAGACGTACCCGGTGAGGGTGGAGACGCCGAAGCCGGAGATGGCGACCACCACGCCGGCCGCCGCGCCCTGGGAGACGCCGAGGATGCCGGGGTCGGCGATCGGGTTGCGGGTCAGGCCCTGCATGACGGCCCCGGCCAGGCCGAGCGCCGCGCCGACGGCCAGTCCGACGACGGTGCGCGGCACCCGCAGTTCGCGGACCACCACGGCGTTCGCGGTGTCGCCGCCGTGCAGCAGGGCGTCCAGCGTGTCGCCGAACGGGATGGTCCGGCTGCCGACCGCCAGGCTCAGCAGCACCGCGGCGGCCAGCACGACGAGTGCGGCGGCCAGCCACAGTATTCGGCGCCGCGGCGCGCGGTACGGCGCGCGGGGCGCACCGGGCGGTGCGCTGGTGTCGGTCATGGGCCCTCTCCGCTGACAACTCAGGCAAACCTAAGTTCCGCCGTGAAGCCCGGGCAAATCGCCTCGTGGCCCGGGGCACCCGTTGGGTAGCCTGGCGGCATGCCCGCGACCTCACCCGCCCCGCTCACCGTCGGCTTCGACCTCGACATGACGCTGCTGGACACCCGGCCGGGTATCCGCGCCACCTACCTGGCGCTCTCCGCCGAGACCGGCACCCCCATCGACGCCGACCTGGTGGTCACCCGGCTCGGCCCGCCGCTGCTGGACGAGATCCGCAACTGGTTCCCGGAGCACGAGGTGGAGCGGGCCGTCACCCGCTACCGCGAGCTCTACCGCGACCACGCCTTCGCCCCGACCGTGGCCCTGCCCGGCGCGCACGCCGCCGTCGAGGCGGTCCGCGCCCACGGCGGCCGGGTCGCGGTGATCACCGGCAAGTACGAGCCGAACGCCCGCCTCCACCTGGAGCACGCCGGGCTGGCCGCGGACACCGTGATCGGCGACCTGTGGGCGGAGACCAAGGGCGACGCGCTGCGCGAGCACGGCGCGAGCGTCTACGTCGGCGACCACCTCGGCGACATCCGCGGGGCCCGGCACGCCGACGCCCTCGCGGTCTGCGTGCCCACCGGCCCGTACAGCGCGCGGGAACTCCACGAGGCGGGCGCGGACGTGGTGCTGGACGACCTCACCGGCTTCCCGGACTGGCTCGCCGGCCACCTGGCCGACCGCTAGGGCGGGCGCCGGAGCAGGCCCGCGGGCCTCAGGAGCCGGAGGGCCTCAGGACTCGACCGGCTCGATCCGGCGGCGCTGGGCCCGCGCGTTCAACAGCAGTCCGGTCAGCGCGGCCAGGAAGCCGGCCGGCATCAGCATGCTCAGCCAGTACGCGGCCGTCGGCAGCGGCGTCAGGTGCAGGAACAGCGGGACGAAGGTGACCAGGGTGGCGAGCGCGCCGAGACCGAAGACGATCACCCCGGCCTTGACGTACACGTCGCCGGGGTCGGCGCTCTGGCTGCTCACGTCTGCTCACTCCTACGGGCCGGTCGGAACTGCCCCCAGTCTGGCAGAGCGGCCGCCGGGGAGGCCCACCGGAGCGGGCCGGTCACGTTGCGCAGTTTCCCGGCAGCTGAACGTTTTGATCCCTGTTGAGCGGGGGTATGCACGGGGTGCCGAGGGGCGCTACAGGTGCGCCCCGCGTCCTCAGACCCGGGGGTGTGAGCCGATGGACCGCGCGGAGCCGCGCCCCGGCCGTGCCAGTGCCGGGTCGCCCGTGACCGCGAGATCCCGTTCCCGCCGCCCCCACCGGGCCTCGGAACGCGGGTCCCTCGCGGAACGCGGATGAGGCAGTGACGGACGGTTAGTCTGCTCCTGACCGCGTGCCGGCCACGAGCGCCCACGGGCGCCGAGCCGAGGTCGGCCGCCTTTCCCCACCACCCAGTGATCCCCGGCCAGGGCCGGGATCCCTCACACCCATTCGAGGACTGTTCGAGATGCCCACCGGCCAGGTCAAGTGGTTCAACGAGACGAAGGGCTTCGGCTTCCTGTCGCGCGACGACGGCGGGGACGTCTTCGTCCACACCAAGGCGCTGCCCGACGGTGTCACGTCGCTGAAGCCGGGTCAGCGGGTCGAGTTCGGCGTGGTCGCCGGCCACCGCGGGGACCAGGCGATGGCCGTGCAGCTGCTGGACGCACTGCCCTCGGTGGCCGCCGCCCAGCGGCGGAGCGCCGACGACATGGCGCCGATCGTCCAGGACCTGATCACCACGCTGGACGCGGTGCTGCCCGGCCTCCAGCGCGGGCGCTACCCCGCCAAGCCGACCGGCCAGAAGCTGGCCGGTCTGCTGCGCGCGGTGGCCGACAACTTCGACGTCTGACGGGGAGCCGGACAGCCCTGGAGCCGGAACGCGCTGAAGTCGGAACGCTCTAGAACGCCAGCGCACCCGGGTCGAGCGGGGGCACCAGCCCCTCCGCGGCGGCCCGGGTGAGCAGCGCGCGGACGGCCGCGTAGCCCTCCTCGCCGAGGTCCTCGGTGAACTCGGTGACGTACAGCCCGATGTGCTGCTCGGCGACGTCCAGGTCCATCTCCTGGGCGTGCGCCAGCACGTACCCGCGGCTCGCGGCCGGGTCCGCCCAGGCCTGCCGGACGGAGGAGCGGATCGCGTCGGCGATCTCCCGCAGCCGCTCGGCGCCGAGCGAGCGCCGGGCGACGATCGCGCCCAGCGGGATCGGCAGGCCGGTCTCCCGCTCCCAGGCCTCGCCCATGTCGGCCAGGCTGTGCAGGCCGTACTGCTGGTACGTGAAGCGGGCCTCGTGGATGACCAGGCCGGCGTCCACCCGGCCGTCCCGGACGGCGGGCATGATCTCGTGGAACGGCAGGACGACGATCTCGCCGAAGCCGCCCGGCACCGCCTTCGCCGCCCAGAGCCGGAACAGCAGGTAGGCGGTGGAGCGCTCGGAGGGCACCGCGACGGTCTTCCCGGCCAGGTCGGCGGGGGAGTCCACGCCCGGCAGGGTGAGCACCAGCGGGCCGCAGCCGCGGCCCAGCGCGCCGCCGCAGGGCAGCAGGGCGTACTGCTCCAGGACCCAGGGCAGCGCGCCGTAGCTGATCTTCAGGACGTCCAGCTCGCCGCGCTCGGCCTGCCCGTTGGTGATGTCGATGTCGGCGAAGGTCACCTCGGGGGCGTCCGCCCCGGGCACCAGGCCGTGCGCCCAGGCGTGGAAGACGAAGGTGTCGTTCGGGCAGGGCGAGTACGCGATGCTCAGCCGTTCAGCCACGGCCGGCCTCCTCAATCGGTTCGTGGTGCGGATGCCAGCTCGTGGACGGGCAGGGCGGCGAAGGCCCGTTCCAGCGCGCCCAGGGCCTCGCCGATCCGCCAGGCGGCCCGGTCGCGCGGGCCCACCGGGTTGGACACGGTGCGCAGTTCGAGGGCCGGCACGCCGTACCGGGCGGCGGCCTCGGCCACGCCGAAGCCCTCCATCGCCTCGGCGACGGCGCCCGGGTGGCGGGTGGCCAGCGCGGCGGCGCGCTCGGCGCTGCCGGTGACGGTGGAGACGGTCAGCACCGGGCCGGTCACGGCGTCCAGCGCCCGCGCGGCCAGCGCGACGGCGGCCGGCGGCGGGGTGTGCCGGACGGTGCCGAAGCCCAGCTCGGTGACGTCGGCGAAGCCCTCGGGGGTCTCGGCGCCGAGGTCCGCGGCCACGATCGCGTCGGCCAGCACGGTGGCGCCGACCGGGGCGAGCGGGGCGAAGCCGCCGGCGATCCCGGCCGAGACGGCCAGGGCGTACGGGTGGGCCGCCAGCGCGGTGGCGGCGGCGGCCGCGGCGGCGGCCGGGCCGACCCCGGCGGCCAGCACGTCCACCGGCACCGCCAGGGCCCGGTGCAGCGTGCCGCCGGGCAGCGGCAGCGCGGCGGACCCGCCGGGCAGGCCGCGCAGCACCGCCTCGGCCTCGGCGGCGACCGCGACGACGACGAGCAGCCGGGCCCCCGCGGGGTCCGACCGCTCGCCTCGGCCGTCGGCGACGGCGTGCGCGGTCATCGCGGGACCGTCAGCTGTCCTGGGTGTTCAGCTGGAAGTACCAGACGGCGATCGGGGCCTCCTGGTTCGGGTCGCCCTCGACCACGGTCACCACGGTCTTGCCGCTGGAGTTCAGCAGCTTGCCCGCGGCCTGGGCGCCGGACCAGGTCTGGCCCTTGGCGGCCGAGAACAGGCTGTAGCGCCCGCCCTGGTTGGCGGAGCCGCCGTTGGTGAAGGCCCACCAGCCCGTGTCGGCCACGTTCGGCGAGACGCCGACGCCGACCCGGTCGCTGCCCACGACGTCCGAGGAGGGCAGCGAGCCGTCCTTCAGCGCCTTGGTCGCGTCCTCCTGGCACTGCTGCTGCTGGTCCTCGGTGAGCGGGCTGCCGCCGTTCCAGCACAGCGGCTGCGCGACGACCGAGGAGTTGCCCACCGTGAGCGTGGCCTGGTGGGAGATGTGCTCGGTCTGGCCGGCGGCGATGGCGACGGAGGTGCCCACCGTGGCGGCGCCGACCACGACGACGGCGCCGAGGGCGGCGATGGCACGGGAATTGAGGCTCATGCGTCAGAATCTACCGGGCCGGGCCGATCACGCGACGCGGGGGTAGGCACCGCGTGTTGCCGCACCGCCCCGTTCAGGCCACCCGGGGGGTCGCCGGGTGCCGCCGCAGGCCCACCCGGAAGAGCGAGCGGAGCGTCCACAGCAGCGCCAGGCCGACCACCCCGGCGGCGATCGACAGGCCCAGCTCCCCGTTCAGCGGCAGCAGGATGCCGACCGCGCCGCCGGCCACCCAGGACACCTGCATCAGGGTCTCCGACCGGGCGAACGCCGAGGTCCGCACCGCCTCCGGGACGTCCCGCTGGATCAGCGCGTCCAGCGCCAGCTTGCCCAGCGAGGCCGCCATCCCGGCCACCCCGGCGACCAGAACCACCGTCACCACGCCGTACCAGAGCGCGGCCGCCGCCGTCACGCAGGTCGCCAGCAGCAGCATCGCGGCGACCGTCGCCTCCGGGCCCCGGGTGCGCAGCCAGGAGCCGAGCACCGAGCCCAGCGCGTTGCCCGTACCGGCCGCCAGCGCCACCAGGCCCAGCGCCACCGTCGGCCGCAGCCCGCCGATCGGCTCCTCCCGCAGCAGGAAGGCCAGGAACATCACCAGGAAGCCGACCAGCCACTTCATCGCCGACATCGCCCGCAGCGCCAGGATCACCGAGGGGCCGACCGTGCGCAGCGAGGCCTTGACCGGCGGCGGCCGGTGGTGGATCAGGTGCGAGCCCTCGCCGTGCACCTCGGCGTGCAGGACGGCCCGCTGCTCGCCCTTGGCGGAGTCCACCGTGGGCGGCAGGTGGAAGGCCATCAGGGTGCCGACGACGAACACCAGGAAGGCGCCGCGCAGCGGCCAGCCGGGCCCGATCAGGTGCAGCAGCCCGCCCACCGCGGCGGCCACGCCGGTGGCCAGCAGCCCGGCCAGGGTGACCCGGGAGTTCGCCTTCACCAGGGACAGCCGGCTCGGCAGCAGCCGGGGCACCACCACGCTGCGCACCACCCCGTACGCCTTGGACGCGACCAGCACGCCGAGCGCCTCCGGGTAGAGCGCGATGCCGCCGCCGGCGATCACCCCGGCCATCGTCCAGGCCAGCACGGCGCGGGCCAGCATGGCCATCGCCATGGCCGCCCGGCGGCCGTGCGGGAGGCGGTCCAGCAGCGGGCCGACCACCGGGGCCAGGAGGGCGAACGGGGCCATCGTGATCAGCAGGTAGAGCGCGACCCGGCCGCGGGCCTCGCCGGTGGGCACCGAGAAGAAGATGGTGGACGCCAGCGCGATGGTGATCAGCATGTCGCCGAAGGAGTTGAGCGCGTGCAGCTCGATCAGCTTGGCGAGGCCGGACTCGCCCGCGCCCTCGGCGGCGGTGGCCCGGCGGATCCGCCGGCCGGTGCCGTGCACCACCTTGCCGGTGCGGGAGCCGGCGGCGGAGGCGGTGCGGACCAGGAAGTGCCGGCGGGGCTCGGGGACCTCGTCCCCGAACTCGTCCTCGTCCCCGTGCCCGTCCGGCTGCCGCGCGGTCCGGTCGGGGGCTCCCGGCGTCTCCGGGGCCTCGTTCCCGGGCCGGTCCGGGGGGCCGGCGGGCGCCTCGGGGCCGTCCGCCGGCTGCGGTTCGTCCGCGCCGGGGACCGGGGGCTGCTGTCGCGGCACGGCGTCCGCCTGGTCGGGGCTGCCGGCCTGCGGGGCGCGCAGTGCGTGCTGCGACGGGTCGTGGTCCGCCACAAGCCCATCCTGCCCCAGAAACGCCGAGCCGACGCGGGACCGGACTCCGCTCGGCGCGGCCCCGGAGCGGCCGTGTCCGCCCCGGACTGTGCCGGGGCACCGGCCGACGGGTAGCCTGCCCAAGGTCGACCCGCCGGAGCGCCGGGGCGCCGGCAGGCCGGTCGAGCGGCGCGGCCGGTACCCGAGGGGGCTCCCGGTCGCGCAGAATGGACGAGGGACACCGAGCCGCGACGGAACAGGCAACACGCCGTGGGCGACAGAAGAACTGGGAGAGAATCGACGCCGTGAGTGCTGCGATGCGAAGCCGTACCCCCGACCGGCTCTGTGCCGAGGCCGTCGAACTCGCCCGCCAGGCCGCCGAGGAGGCCGTCGGTGCGGAGGCCGTCGGGCCGCACCTGGGCGTCCAGGCCGACGCCGACCGCGTCGTCACCCACACCTTCGAGTGCCTGGACGCGGCCTACCGCGGCTGGCACTGGGCGGTCACCGTCGCCCGCGCCCCGCGCGCCAAGAACGTGACCCTGGACGAGGTCGTGCTGCTGCCGGGCGCCGACGCGGTGCTCGCCCCCGAGTGGGTGCCGTGGAGCGACCGGCTGCGCCCCGGCGACATGGGCCCGGGCGACCTGCTGCCCACCGGCGCCGACGACCTGCGGCTGGAGCCCGGCTGGACCGGCGAGGACGAGCCGGCGCCGAACTCCGCGGTCGCCCTGGTGGACGACGAGGACCTGGTCGTCACCGACCCGCACGTCCAGCCCGCTCCGGCCCGCGCCCGGATCAACGCCGTCGCCGAGGAGCTGGGCCTCGGCCGCAGCCGGGTGCTCTCCCGGCTCGGCCTGCACCTGGCCGCCGAGCGCTGGGAGAAGTCCCACGGCCCGCAGACCCCGATGGCGCAGGCCGCCCCGGCCTCGTGCGCGAGCTGCGGCTTCCTGGTGCCGATCGGCGGCTCGCTCGGGCAGGCCTTCGGCGTGTGCGGCAACGAGTTCGGTCCGGCCGACGGCCAGATCGTCTCCTTCGCGTACGGCTGCGGCGGGCACTCCGAGGCGGCCGTCATCCCGGCTCCGCCGGCGCCGTCCGAGCTGATCCTGGACGAGCTGGTGGTCGAGCCGCTGCCGCTGCACCCGGACCGCGCCTCCGGCTCCGTCGAGCCCGACGGCCCGGCCGAGGAGCTCGGCCACTCCTGAGCCCCGGGCCTTCCCTCGGGTCTGTCTTCCGCGGCCCGCACTGGTCACCGACCGGTGCGGGCCGCGGTGCTGTCCGGACGGTTCCGCGCGGCTCCGGGCGGGCGGCGGGGGCGCCGTCGGCGCCGTCCCGGGGCCGACGCCGGCGGGGTCCGTGGTCGGGAGCAGTCGGTGGGGCAGGGAAGAATGCCCTACGACGAACAGGGCAGCGGAAGGTGGCAGGTCCAGTGGAACCTCGGATCATCGGCAGCGGCACGGACGAGCACCTCGCGGACCCCTTCGGGAGCGCCGCGCTGCGCCGGCGGGTGCTGGACGCCTGGGCCGCCTCGCCGTCCCGGTTCCGGGAGGACGCCAACGCCGAGGAGGAGCTGGCGCTCGGCGGCTACCGGGACCGCCTGGTGGTCGAGTTGGCGCAGAACGCGGCCGACGCCGCGGTCCGGGCCGGCCACGGCCCCGGCCGGCTGCGGCTGACCCTCGCCGACGGCGTGCTCGCCGCCGCCAACACCGGCGCCCCGCTGGACGTGGCCGCCGTCGAGTCGCTGTCCACCCTGCGCGCCTCCTCCAAGCGCGGCGAGGCGCCCGCCGTGGGCCGGTTCGGGGTCGGCTTCGCCGCCGTCCTCGCGGTCACCGACGAGCCCGCCGTGCTGGGCGCCGGCGGCGGGGTGCGCTGGTCGCTCGGGGAGGCCCGGTCGCTGGCCGGGGCCCAGCCCGAGCTGGCCGAGGAGCTGCGCCGCCGGGACGGCCACGTGCCGCTGCTGCGGCTGCCGTTCGCGGCCGAGGGCACCGCCCCGGAGGGCTACGACACGGTGGTCGTGCTGCCGCTGCGGGACGCGGCCGCCGAGGACCTGACCCGCCGTCTGCTGGCCGGGATCGACGACGCGCTGCTGCTCACCCTGCCCGGCCTGTGCGAGGTCGTGGTGGAGACCCCGGACGGCGTCCGGACGCTCACCCGGGACGCCGCCGAGACCCGCCCGGACGGGGTCACCGAGGTGACCGTCACCGACGACGCGGACGGCCGGCCGCGGCGGACGGTCTGGCAGACCGCCGGCGCCTCCGGCACGCTCGCCGCCGAGCTGCTGGCCGACCGGCCCACCGAGGAGCGCGCCCGCCCGTACTGGACGGTGACCTGGGCCGTCCCGGTCGGCGAGGACGGCGCCCCGCAGCGGCCCCGGATCGCCTCCGTGCTGCACGCGCCCACCCCCAGCGACGAGCCGGTCGGCCTGCCCGCGCTGCTGATCGCCTCCTACCCGCTGGACTCCACCCGCCGGCACGTCGCCCCCGGCCCGCTGGCCGACTTCCTCACCGAGCGGGCCGCCGACAGCTACGCCGAGCTGCTGCGCGCCCGCGGCGCCGACCTCGGCTCGCTCGGCCTCGTCCCGGCCCCGCTCGGCCAGGGCGCGCTGGACAACGCGCTGCGCGCCGGGGTGCTCTCCCGGCTGCCCGACACGCCGTTCCTGCCGCACCCGGCGCCGGTCGAGGAGGGCACGCCCGCGCTGCGGCCCCGGGACGCGACGCTGCTGGAGGGCGCGGACGGCTCGGTGGTCGAGGCGCTCTCGCCGATCTTCCCCGGGCTGCTGCCGGCCGGCCTGGAGCGCCGTACCGAGCTGCGGGTGCTGAACGTGCGCCGGGTGCCGCTGGCCGAGGTGGTGGACCAGCTCGGCGGCCTGGACCGCGAGCCCGCGTGGTGGCGCAACCTGTACGCGGCGCTCGGCGCGGCCGACCCGGAGGCGCTCGGCGCGCTGCCCGTCCCGCTCGCCGACGGGCGGACGGTCACCGGGCCGCGGCGCGTCCTGCTGCCCTCCGAGGACGCCGACTGGGCGGCCTTCCCCGGCTATCCCGGGTCGCTCGCGGGCGCGCTCGCGGCGCTCGACCTGCGGCTGGCCCACCCCGAGGCCGCCCACCCGCTGCTGGCCAGGCTCGGCGCCGGCACCGCCACCCCGGCCGGGGTGCTGGACACCCCCGAGGCGCGGGCCGCCGTCGCCCGCTCCTACGAGCTGGCCGAGGACGACCTCGACGCGGCGCTCGAACTCGCCGACGCCGTCCTGGCGTTGGTGAAGGCCGCCGCCCCGGAGCCGGGCGCCCACCCCTGGTTGGCCCGGCTGGCGCTGCTCGACGACGAGGGCGAGCCCGCCCGGGCCGGCGAACTCGTGCTGCCCGGAAGCCCGTTCGCCGCGCTCGCCCGCGAGGAGGACGCCGGCTGGGTGGACGACGAGCTGCTGGAGCGCTGGGGGTCCGAGGTGCTCGCCGCGGTCGGCGTGCTGGCCGACTTCGTGCTGGTGCGCGCCGAGGACGTGGTGCTCGACCCGGACGACCTGGAGCGGCTCGACCCGACCGTCCCCGCCGACCGCGCGGCCGGCGGCCACCCCACCGGCCTGCTGGACGAGGCGCCGGACGGGCTCGCCGAGTGGGCCGAGGACGCGCTGGAGGCGTTGCAGGCCGACGAGGCGGTCGGCGTCCCACCGGTGGCCGCCGAGCTGCTGGCCGTGCGCGACCTCGACCTGGTGGACGACGACGCCTGGCCGGAGGCGCTCGCCGCGCTGGCCCGCCCGCCGTACCGGGAGGCCGTGGTCGGCCCGGTGCGCACCCTGCTGCCGGACGGCTCGTACGCCGACCTGCCGCCGTACACCGCCTGGTGGCTGCGCGACCACCCGGTGCTGGCGGGCCGTGAGCCGGCCGGCCTGCGCGCCGCCGGGGCCGACCCGCTGCTGCGCGGCCTGTACGACGAGGCCCGCACCACCCTGGACGAGCAGTTCCTGCACGCGCTCGGGGTGCGCACCACGCTGGCCGCGCTGCTCGCCGAGCCGCACGGGCCGGACGAGGTGCTGGACCGGATGACCGACCCGGACGCCGAGGTCGGCCACCGCCAGCTGCACGGCATCCACACCGCGCTGGCCCGGGTGGACCGCGAGCGGATCGAGCCGCTGGACGTGGTGCGGGCGCTGCCGCCGATGGACCCGGACACCGGGCGCCGGCCGGCCCACACCGTGGTGGTGGACGCCACCGAGGCGGTCGTCGCCGACGCCCCCGACCTGGTCCAGCTGCTGCACCCGTACCCGCTGCTGCCGGTCGCCCCGGCGCTGGCCGCCGACCTCGCCGAGCGGCTGCACGTGTCGCTGGCCAGCGAGGTGGCGGGCGGCCGGGTGCTGTCCGAGGGCGTGCTGCACCGGGTCCCGGCGGTGGTGCGGGAGCTGCTGCCCGGCTGCCCGGTCGCCTACGAGGAGCACGAGGAGCTGCTGGTCGTCGGGCCGGACGGCGGCGAGGCGGCGGTGGACTGGCGCTGGGACACCGGGGCGGACACCCCGGAGCCGCCGTACGACCCGGAGCTGGCCGAGGCCGGCGACGAGGACGACGAGTTCGAGGTCCCGCCGGTGCCCGGCCTGCTGCACGCGGCCACCCCGGAGGGCCTCGCCGCCGGGCTGGCCTGGTCGGTCGGGCAGTGGCACCGCCGCTTCGAGGTGCTGGCCGCGCTCAGCGAGCCCGACCGCGCCTACGAGCTCTCGGCCGCCCGGGACTTCGAGGGCTGAGCCCCGCGGCGCGCACCGGTCGGCCGGTCGGTGCGCGCCCGCAGCCGCCGGTAGACGGCGGTGGTGGCGGTCAGCCAGACCGCGCCGAGCGTCACCAGCGCGGCGGTCCGCAGCGCGGGCGTGGGCCGGACGGTCAGCCCGACGCCCGCCATCGCCAGGGCGGCCAGTCCGGCCGCCGCCAAGCCGCCCAAGAAGGCGATGAACGCCTCCAGGTCCCCACCCCTGCGTGCCATTCGGCACCCCCTTCCGGGGTCATCATCGGGTGTGCGCGGGGGGCTTGTCACGCGGTGGCGCGGCCGGCCGGCGGCTCCGTCACTCCATGCCGCGGCGCTTCATCACGCGCCAGGCGATCTCCAGGGCGATGCCGCAGACCACCGCGACGGCGACGCCCGTCAGCGGGTCGCGGTAGCCGACCAGGGAGAGGTCGAAGAACGACTTCAGCGGGGGCACCAGCAGGACCAGGGCGAACGCGCCGCCCATGGCGCCGATCAGCAGCAGCCGCCACCAGTTGTACGGGCGGGCGACGATGGCGAGGACCCAGATGGCGATCAGGAAGAGCGTCAGGGTGGCCACGCTGGTGTCGGCCTTGAGGTCGGTCGCGTGGTCGGTGCGGGCGAGCGTGTAGGCGACGAAGGTGCCGGTGCCGGCGATGGCGCCGCCGGGGACCGCCAGCCGCAGCACGCGCTTCACGAAGCCGGTGCGGGCCCGCTCGTTGTTGGGGGCGAGGGCGAGGAAGAAGGCCGGGATGCCGATGGTCAGCGAGGACAGCACGGTGGAGTGCCGGGGCAGGAACGGGTACGGCGAGTGGGTGAAGATCACCAGGAGCGCCAGCAGGACCGAGTAGACGGTCTTCACCAGGAAGAGTGAGGCGACCCGCTCGATGTTGCCGATCACCCGGCGGCCCTCGGCCACCACCGACGGCAGCGAGGCGAAGGAGTCGTTCAGCAGCACGATCTGGGCGACCGCCTTGGTGGCGTCGGAGCCGGTGCCCATCGCCACGCCGATGTCGGCGTCCTTGAGCGCGAGCACGTCGTTGACGCCGTCTCCGGTCATCGCCACGGTGTGGCCGCGGGACTGCAGCGCCCCGACCAGTTGGCGCTTCTGCTGGGGGGTGACCCGGCCGAAGACGCTGGTCCGGTCGGCGGTCTCGGCGAGCTGCTCGGGGTCGGTGGGCAGGGAGCGGGCGTCCAGCGGGTGGTCGGCGCCGGGCAGGCCCAGATGGCCGGCCACCGCGCCGACCGAGACCGCCGAGTCGCCGGAGATGACCTTGGCCCGGACCCGCTGGCCCTCGAAGTAGCGCAGGGTCTCGGCGGCGTCCGAGCGCAGCCGCTGCTGGAGCACCACCAGGGCGAGCGGGGTGAGGCCGGCCGCCGGGTCGGGGGAGTCCAGCGGGACGGGGGTGCGGCCCAGCAGCAGCACCCGCAGGCCCTGGGCGCCCAGTTCGTCCACCTCGGCCAGGGCCGGGTGCCCGGCGGGCAGCAGCACGTCGGGCGCGCCGAGCAGCCAGCTGGCCTCGCCGCCCTGCGGCTCCAGCAGCTGCACGCCGCTCCACTTGCGGGCGGAGGAGAAGGGCATCGCCTCGATCACCCGCCAGCCGTTCCGGCCGGAGGCGGCGCCGTCGTCGCCGCGCCCGTACGCGTCGATGACCGCCTGCATGGACGGGTTGGGGCGGGCGTCGGCGCCGGCCATCACGGCCAGCGCGTGCTGGACGGTGTCCTTGTCGACGGCGGCGGGCTCCCCGTCGGAGAGCACCCGCAGGTCGACCACGTCCATGCCGCCCTCGGTGAGGGTGCCGGTCTTGTCCAGGCAGACGGTGTCCACCCGGGCCAGGCCCTCGATCGCCGGGAGCTCCTGGACCAGGCACTGCTTGCGGCCGAGCCGGACCACGCCGATCGCGAAGGCGACCGAGGTCAGCAGCACCAGGCCCTCGGGGACCATCGGCACGATGCCGGCCACCATGCGCCGGACGGCCTCGCGCCAGTCCCGGCCCTCGACGGCCAGCTGGCTGATGATCAGGCCGAGGGCGGTGGGGATCAACAGGTAGGTGATGATCCGCAGGATGCTGTCGATGCCGGTGCGCAGCTCCGACTTCACCAGGGTGAACTTGCTGGCCTCCTCGGCGAGCTGGGCCGCGTAGGCCTCGCGGCCGACCTTGGTGGCGGTGAACGCGCCGGCCCCGGCCACCACGAAGCTGCCGGACATCACCTGGTCGCCGGGTTGCTTGAGGACCGGGTCGGGTTCGCCGGTGAGCAGCGACTCGTCGATCTCCAGGCCGTCCGCCTCGGTGACCTCGCCGTCCACGATCACCTTGTCGCCGATGCCGAGCAGCACGGTGTCGTCGAGGACGATCTCGGAGACGCCGACCTGCCGGGCGGTGCCGTCCCGGCGGACCTGCGGGCGGGCCTCGCCGATCAGGGCCAGGCTGTCCAGGGTCTTCTTGGCGCGCAGCTCCTGGATGATGCCGATCGCCGTGTTGGCCACGATGACCAGGCCGAACAGGCCGTCCTGGATCGGACCGACGATCAGGATGATCCCGAACATCACGCCGATGATCGCGTTGAAGCGGGTGAAGACGTTGGCGCGGACGATCTCCCGGGTGGACCGGCTGGACCGTACGGGGACGTCGTTGACCTGGCCCCGGGCGACCCGTTCGGCGACCTCGGCGGTGGTCAGGCCGCCGCGTCGGCCGGGCAGCAGGCCGAGGGGGTGGGCTCCGTCCGGGCGGTCTCCGTCGGCCGGCTGCTCTTCCGCCGGCTGGGCAGGCTGCGTCATGGCACCGACTCTACGGGCGCCTTATGTCCGGTGCGTGCTACTAAAGGACTATTCAGTCCGACCGGGTGGCCGGGTCCTGGCCGTCGTCGCCGGTCGTCCGTTCGGCCGTGTGCGCGGCCGCCTCGGCCGCCTCGGCGGCGCGGCCGCGGGCGATCGCGTCCCGCCGGGCGCGGCAGTACCAGAGGCCGATCAGGCCGAGCAGGCCGCCGGAGAGGCAGATCCACGGCCAGGTGCCGTGGCCGTGCGCCGAGAGGCTGCCCTGGAAGGGGAGCAGGGCGAGGAAGGCGATGAACCACAGCACCGTGCCGCCGCCGACGATGGCGACGTCGTTGGCCTCCAGCGGAGGGGGCGAGGGGTGCAGTGGCGTCTTGGGCATGGGGCCTAGCGTACGGTGCGGTGGGGCGGCTGCGCGGGTGCCGTGACCCCGCGCGGGCTCTACGCGCGAAGATAGCGCGTGTGCGATCGGGAAACGATACTTGAGGCCCTGCGCCCGGCCACCGTCGCCCCGGGCGTTCCCACCCCCTCCTCAGCTCCCCCACAGAGGACGCACGCATGCCTGTGGTCCAGCCGACCACCGAGTCGCCCGAACCCGCCGACGCCGCGCCGCAGCCCCCCACGAGCGCCGTCGACCGCTTCTTCCGGATCAGCGAGCGGGGCTCCACCCTGCCGCGCGAGATCCGCGGCGGTGTCGCCACCTTCTTCACCATGGCGTACATCCTGGTGCTGAACCCGATCATCCTGGCCAGCGGCACGGACGTCACCGGGGCTCACCTGAACAGCGCCCAGCTGGTCACCGCCACCGCCCTCACCGCGGGTCTCACCACCCTGCTGATGGGCGTCATCGGCAACGTCCCGATCGGCCTGGCCGCCGGACTCGGCGTCAACACGATCGTGGCGCTCCAGCTCGCCCCCAAGATGACCTGGCCGGACGCCATGGGCATGGTCGTGCTGGCCGGTTTCGCGATCATGCTGCTGGTCGCCACCGGGCTGCGCGAGCGGGTCATGAACGCCGTCCCGCTCGGCCTGCGCAAGGCCATCGCGATCGGTATCGGCCTGTTCATCAGCCTGGTCGGCCTGGTCGACTCCGGCTTCGTCAGCCGCATCCCGGACGCCGCCCACACCACCGTCCCGCTCCAGCTCGGCGGCAACGGGCACCTGCTCGGCTTCCCGGTGCTGATCTTCGTGATCGGCCTGGTGCTCACCCTGGTCCTGCTGATCCGCAAGGTGCCCGGCGCCATCCTGATCAGCATCGCGGTCTCCACCGCGCTCGCCGCGGTCATCGACAAGGTGGCCGACGTCCCGGCGCTCAAGTGGGGCCTCACCGTCCCGACCTGGCCGGGCAACCCGGTCTCCGCGCCGGACTTCGGCCTGGTCGGCAAGGTCAGCCTGTTCGGCGGCTTCGAGAAGGTCGGCGTGCTGACCGGCCTGCTGTTCGTCTTCACCGTGCTGATGTCCTGCTTCTTCGATGCGATGGGCACCATCCTCGGCGTGGCCGACGAGGCCCACCTGCTGGACGAGAAGGGCGACCTGCCCGGCATCAACAAGGTCCTGATGGTCGACGGCATCGCCACCGCGGCCGGCGGTGCCACCTCGGCCTCCGCCAACACCTGCTTCGTCGAGTCCACCGCCGGCGTCGGCGAGGGCGCCCGGACCGGCTTCGCCTCGATCGTCACCGGCCTGCTCTTCGTGGTGGCGCTCTTCCTCACCCCGCTCGCCACCATGGTCCCGGCCCAGGCCGCCACCCCGGCCCTGATCACCGTCGGCTTCCTGATCCTGGCCAACTCGATCAAGGAGATCGACTGGGCCGACTACACGATCGCGATCCCGGCCTTCCTGACCATCGTGATGATGCCGTTCACCTACAGCATCACCAACGGCATCGGCATGGGCTTCATCGCCTTCTGCGTGCTGCGCCTGGCCGCCGGCCGCGGCCGCGAGGTCCCCGTCCCCATGTACGCGGTGGCGTCGGTCTTCGCCTTCTACTACCTGATGCCGGCCTTCGGCCTGCTCTGACGGCCCCGCCGGTTCTCCGACGGCCCCGTCCTCCCGCTCGGGAGGGCGGGGCCGTCGGCGTTCGCCGCAGCGGGGCTTCACACCTTCGGGTTGTTCTGCGGACGGGACGGTCGTGGCGCCTTGCCGGCGAGGGAGGTTCCCGGGTAGGGGCGCGGACCCATGACCGCGTACCCATGACCTGAAAGGAACCAGTCGTGAGCCGTACAACGGCTGCCGCGGTGATCGGCGGCGCAGTCCTCGCTCTGACCATGACGACGGCCCCGGCCGCCTCGGCGCAGCCCGAGGGCCGGGTCGGGCAGATCCAGAACCTCCACTTCGGGCGGTGTCTCGCGGTGAACCCGGACCAGACCGTCGGGCTGGGCCCGTGCGTCCCCGTGCCGCCGTTCCTCTGGGACGTCCCGCGCGAAGGGACGGGGCAGATCCGCAGCCTCGCTGCGAACGCGTGCCTGACGGACGTGGACACCAGCAACCCGTGGGGCCACGCCGTGCTCCTCCCGTGCACCGGCGACCTGCGCCAGGTGTGGGAGTTCACCGGGCCGGACGGTCCGTTCATCAAGAACGTCCTCACCGGCCGGTACCTGAAGGCCAACGACTCCGAGGGCGTCTACGTCGGCAGTCGGACCGGGTCCCACCCGGAGTGGGCCGTCCTCTGACGGACGGCGCCGGGCCGTGCCCGTGGGGCCGGCGGTGGTCGGGCAGTCGACCGCCGCCGGCCCTTCGCGCGCCGGGGGCGGGTCAGTGGACGCAGAACTCGTTGCCCTCAGGGTCCTGCATGACCGTCCAGGCGCCGCCGGGCTCGTCGACGTGGCGGAGGGTGGTGGCGCCGAGGGCGGTGAGGCGGGCGACGGTGGCCTCGCGCTCGCCCGGGCCGGGGTGGACGTCGAGGTGCAGGCGGTTCTTGCCCTGCCGGGGCTCGGGGACGGCCTGGAACAGGACGCGGCGGCCGAGGCCGGTGTCCGAGGCCGGGTCGAACGGGTCCTCGGGGTGGCGGACGGCGGCCAGGGAGCGCCAGGCCGGGTGGCCGTCCACCTCGGTGAGGGCCTCCGGGCCGACCGCGCCGGCGGCGAGCAGCCGGGTGATCAGCGCGCCGTGGTCCTCCGGCGTGTACTCCAGGGCGGCGGCCCAGAAGGCGGCCTGGCGGTGCGGGTCGGCGCAGTCGATGACGAGCTTCCAGTGCAGCGGCATGTAACCGTTTCTACCGGTTACCCGGGGGTCGGGCAATGGCCGGCCGTCGGAAGTTGTCAAAAAGGCGCCCGTGTAGGCCAGTTGGCGGTGGGAATACTGGCTGGACGGAGATGGGGGAGGGGACTCGACCGATGGTGCAACAGGATCCGCCGGGGGGCGTCGAGGCGCAGCTGCTGCCGGAGCTGTTCTGGACGACGGACAAGGCCTCGCTGGACGGCCAGCGGGAGACGCTGCGCTGGTACCGCGGCCTGATCGCGATGCTGGTGGTCGCCGCCGTGATCGGGTCGTTCCCCGACCCGGACGACAAGAACGCCCTCGACATCTGGCCGCTGTTCTCGGTCGCCGCCTTCCTGGTGGCCGGCTACTTCTGGTCCCGGCTGCGCCGCGGCAACCCGCAGGGCCGCTGGTACCAGGCCCGGGCGGCGGCCGAGTCGGTCAAGACGCTGGCCTGGAAGTACACCGTCCGGGCCCGGCCGTTCGACGGTGCGGCCGAGTCCGAGGACACCGACCGCGGCTACCTGCTCCAGGTCGAGGACGTGCTGCGGGCCTTCGAGGACCCGGAGATCGTGCCGCCCGGCAGCGTCGCCGAGATCACCCCGGAGATGCGCCGGCAGCGCGCCGAGAGCCTGACCACCCGGCGCACGCTCTACCTGCGCACCCGGGTCGAGGGCCAGCGCACCTGGTACCGCTCCCGGGCCGAGGCCTGCGACTCGCAGGCGGTCTCCTGGGGGCTCGGCGTCGCGGTGCTGATCATCGTCGGTGCTGCGGCGGCCATCGCCCAGGCCACCGGCGCGCTGCCGGTGCACGTCTTCGGCGCCACCTCGGCCGCGGCCGCGGCGATCATCGCCTGGACGCAGCTCAAGCAGCTCGGCCCGCTGGCCGCCGCCTACCAACTGGCCGCGCGGGAGCTGGAGAACGTCGGCAACCAGCTGTCCGACCTCGACCTCAAGGCGCCGGACGCCGAGGCCCGTTGGGCCCGGCTGGCTGCCGAGGCGGAGGACGCGGTCTCCCGGGAGCACACCACCTGGCGGGCCCGCCGGGCGTTCCCGCGCTGAGTCGGGGCCGCGGGACGGGCGGGGGCGGGAGCGGCGCAGAGTACTCGACCGGAGCGGGGACTTGGGGAGATCCGGCGAAACGCGGGATGCGGGTGTGCGGGGTGCGTGAGAGTAGGGCGCCCAGGTGCGGACCGTAATCGTTACGTGTCCATGCCCTGGTTTCATCGCCTGCGCGCGACCCCAGTTCCCGCCGGAGGCCCTCCTTGCGCATTCTCCTGATCGCCAGCGCGTTCAACAGCCTGACCCAGCGCGTCCACACCGGGCTGCGTGAGCGCGGCCACCAGGTCGCCGTCCAACTAGCCCTCGGTGACGAGCAGATGAGGGCGGCGGTGGTCCGCACCGACCCCGAGCTGATCATCTGTCCGATGCTCACCAAGGCCGTCCCGCAGGACATCTGGTCGACCCGGACCGTCCTGATCGTCCACCCGGGGCCCAAGGGCGACCGCGGCCCCTCCTCGCTCGACTGGGCGATCACCGAGGGGGCCGAGCGCTGGGGCGTCACCGTGCTGCAGGCCGTCGAGGAGATGGACGCCGGCGACATCTGGGCGTCCGTCGAGTTCCCCGTCCCGGCCTGCGGCAAGAGCGAGTTGTACCGGGGCGAGCTCGCCGACGCCGCCGTCGAGGCCGTCCTGCTGGCCGTCCAGCGGTACGAGGGCGGGCTGTTCACCCCCGAACCGCTGGACTACGCCCGGCCGGACGTGCACGGCGAACCGCGGCCCCCGCTGCGCCAGGAGGCCCGCCGGATCGACTGGGAGCGGGACGACACCGCCACCGTGCTGCGCAGGCTGCGCGCCGCCGACTCCCAGCCCGGCGTGCTGGACGAGCTGTACGGACGGGAGTTCTTCCTGCACGGCGGCCACCCCGAGGACGAGCTGCGCGGCCCGGTGCCGGGCGCCGTGCTGGCCACCCGGGACGGCGCCATCTGCCGGGCCACCGTGGACGGCGCGGTGTGGATACCGCAGCTGCGCCCGCGCCGCACCCCCGGCGGGCCGGCCACCTTCAAGCTGCCGGCCGCCACGGTGCTCGCCGACGAGCTGTACCGGGTCCGCGAGGTGCCGGTGAGCCCGGAGCGGGCGAGCGGCCGGGACACCTGGTCGGAGCTGCGCTACCACGAGGAGGGCGAGGTCGGGTTCCTCGAATTCGCCTACGCGGGCGGGGCGATGAGCACCGACCAGTGCCGCCGGCTGCTCGCCGCCTACCGGGAGGCGGCCGAGCGGCCGACCTCGGTGCTGGTGCTCGGCGCGCCCCGGGACTTCTTCTCCAACGGGATCCACCTCAACGTCATCCAGGGCGCGGCCTTCCCGGCGCTGGAGTCCTGGGAGAACATCAACGCGATGGACGACGTCGTCGAGGCGGTGCTGACCACGACGGACAAGGTGACGGTGGCGGCCCTGGCCGGGAACGCGGCGGCCGGCGGGCTGATGGCGGCGCTCGCCGCCGACGAGGTGTGGTGCCGGGACTCGGCGGTGCTCAACCCGCACTACCGGCTGATGGGCCTGTACGGCTCCGAGTACTGGACGTACACCCTGCCCCGCCGGGTCGGCGCCGAGCAGGCCGGGCGGCTCACCGCCGAGGCGCTGCCGGTCGGCGCGGACCACGCCCGCCGGATCGGTCTGGTGGACCGTACGGTCGGCGGGGACGCGGCCGGGTTCCGCCGCTGGGTGGCCCGGGAGGCGGCCCGGATCGCCGCCTCGCCGGAGCTCACCGGGCGGCTGGTGGACAAGAAGCGCCGCCGCGCGGCCGACGAGGAGGCCAAGCCGCTGGCCGAGTACCGGGCGGAGGAACTGCGCCGGATGCATGCCGACTTCTACCGGGCGGGCGAGCCGTACCACGCGCTGCGGCGGGACTTCGTGCACAAGGTCTGTCCGGTGGCCACGCCGGAGCACGTGGCGGGGCTGCTCGGGCGGCCGGCTCAGTCGTAGGCGGACCGCGTAGCGGTACGCGGCCCGCGCGGTCGTAACGGCCCGCGCGGGCACAGGGGTTCGCGCGGGCTGGCCGAGCTGCGGCGGGTCGCGCGTCGTACGGGGAGGGCAGGAGCGGGACGGGCGGCGCCCGGCCGGGGTGGGGGGCCCGGCCGGACGCCCGCTCGGGCCCCGCTCCCGTACCCGGCGTCAGTGCCGGGCCGCCCCGCCCAGCGGCTGTCGCCGCTGCGGGACGAACTGGCCGTCCGGGTCGCCCGGGGTGCGCGCGGCCCGCGGGGGCAGCGGGGCGGCCGGACCGGCCAGCAGGGGTTGGGAGTCGGGTCGGCTCGGGGAGACGGCGAAGGCCAGCGAGCCGAAGAAGACGTAGCAGCCGAGCCCGACCCCGAGCGGGAAGATGAACTGGAGCGCCATCACGCCGCCTTCGGTGGAGCGCGAGAAGTCCAGCTGGACGGAGAGCGCCGCCATGCCGGTGTAGTGCATCGCGCAGACCGCCACGCCCATCACCGGCGCCGCCGCCAGGACGGCGAGCGTGCCCCGGATGTTCAGCGCGGCCCAGAGCGCGGCGGTGGCGGCGACCACGGCGATGGCCACCGAGGCCGCCACGACGGTCCGGTCGTAGCCGAGCCGGCCGGGCAGGACCATCGCGGCCATGCCCAGGTAGTGCATCGCGGCGACCCCGAGGCCGGTGGTCAGCCCGCCGACCAGCAGGGCCGGGGCGCGGCGGCGCCAGTACCCGACGGTGAAGAGTCCGATGCCGACCACGGCGACGGCGACCAGCAGGCTGAGCACGGTGAGCAGGGGCCGGTAGCTGATCTCGGCGCCGGTCACGGAGAAGCCGAGCATCGCGATGAAGTGCATCGACCAGATCCCGGCGCCGAGCGAGGTGGAGGCGAACAGCAGCCAGACGACCCGGGTGCGGCCCTGGGAGACGAGCGCCCAGCGGGCGCTGCGCAGCGCGACGAAGGCGCCGAGGCAGGCGACGAAGTACGAGACCGCCGGGGTCACCCAGCCGTGGTCGGCATGGTGGATCGCACCCAAGAGAGCTCCCTGGACGAGGGTTGAGGGCACCGGGGCGCGGGAGGGCGCGGCTGGTCGGGGAAGGCGCGCGGCGAACGGGCACCGGAGCGGGAACGCCGTCCCGCGGGGAGGAGCCTGGCGTGTGGTGCCCCTGACAAGGGGGAGATTAGCCATCGACCGGCAGTCGCACAATGTTCGCGTTTTTCGTGAAGTCCCAGGTCAGGATGGGCCTTTACGCGGCCTGCATGATCCCGGCACCAACCCCTGACACCGCCTGCGCACCGTCCCCGGCCGCCTTTGGTGCTTACTCCAAGGGGGCTAGCCCGAACGGGTGGCCGGCCGGGTCGATCAGCACCCGCAGCGTGCGGCCGTGCTGGTAGGCGGGCTCGGTGGCGCCGAGCGCGAGGGCCTTGGCGGTGGCCTCGTCCAGGTCGTCGACGTAGAAGTCGAGGTGGAAGTGCTTGCTGCCGTCCGGCTCCGTCCACGGCTCCGGCCGGTAGCCGGTCACCCGTCCGAAGCCCAGCGGGCTGCCGCCCTCGGGGTTGTCCAGGATGGCGAAGTGGTCGTCCGCGTGCCTGGTCTCCCATCCCAGCAGTTCGCCGTAGAACGAGGCCAGCGCGACCGGGTCGGCGCAGTCGATGGTGACCATGGCGAGCCGGCCGAAGCCGGTGTCGGCGGGCCCGGTCGGCCCGGTCGGCTGGGGCTGCTCGGACGACCGGGGCCGGTCGGACCGTTCGGACGACTGCGGCCGTCCGGACGGCTCGGACCGCTCGGACTGCTCGGTGGCGAGGTCGGACATGGCAGGTCGGCCCTTCTGGGAGTCGAGAGCTGGGGCCCATCACCAATATGGCACCGGGGTGACCCTCCGGCACGGCGGCGGATCTCATTTTCCTTAGCGAGAGTAATGACGTAAGCTAAAGAGATGCCCGAGATGTCCGAGCAGGACCTCGCAGCGATCAGTCAGCTGCGATCGTCCACGATGCGCCTCTCCCGACGACTCAAACACCAGAGGGTGGAGGAGTCGCTGAGTCCCACCGAGATGGGAGTGCTGGGCACCCTCGCCCGGTGCGGGAAGGCGACGCCGGGTGAGCTCGCCCGGAAGGAGCACGTGCAGCCTCCTTCGATGACCAGGATCGTCGCGATGCTGGAGGAGAAGGGGCTGGTGCGGCGCGAACCGCACCCCGAGGACCGCCGACAGGTGGTCGTCAGCAGCACCGAGCAGGCCGAGACGATCCTCGCGGAGAGTCGTCGGCGCCGGAACGTCTGGCTCGCCGAGCTCGCCCAGGGGCTCGACGAGGAGGAGTGGGCCGTCCTCAGGGAGGCCGCGCCCGTGCTCTACAAGCTCGCACACCTGTAGCCGTACACCCGCGGTCCGTACGGCCGCAGCTCGTACACCTCTGAGGCACACCGACCCCGGCCGGCCGCCGGGAGAACAAGGAGCCCGCATCACCGCAGGACCGACCACCGACACCAGGAGCGCGACGGCCACCGCCATGGCCGTCGCGCCGCGAGGGGAGACCAACGTGACACCGACGGCCGCAGCCAGCGCCGCCATCCGCACCGACGAGCCCACCACCGACCCCGCCGCGGCCAGTGCCGCGGCCGCCGAAGCCCAGGCACCCGCCCCCACGGGACTGCCCGGCAACGGCGACGACGACCCCGACGAACGCACCGCGGCGGACCCCGCCGCTCCCGGCCGATCCCGATCGGCCACATCTCCCACAGGCGCCCGCTTCACGAGGCCCGGGGGGATGTTCTCCTCCCTTCGCGTTCGCAACTACCGCTACTACTTCGCCGGCCAGGTGGTGTCCAACACCGGCACCTGGATGCAGCGCATCGCCCAGGACTGGCTGGTGCTGAGCCTCACCGGCAGCCCGCTCGCGGTCGGCATCACCACCGCCATGCAGTTCCTGCCGATGCTGCTGCTCGGACTGTTCGGCGGCGTGCTCGCCGACCGGATGCCCAAGCGCCGGCTGCTGATCTACACCCAGGGCGCGATGGGCCTGCTGGCCGCCGGCCTCGCGGTGCTGACCGTCGGCGGCGTGGTGACGCCGTACTACGTGTACGCCTTCGCGCTGCTGCTCGGCCTGGTCACCGTGGTGGACAACCCGACCCGGCAGGCCTTCGTCTCCGAGATGGTCGGACCGAAGGACCTCGCCAACGCCGTCAGCCTGAACGCCGCCAACTTCCAGACCGCCCGGCTGGTCGGCCCCGCCGTCGCGGGCCTGCTGATCGCCGCGGTCGGCAGCGGCTGGGCGTTCGCCGTCAACGCGCTGTCCTTCGCCGCCGTGATCGGCGGGCTGCTCGCGATGCGGGAGTCCGAACTGCGCCCGACCGCGCCGATCGCCCGCGAGAGGGGGCAGTTGCGCGAGGGCCTGCGGTACGTCAAGGAGCGGCCCGAGCTGCTCTGGCCGATGGTGCTGGCCGGGTTCATCGGCACCTTCGGCTTCAACTTCCCGACGCTGCTCTCCGGTTTCGCGTACGACACCTTCAAGGTGGGCGCCGGCCAGTACGGCCTGCTGAACACCGCGATGGCGATCGGCTCGCTGGCGGGTGCGCTGCTCGCCGCCCGCCGGGGCGTGCCGCGACTGCGCCGGCTGGTCGGCGCGGCGCTGGCCTTCGGAGCGCTGGAGGTGGTCGCCGCGTTCGCGCCCGACTACTGGACCTTCGCGCTGCTGCTGATGCTCATCGGGGTGTTCGGGCTGAGCTTCAACACCTCCGTCAACTCCATGCTGCAGTTGTCCACCGACCCCGAGATGCGCGGCCGGGTGATGGGCCTGCTGGTGCTGGTCTTCACCGGCGGCACGCCGATCGGCGCCCCGGTCGTCGGCTGGGTGACCGCCTCGTACGGGCCCCGGCTCGGCCTGCTGGCCTGCGGACTGGTGTCCGCGGCGGCGGCCGGCGCGGTCGGCCTGGTGCTGGCCCGCAGCGCGGACCTGCGGGTGCGGTTCGACCTGCACCCGGGCCGCGGCGGCCGGGTGGTGGCCTTCGTGCCGCGGACCGGTGCGGCGAGCAAGTCGGAGCTGGCGGCGGCCTGCTGATGCCGTGTCAGGCCCCCGGGAGTGCCCCGGGGGCCCGGATGGTTCAGGAGCCCGGACGGTTCAGGGCAGGACGGGTCAGAGCCGGATGGCCAGCACCTGGCCGGGCCAGAGGCCGTGCGGCTGCTCGACCTCGAACGTCACGGTCTCGGTGAAGCCGAGCGCCCGGTAGAGCCCGACCAGCTTGCGGTCGGCGCCGCCGTAGCAGTCCACCCGGAGCAGGCCGATGCCGCGCCGGCGGGCCTCCTCGATCGCGTCGGCGATCAGCGCGGCGCCGATGCCGGAGCCCTTGCGGGTGCGGTCGGTGACCAGGTTGCGGACGTACAGCTCGCGCTCGTCCACGGCGGGGATCCACCGGCCGCGGTCCTCGGAGACCACGCAGCAGCCGACCGTACGGCCGTCCTCGTCCACGGCGAGGCGGATCAGGAACGGCTCCTCGGCGTACGAGGAGACCTGGTCGATCCGGGCCTGGTTGGTGCTGAACGGCTGGTCGCCCCACTGGCCGGTACGGCCCTGGGCGGTCAGCCAGGAGACGGCGCCGTCGAGCAGGGACAGGATGTCGGGGACGTCCGCGGACCCCCCGTTGCGGATCTTCATGGAAGACCGTTCTACCCCAGACGGCCGGGCGCGGGAAGATTGATCCATGAGGTTGTTCGTGGCGGTGCTGCCGACGACCGAGGCGCTGCAGGGGCTCGCGGACGCGGTCGCGCCGCTGCGGGAGCTGCCGGGGGCGGAGCGGCTGCGCTGGACCGGCGCCGAGGGCCGGCACCTGACCCTGGCCTTCCTGGGTGAGGTGGCCGCCGAGCGGCTGCCGGAGCTGGCGGCGGGCCTGGCCGCCGTCGCCGAGGTCAACCCGGTGCACCAGCTGCGGATCGCGGGCGCGGGGCGGTTCGGCGACCGGGTGCTCTGGGCCGGGGTCGAGGGCCAGGCCTGGGCGCTGCGCAGGCTGGCCGAGGCCGTCACGGAGGCCACCGCCGAGGTCACCGGGGCGACCGACGACTTCGCCTTCCACCCGCACCTCACCCTCGCCCGGGCGGGCTCCTCGCGCGGGCACCGGCGGGCCGTGCAGCGGGTCGCGGCGGCCGAGCTGGACGGCCTGGTGGCGGCGCTGGCCGACTACCGGGGGCCGGAGTGGGAGGCCGCCGAGCTGCACCTGGTGCGCAGCGACCCGGGCGGCGGCTCCGCGCGCTACGTGACGCTGCGCACCTGGGCGCTGGCCGACTGGGGCTGAGCGCTGAGCGCTGAGCGCTGAGCGCCGCGGGGCGGGCCGTGGGGGCGGTGGGGCAGGGGCCCGGCGGAGTCCGGGGTGAGCCGGAGGTACGCTCGTTGACCGTGGATCCCAAGACTCGTATGCGCATCGTCTCCGGCACCCTGGTGCTGATGCTGGTCGTCGTGCTGATCAGCTCACTGGTCGGCCGCTGAGGCCTGCCTGAGGCCCGTCCGAGGGCTGCCTGAACCTGCCGGAGGCCCGTCCGGGCACAGACACGCCCCAGCACCCCGGGAACGGCGAGAGGGCCACCGCCCGTCGGCGGTGGCCCTCGGCCGTGTCCTCGGGGGACCGGGTCAGACCTGCGCGAGCTGCTCGACCACGTAGTCGACGCAGTGGGTGAGCGCCTCGACGTCCGCCGGGTCGATCGCCGGGAACATCGCGATGCGCAGCTGGTTGCGGCCCAGCTTGCGGTACGGCTCGGTGTCCACGATGCCGTTGGCACGCAGTGCCTTGGCGACCGCGGCGGCGTCCACCGACTCGTCGAAGTCGATGGTGCCGACCACCTGGGAGCGCTCGGCCGGGTTCGCCACGAAGGGGGTGGCGAACGGGGACTTCTCGGCCCAGGAGTACAGCCGGGACGAGGAGTCGGCGGTGCGGGCGACCGCCCAGTCCAGCCCGCCGTTGCCGTTCAGCCACTCCAGCTGGTCGGCCAGCAGGAAGAGGGTGGAGAGCGACGGGGTGTTGTACGTCTGGTCCTTCGACGAGTTGTCGATGGCCGTCGGCAGCGAGAAGAACGGCGGGATGTAGCGGCCGGAGGCGGCGATCTCGGCGGCGCGCTCCAGGGCGGCCGGGGAGAAGGTGGCCAGCCACAGGCCGCCCTCGGAGGCGAAGGACTTCTGCGGGGCGAAGTAGTAGACGTCCGTCTCGGTGATGTCCACCGGCAGGCCGCCGGCGCCCGAGGTGGCGTCCACGAGGACCAGCGAGCCCTCGTCGGCGCCGGCCGGGCGCGCGATCGGCATCGCGACGCCGGTCGAGGTCTCGTTGTGGGTGAGCCCGTAGACGTCCACGCCGGCCTCGGCGACCGGCAGCGGGTGGGTGCCCGGGGCGGTCTTGATCACGGTCGGCTCGCCGAGCCACGGCGCGGCCTTGACCGAGGAGGCGAACTTCGAGGAGAACTCGCCGAAGTCCAGGTGCTGGGACTTCTCCCGCACCAGGCCGAAGGCGGCGATGTCCCAGAAGGCGGTGGAGCCGCCGTTGCCGAGGACGACCTGGTAGCCGTCCGGCAGCGAGAACAGGCTGCTCACGCCCTCGCGCACGCGCTTGACCACGTTCTTGACCGGGGCCTGGCGGTGCGAGGTGCCGAGCAGGGAGGTCTGGGTGGCGGCGAGGGCACTCAGGGCCTCGGGGCGCACCTTGGACGGTCCGCAGCCGAAACGGCCGTCTGCGGGCTTGATGTCAGCGGGGATCTGGATCTGAGCCACGCGCGCAGCCTACCGGCCGGGGGCCCGGCGGGGTACGGCCGTCCGCCCGCTGAGACCGCGGTCACGGCTGCTCGGGGAGCCGCCCGGAAACGTGCGGCAGCGGGCCCGGCCGGAGCCGGACCCGCTGCTCAGGGGCACTGACCGGACGCTCGTCCGGTATTCGCCGACCGGGGGTCAGCGGGCGATGGCGTCCCAGCCCTCGATCTCCTCGGGGCGGCGCGGGCCGGGGCCGATGTAGCGCGCGGAGGGGCGCACGAGCCGGCCCGTGCGCTTCTGCTCCAGGATGTGCGCCGACCAGCCGGCCGTCCGGGCGCAGGTGAACATCGAGGTGAACATGTGCGCCGGGACCTCGGCGAAGTCCAGCATGATGGCGGCCCAGAACTCGACGTTGGTGGCCAGCACGCGGTCGGGGCGGCGGTTGTGCAGCTCCTCCAGCGCGGCCTTCTCCAGCGCCTCGGCGACCTCGAAGCGCGGCGCGCCGAGCTCCTTGGCGGTGCGGCGCAGCACCCGGGCGCGCGGGTCCTCGGCGCGGTAGACGCGGTGGCCGAAGCCCATCAGGCGCTCGCCCTTGTCCAGGGCGTTCTTGACCCAGGCGGTGGCGTCGCCGGTGCGCTCGATCTCCTCGATCATGCCGAGCACGCGGGACGGCGCGCCGCCGTGCAGCGGGCCGGACATCGCGCCGACCGCGCCGGAGAGCGCGGCCGCGACGTCGGCGCCGGTGGAGGCGATGACCCGGGCGGTGAAGGTGGAGGCGTTCATGCCGTGCTCGGCGGCGGAGGTCCAGTAGGCGTCGACGGCCTTGACGTGCTTCGGGTCCGGCTCGCCGCGCCAGCGGATCATGAACCGCTCGACGACCGTCTCGGCCTTGTCGATCTCGCTCTGCGGGACCATCGGCAGGCCCTGGCCGCGGGCCGACTGGGCGACGTAGGAGAGTGCCATCACGGCGGCCCGGGCGAGGTCGTCGCGGGCCTGCTCGGCGTCGATGTCCAGCAGCGGCTTGAGGCCCCAGACCGGGGCGAGCATGGCGAGCGCCGACTGCACGTCGACCCGGATGTCGCCGGAGTGCACCGGGATCGGGAACGGCTCCGCGGCCGGCAGGCCGGGGTTGAACTTGCCGTCCACCAGCAGGCCCCAGACGTGGCCGAAGGAGACGCTGCCCACCAGGTCGTCGATGTCGACACCGCGGTACCGCAGGGCGCCGCCCTCACGGTCGGGTTCGGCGATCTCGCTCTCGAACGCGACGACTCCCTCAAGCCCGGGTACGAAATCGGACATGCGACGGCTCCCTCAGTTCTGTGATCGGCGCTCCGCCGTGGTGGGGCGGCGCGCCAGTGACCGAATGGTGTTTGGCACTCGGTGCCAGGGTGACAGGCACGGGGTGCATTGCGCCATACACCACCATGGTGATGTTTCCCGTCGACCCGTTTGACTTTCCCCGTCGGAGGGGCCGGCCGGGCCCGTGGCGCTCCCGGAACCCCTGGAATCGCCGGAAGCAAACGTCCGGTTCCGGACAATTCCCCGCAGGGCGGGCGGCCGAGCGGTGGAGGGTCACCTGATCTCCCACCGGGGTTTGTCCGGAGGTAGCGGTGCCCGCTGCTTGTCGTACGGGATGATGTTGGCGTGCAGACCCCGGATCGCGCCCAGTCGACGCCCCCGAGCCCCGCCAACCGGACCCTGGCCGACGAGGCCCGCCCCGGCCCGGACCTCACCGTGATGCGCAAGCACTACAGCCACGAGGGCCTGGTCGAGGAGCAGCTCGCGCCCGAGCCGATCGGCCAGTTCACCCGCTGGTTCCACGACGCCGACGACGCCGGGGTGGTGGAGCCCAACGCGATGGTGCTCTCCACCGCCGACGCCGAGGGGCGGCCCAGCTCGCGCACCGTCCTGCTCAAGGGCTACGACCTGCGCGGCTTCGTGTTCTTCACCAACTACGGCTCCCGCAAGGGCTCCGAGCTGGCCGCCAACCCGCATGCCGGGCTGCTGTTCCCGTGGATCGCGCTGGCCCGCCAGGTGATCGTCCAGGGCCGGGTGGAGAAGGTCGGCCGGGACGAGACCGCGGCCTACTTCCGCACCCGCCCGCACGGCTCCCAGCTGGGTGCCTGGGCCAGCGAGCAGTCCAGCCCGGTCGGCGGCCGGGAGGTCCTCGAACAGCGGTACGCCGAGCTGGAGCGCCGCTACCCGGAGGGCGAGGGCGTGCCCGTCCCGCCGTTCTGGGGCGGGTACCGGGTGGTCCCGCGGAGCGTCGAGTTCTGGCAGGGCCGGGAGAACCGGCTGCACGACCGGCTCCGCTACGTCGCCGACCCGTCCAGCCCGACGGGGTGGCGGGTGGAGCGGCTCTGCCCGTGATCCGTTCGGCCCACGGGCTCCGCGCGGCGCCCGCGCGGAGCTGATGGACCGTCATCCCCCGGGTGTAGGATGCCCGTCGCGGACCTGGGTCGATGCACTTGCGGCCGGCAGCCCGCTGTGCCGACACGATCGAGTGAGGGACTGATGGGCGTCACCGGTGCGGAAACCGCCGCTGGACTCGGCTCTGACCTGGTCGACGTCGCCGCCCTGCCGCTCGACGAACTCGACGCCCTGCCCGACACCGTCCTCGGCGACCTGCTGCGCCGGGTGGTCGCGGACGCCCTGACCCCCGGCGCGGAGCCGCTCGCCGCCTTCCAGTCGGCGCTCGACCGGTAGCGCGCCGCGCACTGCCCGGTGCGCGCCGCCCGGCGCGCCCGCGCCCCCGCCCGGCGTCCGCGCCCTCCGTTCACCGTCCGCGCCCCTCCTCCGGCGTGTCGGGCCCGACGGGCGCCCGCGCCCCCGCTGGCGCGCCCCCGAGCGCCGGAGCGCCCCCGGCCGGGGGAGTGCGCCTGGCCACCGGCTAAACCCCACGCGGCCGCCGAATCCCCCAACTCCCCTGCACTGGCGGTGGAGTTCGCGACATGCTGGGGTATGAAACCAGCGCCGTCGCGGACCGTCGGGCACGGGGGGAACAGGTGATGGAGCACGAACAGCACCGGCCGTACTTCTTCTTCAGCTACGCGCGTCGGGACTACGAGGCCGAGGACGCCTTCGTCAACCAGTTCTTCAACGACCTGCGGGACGAGCTCGGCCGGCTGGTCGGTACGGGCGTGCGCATCGAGGAGCTGGCCTACCGGGACACCGAGCGGCTGCGGCTGGGCGACGACTGGGCGGAGAAGCTGGCGACGATGCTCGGCCGCAGCCGGACCATGGTCGCGCTCTACTCCCCGGCCTACTTCGCCAGCCTCTACTGCGGCAAGGAGTGGACCGCCTTCCGCGGCCGGGTCCGGCGCCACCACGAGGACACCGGGGAGCTCATCCCGGCGCTCGTCCCGGTGCTCTGGGAGCCCGTCGAGCCGGGCGGCCTGGCCGACGAGGTGAACAAGATCCAGTGGGCCCAGCCGGACATGGGCGAGGCCTACGCCCGGTACGGCCTGCGGGCCCTGCTGCGCACCGCGCAGGGCGGGGCGTACGAGCAGGTCGTCCGGGTGGTCGCGGAGCGGGTCCGGGACGCGGCCGCGCGCCGGCTCGGCGTGCTGCCCGAGTTCGACCTCGGCGCCGTACGCGGCTACTTCCCGCCCCCGGCGGCGCCGCCGGTGGCCTCCAGCCCCGGGATGGTGCGGCTGTTCATCGCGGCCGGCCGGGCCCCGGAGGCGGCCGCGGGCGGCTCCCGCGCGGGTGGCTGGTACGGCGCCAAGCCGTGGCACTGGGCGCCGTACCACCCGCCCGTCCAGCCGTCCCTGGCGGCCCGCGCCCAGCAGGTGATCACCGGCGCCGGGCACACCACCACGCTGGAGGAGGTCGACACCGCCCTCGCCGAGAAGCTCGACCAGGCCCGCGAGGACAGCCAGGTGAGCATCCTGCTGGTGGACCCGTGGGTGGCCGGCGGTGAGCGGTACCGCTCCGCGCTGCGCGCGTACGACGAGCAGAACCACCCGGTCACCGGCGTGATGGTGCCCGCCGGCAGCGACGACCCGGCCGACGGGCCGGAGCGCGACGCGCTCTGGGCGGGCGTGCGCGACGTCTTCCGGCGCAACTGGCTGCGCCGGAGCGACCTGGAGCACTTGTTCCGGGTCAAAGTGAGCCGGGAGAGCTTCGACAGCGACCTCACCATCATGGTGACGGTCGCCCAGAACAAGCTCATGGACGACAACCTGGATTGGGGGGACGATGGCGGCGGCGCCTTCGGCTTCGGTCCGGGCGGCGGCCCGGACGCCGGCCCGGCGATGCCCGGACTGGCCATCCCGGCCGGACCGCCGGGGCCCCGCCAGGGGCCCGCACGCACCGACCGGGGCCTCCCGGGTTCCACGGACCTGCCGCACCAGAGCCGGGGCAAGGACACCGCCGCCCCGCTGAGGGGGGAGAAGCACGATGACCACTGAGCCCGGCGCGGAGCCGGAGCGCGGCGGACCGGGATCGGTCGTCACGTTCTACTCCTTCAAGGGCGGCACCGGCCGCACCATGGCGCTCGCCAACGTCGGCTGGATCCTCGCCAGCCGCGGCCTGCGCGTCCTGGTCGTCGACTGGGACCTGGAGGCGCCCGGCCTCCACCGGTACTACCACCCGCTGCTGGTCGACCCGGAACTGCACTCCACCGACGGCCTGATCGACCTGCTGCGCTCCTACGTCAAGCAGGCGCTGCCCTCCGCCACCGGGCCGGTCGGGCAGTCCCCGGCCGACTGGCTGGACGAGCCCGGGCGCCTGGACGGCTACGTCTGCGGCCTCGCCCTCGACCTGCCGCCCGGCGGCCGGCTCGACTTCCTTCCCGCCGGCCGGCAGAACGCCGCCTACGGCGCGGCCGTCACCAGCTTCAACTGGCGCAGCTTCTACTACGGCCGGGACATCCGCGGCGGCGAGTTCCTGCGCGAGCTGCGCGAACGCTGGGCCCGCGGCTACGACTACGTGCTCATCGACAGCCGCACCGGCGTCAGCGACACCTCCGGCATCTGCACCGTCCTGATGCCCGACACCGTGGTGGACTGCTTCACCTTCAGCGTCCAGAACATCCGCGGCGGCGTCGACGCCGCCCGCGCCATCGCCGAGGCCGAGGAACGGGCGATCCGGGTCCTGCCGGTGCCGATGCGGGTCGAGGACGCCGAGCAGGAGCGCCTGGAGGCCGGCCGCGACTACGCCCGCGAGGCCTTCGCCCCCTACCTCGGCCGCTGGCTGGCCGGCGACCGCCGGGCCGCCTACTGGGCCGACGTCGAGGTGCCGTACAAGCCCTTCTACGCCTACGAGGAGGTGCCCGCCACCGTCGCCGACCGGCCGCAGGAGGCCCGCAGCCTGCTCAACGCCTTCGAACGGCTGGCCGGTTGGATCACCGACGGCCGGGTCCGCACCCTGCGCCCGCTCACCGCCGAGGCCCGCCGCCGGCTGTACGGCGCCTACCTGCGCTCCGCCCGCGCGGTGCCGCGCCAGGTGTTCGTCAGCTACGCGCCCGAGGACCGGATGTGGGCCGAGTGGGCCGCCGGGACGCTCACCCGCTTCGGCTACCAGACCTCCCTGCACAGCGCCGCCGAACCGTACTCCGGCTCCCGGCCGCCCGAGGTCGCCGGGCCGGTCGACGGCCAGGGCCGGCTGCTCGCGCTGCTCTCGCCCGAGTACACCGCGCTGCCCCGGGCCGCCGAGGTCTGGCAGCTCCTCCAGGGGCGCGAACTGGCCTCCGGCTCACCGGCGTTGGTCGCCTTCCGGCTCCAGGACTCGGACGAGCCGGTGCCCCGCCCGTTCGCCGGGCAGCCCGCGCCCGACCTGGTCCGCTCCTCCGCGGTCGGCGCCGAGTCCCAGCTCTACGCCGAACTCGGCCCGCCGCCCGGCAGCAGCCGCCAGTCCGACACCGACAGCGGGGAGTTCGCCGCCCCGGCGCGGTTCCCCGGCACCGCCCCGCAGGTCCAGGACGCGCCCTCGCGCAACGCGGCCTTCATCGGCCGCGGCAAGCTCCTGGAACTGCTCCGCAACCGCTTCACCGGCGGGCCCGCCGCCGTGCTCAGCCAGGTGCTCTACGGCTTCGGCGGCGCCGGCAAGTCCCAGATCGCCGCCGAGTACGCGCACCGCTTCAAGGCCGCCTACGACGTGGTCTGGTGGGTGCCCGCCGAGGAGCCCGCCAACATCCCGCAGAAGCTCGCCGAACTCGCGCCCCGGCTCGGCGTGCCCACCAGCGACGACGTCGCCCACACCGCCGCCACCGTGCTCGACGCGCTGCGCCGCGGCCAGCCGTACCGCCGCTGGCTGCTCGTCTTCGACAACGCCGGCACCCCCGAGGAGCTCGCCCCCTGGCAGCCGGCCGGCTCCTCCGGCGGGCACGTGCTGATCACCTCCCGCAACCAGGGCTGGGCCCGGCACGCCGGCCTGGTGGAGGTCGACGTCTTCCTCCGCGAGGAGAGCGTCCGGCTGCTGCGCCGCTTCAACGGCGGCCTCTCCTCCGAGGACGCCGACCAGGTCGCGCACCGCCTCGGCGACCTCCCGCTCGCCGTCGGCCAGGCCGCCGTCTGGCTCCAGGAGACGTCGATGCCGATCGCCACCTACCTCGAACTGCTCGACGAAGAGCTCACCGAGATGCTGGAACGCACCCGGCTGCGCGCCGCCGACTACCCGCACTCGGCCGCGGCGACCTGGCGCATCTCGGTCGAGGAACTGCGCCGGATGAACGCCCCGGCCGCCCAGATCCTGGAGATCTGCGCCTTCTTCGGCCCGGACGCCATCCCGATGCGGCTGCTCTACAGCCGGGCCGTCACCCGCGCCCTGCGGCTGCCCCCGCGCGCGCCCCGGGACAAGCTCGCGATCGGCGAGTTCCTGCGCGCCATCAACCGGTTCGGGCTCGCCCGCACCGACCAGGGCAGCGAGACCATCACCGTGCACCGGCTCGTCCAGGCCGTGCTGCGGGACCAGGTCGAGGAGGACCGGCGGGCCGAACTGCGCGGCGTCGTCCACGCCGCGCTCGCCACCGCCAACCCCGGCGACCCGGACGTGCCCGCGAACTGGGCCGAGTACGCCGAACTCCTGCCCCACCTCTGGCCGTCCGGGGCGCTCGACAGCGCCGACGAGGACGTCCGGCAGTGGATCATCGACTCGGTCCGCTACCAGTGGAAGCGCAGCCTGCACGAGTCCGGCCGGGAACTGGCCGAGCGCACCCTGGAGCACTGGCGCCAGGACGGCTACGGCGGGCCCGACTTCGACGTCGACAACGACGCCCAGACGCTCATGCTGCGCACCCAGCTGAGCAACATCCGCCGCTCCCAGGGCGCCCTCCAGGAGGCGTACGAGATGGACCGGGACATCCTGGACCGCTTCACCGCGACCCTGGGCCCGGAGCACTCCCACACCCTCGCCGTCGCCAACAGCCTCGGCGCCGACCTGCGCTTCCTCGGCCGCTACGACGAGGCCCGGGCGCTCGACCGCCGCACCCTGGACGCCGCCCGGCGCACCCTCGGCCCGGACCACCCGCGCACCCTGATGATCACCAACAACCTCGCCGTCTCCGACTACCTGGCCGGCGACCGCCGGGCCGCCCTGGAACGGCACCGCAGCAACTACCTCCAGCAGCGCGACGCGCTCGGCGCGCACAGCCTCTACGCGCTCTCCTCCGCCTCCAACTACGCCCGCGACCTGCGCGAGACCGGGCGGCTGCGGGAGGCCCTGGACCTGCTGGAGGAGACCGTCCGGATCTACCAGCAGACCATCGGCGACGGCCACACCGACACCCTGCGCGCCCGCAAGAACCTCGCCGTGGCGCTGCGCCGGGCCGGCCGGTACCACGAGGCCCTGGAGATCGACGAGGACATCTACCAGCGCTACCTGGACATCAACGGCGCCGAGCACCCCGACACCCTGGCCGCCGCCACCAACCTGGCCAGCGACCTCAACGCGCTCGGCGACACCGGCCGGGCGATCCCGCTGGCCGAGCGGGCGCTGCTGCGGTACCGCGACTACCTGGGCGAGGACCACCCGGTGACGCTGGCCGGCGCCAACAACCTCTCGGTGTACCTGCGGCTGGCGGGGCGCGCGGCGGAGGCGCGCGAGCTCTCCGGCCGTACGCTGGCGCAGTTCCGCCGCGTCCTCGGCGCCCACCACCTCTACATCCCGATCGCGATGATGAACCACGCCAACGACCTGTCGCTGGCCGGGGAGCTCCAGGCCGCGCTCGAACTGGAGCTGGAGGCCGAGCCGTTGATGACCGCCGCCCTCGGCCAGGACCACTACGACGCCATCGGCATCAACTCCAACCTCGCGCTGTCGCTGGCCGCCCTCGGGTACGCCGAGCGGGCCGCGGAGCTGCGGTCGGACTGCATCCGGCGGGCCCGGGTCACCCTGGGGGAGGAGCACCCGACGACGATCGCGGTGCGGGCCGGCACGCGGCTGGACTCCGACGTGGAGCCGCCGCACGTGTGACGGGCCGTCAGGTGCGGTGGTCCGCGCTCCGGGGCCGGTGGCCTAGGCTCACGGGCATGGTGCCGTTCCGGCAGTTCCTGCTGAAGATCCACAGTCGGTGCAACCTGGCCTGCGACTACTGCTACGTGTACGAGGGCGCGGACCAGAGCTGGCGCGGGCGGCCGCGGCGGATGGAGCTCGCGACCGTCCGCCGCACCGCCCGGCGGATCGACGAGCACGCGGCCGAGCACGGGCTGGACGAGGTGTCCGTGGTGCTGCACGGCGGCGAGCCGCTGCTCGTCGGCGCGGCCCATCTGGACGCGCTGCTCGGCGAGTTGGCGGCCGTCCGGCCCCGGGTGCGGTTCACCGTGCAGACCAACGGGCTGCGGCTGCTGGACGAACCGGCACTGCTCGACGTGCTGCACCGCCACCGGGTCGCCGTCGGGGTCTCGCTGGACGGCACCCCGGCCGGCCACGACCGGCACCGCCGGCTGCCCTCCGGCGCGGGCAGCTGGGCGCGCACCGCCGAGGCGGTGCGGCTGCTCGGCTCCGACCGGCACCGGGAGCTGTTCGCCGGCCTGCTGTGCGTCGTCGACCTGGCCTCCGACCCGGTCGCCACCTACGAGGCGCTGCTGGAGTTCGCGCCGCCCCGGCTCGACCTGCTGCTGCCGCACGCGACCTGGCGGGAGCCGCCGCCGGGCGCCCCGCCCCGGACGGTGCCGCACGCGCCGCCGACGGGCACGGAGCCCGCGCCGTACGGGGAGTGGCTGATCGCCGCCTTCGACCGCTGGTACGGCGCGCCGCGCCGGGAGACCGGGGTGCGGCTGTTCGAGGAGCTGGCGGTGCTGCTGCTCGGCGGGCGGGCCGCCAGCGAGGCGGTCGGGCTGGCGCCCGTCGACCTGGTGGTGGTCGAGACGGACGGGGCGATCGAGCAGGCGGACAGCCTCAAGGTGGCCTACGACGGCGCCCCGGGGACCGGTCTGGACGTGTGGCGGCACGGCTTCGCCCGGGCGGGCGCCCACCCGGCCTTCCGGGCCCGCCAGCGCGGCCTCGCGGGCCTCGGGCCGGTCTGCGCCGGCTGCCCGCTGGCCCGGGTCTGCGGCGGGGGGCTGTACGCCCACCGGTACGCGGCGGGCGGCTTCGGGCAGCCGTCGGTGTACTGCGCGGACCTGGACCGGCTGATCCGGCACATGGCGGGGAGGCTGCGGGCGGGGGTGGCGGAGCTGGCGGGGGCGCCCGGGCAGGCGGCGGTCGGGTCGGTGGGTCGGGAGCGTCGAGGGGCCCCTCGGCTCACCCGTCCGGGTCATGCCCGGCCGCCGTCCGGCTGATCCGTCCCGGCGCGGGGAGACCGCGCGCGGTCGGGGCGGGTTGGGCGATGGGCCGGCCGACCGGGCCGGAGGCCGTACGCACGAGGAGGAACGGTGGCGGGGACGGACGAGGTGGTGGCGGCCGGGGTGCCGGTCGCGCGCGGGGCGGACGGGCTGCCCCGGCACGGGGTGGACCGGGCGACGTTCCGGGCGGTCGCGGGCGCGCGCGGCGGGCCGGAGGCCGTCCGGCTGCTGCGCGCCGGGCAGTTGAGCAAGCGGGCGCTGCTGCTGCTGGCGCTGCGCCGGGCGGTGCCGGGGCACGACGGCTACCGGGAGGCGTACGCCCGGGTGCGGGCGCTGCAGCGGAGCGACCGGGCGCGCTGGGAAGAGGTGCTGCTGCGGCCCGAGTTGGACGCCTGGGCGGCCGACTGCCTGCGTGGCGCGGCGGCGGGGGAGGACGTCCCGCTCGGCGGGCTGGGCGAGTTCCTCCGCCCGGCCCCGGGCCCGGCCCTCACGCTGGAGTGCGACGGGCTGCGCTGGGCGCCGTCGCTCGACCACGCCGGTCCGCGCCGGGTGGACTACGGGCGCCCGCCGGCCGGTCCGCTGGGCAGTGCGGAACTCGCCCTCTGGGAGCGGCGGTTGGCCGAGGCCTGGGAGATCCTGGTGCGCCGCCACCGCCCCCACGCACGGGCCGTCGCGGCCTGCGTGGCCACCGTCGTGCCGCTGCGGCCCGCCCCCGGCGGGGAGGCGGTCAGCGCCGCCGCCCGGCGGGCGTACGGCGCGGTGGCGGCCTCGCTGCCGGACGATCCGGTGCTGCTGGCGCTGGCCCTGGTGCACGAGTTCCTGCACGTCCAACTCGGTGCCCTGCTGGACCTGGTGCCGCTGCACCGCCCCAACGGCCCGGCCGCCTACCACGCCCCCTGGCGGCCCGACCCGCGCCCGGCCGGGGCGCTGCTCCAGGGGGCGTACGCGCACCTGGGGGTGGCGGACTTCTGGCGGGCGGAGGCGGCTGCGGGGGCGGGCGACCTCGCACGTGCGCGGGGGGAGTCCGTCCGCTGGCGGACACACACCCTGAGCGCCGGGGAGACGCTCCTGAGCTGCGGCGAACTGACGGCGGCGGGGCTGGAGTTCACCGGGGAGCTGGTGCGGGCCGTCCGGGCGCTCGGCGGGCCGGGGGAATGAATCCGGCTTGCCGGATGCTTGGCCCGGCGGGGCGATTGTTCCGGTGCTTCCCGGGGCACTCCCGGGGTGTGACCAGGGGCTGGTCCGTGTGGTTGTTCGGGCACGGGCCACGGCGACGCGCTTCGGCGCGCGCCACGGCGAAGTGCGCGACCGCTGAACGGGTGAATTCTGGGGGCCCAAAGCGCTGTCGTACGACGTCGGCAGCCCGGGGAGCCCAACGTGAGTCCGCAAGGTGCCGCGCGGAGTCTTCGCGGGCACTACATTGGTCGCAACCGGGTGGGCTTACCCACCCTCGGCAGGTCCTAACCGCGCCTAAGGAAACGAATATGACTCCGGTAACCAGCACCAGGCCGGCCGGCAAGCTCACTGACCCTCAGGAGACGCCGGAACGCCCCTCGCTCGCCGACCTCGCCGCACTCGGCGCGGAAGAGCTCGCCTCCCGGCTCCAGCGCGCGCTCCCCGGCGCGGACTCCGGCCTCGTGCCGGTCGCAGCCTTCAACTCCTCGATCTGACCCGGCCCGGAACTCCCGGCGGAGCCCAGGCCGAGCAGACCGAGCCGATCGAAGCGAACCGGACAGTTCCATGACGACGTCGATTCCGCTGCCGTTGACACAGTTCGTGGTCAAGATGCACAGCAGGTGCGATCTGGCCTGCGACCACTGCTACGTCTACGAACACGCGGACAGCAGCTGGCGGTCCCGGCCGAAGGTCATCGCGGACGGGATCCTGGCCAAGGCCGCCGAGCGCATCGGCGAGCACGCGGCCGCCCACCGGCTGCCCGCCGTCCGGGTCGTCCTGCACGGGGGAGAACCCCTGCTCGCCGGCCCGGACCGCTTGCGCCGCGCCGCCGAGGCGCTCCGGGCGGCACTCCCGCCCGGCTGCGCCCTCGACCTGCGCATCCACACCAACGGCGTGCTGCTGAACCGGGACTTCTGCGCGCTGTTCGCGGAGCAGGAGATCAAGGTCGGCATCTCGCTGGACGGCGACAAGGCCGCCAACGACCGCCACCGGCGGTTCGCCGACGGACGCAGCAGCCACCCGCAGGTGCTGCGGGCCGTCGCGCTGCTGAACGAACCCGGGTACCGGCACCTGTTCGCCGGGCTGCTGTGCACGATGGACGTCCGGAACGACCCGGTGGCCGTGTACCGGGCGCTGGCCGAACTCCGGCCGCCCGCCGTGGACTTCCTGCTCCCGCACGCCACCTGGGACGAGCCGCCCGGGCGCCCCGCCGAGCTGGGTGCCACCCCGTACGCCGACTGGCTGCTGACCGTCCACGGGCTGTGGGACGCGGACGGGCAGCCGTTCGCCGTACGGACCTTCGAGTCCGTGCACCGGACCCTGCGGGGGTTCTCCAGCCTCACCGAGTCGCTCGGACTGGAGCCCTCCGACCTGGCCGTCCTGGAGACGGACGGGACCTTCGAGCAGGCCGACAGCCTGAAGACCGCGTACGACGGCGCGCCCGCCACCGGGATGAACGTTTTCGCGCACAGCCTCGACGACCTCGCCCGCCACCCCGGCATCGCCGCCCGGCAGTCCGGCCTGGCCGGACTGAGCGAGGCCTGCCGCGCCTGCTCCGTGGTCCGCTCCTGCGGTGGCGGGCTGTACGCCCACCGCTATCGGAGCGACGATGGGGGAGGCAGCTTCGACCATCCCTCCGTCTACTGCGGTGATCTCATGACGTTCATCAAGGGCATTGCGGGGAGCGGGAGTTCCGGCGACGGTGTGCCCGCGCAGCCGGCCGGGGTGCCCGGGGTGCCCGGTGCGCCGTCGCCGGAGGCCGAACCGCTGCTGCCCGGCGCGCTCGCCCCGTCGCAACTCGACGAACTCGCGCGCGGATACGGGAGCGCGGAGACCGTCGCCGCGCTCGGCCGCTCCCAACTCGCCCTCACCCGGGCGATGCTGGCCGCCGCCTGGGACGCCTCCGGACAGGGGCGGGCCGAAGCGTGGACCCTGCTGGCCGAGCTCGACACGGCGGCCCCCGCCGCCGTGGACGCCGTCCTCGGCCACCCGTACGCCCGCGCCTGGGCGGCCCGCCGCCTCGCCGGGGACCTCCAGGCCGGACTCGGCCCGCTGACCGCGCTCGCCGCGGCGGCCGCCGTGCGGGCCGGCCGGGGCGACGCCGTGGCCGTGCCCGTACGCGGCGGCTGGCTGCACCTGCCGACGCTCGGCCGGATCGCCGTACCCGACGGCGAGGCCGTGGTCACCGGGCGGGCGGGCGGCCTCGCGGTCCGGGCGTCCGACGGCACGGTACGCACCGAACTGGACGAACCGCTGCGGAGGGTCCGGCTGGCCGGCGGCTGGACGGTCGCCCTGGAGGACGCCGACCCGCTGCGCGACTGCCACGACCACCCCGTCGCGGACCACCTCTCCGAGAGCGAACTGCTCGACTGGACGGGCGCGTTGCGCGAAGCCTGGGAGCTGCTCGGGCGCGACCTGCCCGGGTACGCGGAAGGCATCCGGGCCGGCCTGACGACGGTCACCCCGTTGCGGCCGGGTCCGACCGGCCGGGACGTCAGCTCGGCGGCCCGGCAGGCGTACGGCGCCGTCGGCATCGCCCGGCCCGCCACCGCGCCGACCCTCGCCCTGCTGCTCGCGCACGAGTTCCAGCACGTCAAACTCGGCGCGGTGCTGGACCTGACCGACCTGTACGACCGCGCCGACCCCACCCTGTACTTCGCCCCCTGGCGGCCCGACCCCCGGCCGCTCGAAGGGCTGCTCCAGGGCACGTACGCCCACCTGGCCGTCACCGAGTACTGGGGCACCCGCACCCTGGCGTACGACGGACTGCCGGGCACGGCCGCCGACCGGGCGCGGGAGCAGTTCGCGCTCTGGCGGCGGTACACCGCCGAGGCCGTGGAGCGGCTGGCGACCTCCGGAGCCCTGACCGGGACCGGCTTGCGCTTCGCCGACGGCATGCGTGCCACCGTGGCACCCTGGCTCGACCTGTCGCTGCCCGCCGCCGCCGAGCAGGCGGCCGACCGGGTACGGCGGGAACGGGCCGGGGTCTGACCTCCCACCCGCGCCGCCCCGGGACCTCCCCCGCCCGGGGCCCTCACCCCCCGGGAGACGCCATCCTCACCGAACCCCGCGCCGGCGGCGGCGTCGCCGTCGCCTCCCCCGTCCACCCCCTCGTCCGCGACCTCGCCGACCTCGGGGTCCGTCCCGGCACGGTGCTGCACGTCCAGGCATCGCTGCGCTCCCTCGGACCGGTGCCCGGCGGGGCGGCCGGGGTGGTCGAGGCCCTGCTCGACGCCCTGGGCCCCGACGGCACCCTCGTCGCCTACACCGCCACGCCCGAGAACTCCGCCACCTCCCGCATCCACCAGTCCGCCACCGCCGGTCTCTCCCCGGCGGAGGTGGCCGACTACCAGGCCCGGATGCCCCGCTTCGACCCGGCCACCACCCCGGCCTCGCCCTCCATGGGGGCGCTGTCGGAAGCCGTCCGCTCCTGGCCGGGCGCCCTGCGCAGCCGGCACCCGCAGACCTCCTGGGCCGCCGTGGGCCGGCTCGCCCACGAGGTCACCGCCCACCACCCGCTCACCTCCCACCTCGGCCCGGAGTCGCCGCTCGGACGGCTCTACGACCTGGACGCCCGGGTGCTGATGCTCGGCGTCCCGATGGACCGCTTCACCGCCTTCCACCTCGCCGACCTGCGCATGCCCGACGTGACCGTGCGCGAGTACCGGTGCGTCGGCGTGGACGGCTGGACCACCTTCCGGGCCCCCGACCTGGACGACCTCCACTTCGGCCGCCTCGGCGCCGAGGTCCTGCGCACCGCCCGCAGCGTCACCACGGCCCGCATCGGCGCCGCCGACTGCCGGTTGGTGCCGGTGCGGGAGGCCGTCGACCTGGCCGAGGCCGTCCTGCGGCGCGGCCGCCCCTGAAACCCGCTCCTCGTTCCCACCGCTGACAAGAGATCCCGCCGTTTCCCACCCCCCGCCCCCACACCCACCCCTCCGCCCCACCCCGCCCCCGTCGCCGCTTCGGCTCCGCCGAAGCGGCGACGGGGCTCCAACCTCATTGCGTGCGTAGGAAGTCGGCCCCGCCGACTTCCTACGCACGCTGTCCTCCCGATCGGTTTGGCGGCTCCTGGGCCCCACGGCTGCGAGCAAGGTGCCCCTATTCGTCAGTGTGACGCAACCGGGTTGGAAGCCGCTTGCCCAGCCTGCGGCGTCTGACATGCTGATGGTCCGTCGAGAGGGGTCGCAGCGATGCAGTGGAAGATCCACGGGGAACGTCCGATCTACGAGAACCCTTGGGTGAACCTGTGGTTGGCCGACGTCGAGCAGCCTGACGGGCGCCGCTGGGAGTACCACGTGGTCAAGCTGCGGCACCTGGCCGTGGCCGCCATCGTGAACAGCGAGAAGCAGGTCCTCATGATGTGGCGGCACCGCTTCATCACCGACACCTGGGCCTGGGAACTCCCGATGGGCCTGGTCGAGCCGGATGAGACCCCGGCGGAGGCTGCGGCCCGTGAAGCACTGGAGGAGACCGGCTGGAAGGTCTCGGACGTGAAGCCGCTGATCTACGCGCAGCCGGCGAACGGGATCACCGACTCGGAGCACTTCGTCTTCCGGGCCGACGCCGCGGAGTACGTGGGACCGCCGACCGAGCGCAACGAGTCCGACCGGATCGAGTGGATTCCCCTGTCCGATCTGCGCGGCATGATCAACCGTCGCGAGATCGTCAGCAGTGGCACGCTCGTGGGCGTGCTCCACCTGCTGCTGGACGAGGCTGGCCTTTGATCAGCCGGCCGCACTGGTGATCCGGTCGGCCAACGTCGCTACTGAGGCATTGGCCCGGTAGGGCCTGAGCAGGTGGCGGAACTCCTGGAGGTGGGCGACCACTCGGGGGGACTCGATCACTGCCGCGAGATCGGCGGCTTCCGTGGCGGTCGCGCACGCCAACTCGACCTGCCGCTGCTGGAGCTGGGTGCGTGCGAGCCAAAAACTGTGGAACGCGCGGCCCCGGAGGTTCGTCGTCGGTTCGGCCCGTAAGGCTTCGGCGATGAGGGGTTCGGCGGCGGTCGCGTCTCCCAGCTGGCCGAGGGCGATGCCGGTGTCCACAGTGAGCTTGGTGCGGTCGAAGTACTCGACCCATGCGGGGTCGTCGTCCCCCTCGCGGATGCGCTCGAAGTGCTGTTGCGCCTCGGTGATCGCGCGGTGGGTCGACGCCTGGTCGTGTGCGCTCGCGTGGCCGAAGGCTTCGCGCATCGACAGCATGGCCAGTAGCCTCGGCGTACCGCCGACAAGGCGCGCGCTGTCCTGCGCGGCTAGGGCGAGCGTGATCGCGTCCTGTGCCCTGTCCTGGTAGGTCGACTGGAGGCTGAGACAGGCCAACACGTTGGCGATGAAGGGGCGGTCGTCGATCTCTCGTGCGAGCCGAAGCGACTCAGTGAAGTATCCCTGCGCGGTGTTGTACTGCCGTGCGTCGAAGTACGTCCACCCTGTGAGGCGTGCGAGCTCGGCAGCGATGCCGTGCAGGCTGCGCCGGTAGTTGGGATCGGCGGTGTCGCGCATTATGCCCGTGACGTATCTGAGCTGACCGATTACCGCTGGCCGGAGCGCTTCGCCGCCGTGCTGGTCATCGCGCCGCCAGTAGTCCTCGATGGACGCTTGGAGGGACCGCAGGACGTTGGGCGTGACCCGCGTGCCCGCCGCGATGGCGAGGATGTTGTCGAGATCGCTGCCTGAACGCGAATCCACGACCGGCAACGGGGTACGGGCAGGCTCGACCACCGGTGTTGGGTCCCGGCGTGGGATCGGTGACGGTTCCCAACTGCGGTCCGCCAGGCCGAGCATCCGTCCCGGAATCCGTAGGCCGTCTGCGATGCGTTCGATGACGGTCATGTTGGTGATCTTCGGTCGGCCCTTCATCACCTCGCCCACCCTGCTGGGTGTCAGCTCGCACGCTCGGGCGACGCGTGAAGGGTGGAAACCGCATTTGCGCTTGGCGAGCTGGAAGATCAACGCGAAGTCTCTCTCCGCGCATGCCGCCACCATCTCGGGGTCCGTGAGCAGCCGACGCGGAAGCCCTGGTGACGGAGTGGACTCGCTCATGGCCAGCTGCCCCTCAGCGCAAGGAAGATCATTGCTCAGTGTCACGTGAGATAACTGACCGCGAGTTTACCCATCGTGGGTACACGCGCTGGCCTTATTTCGACACCACCTGCCACGGGATTCTGGGATCGCTTCCGGGAGGACGCCGGGAGCCCGACTGATGGAGGGGAGCGGTTCTACCGATGAGTCTGATCAAAACCGCCGACCCATCAGGTACCGAGCACATCGAGATCCCGGTAGTACGGTCTGGTGACCTCGGGTGCCTGCTCCATCTGCGCTGCCATCCCGAATCTGCGGGGACCGCACGCAAGTTGGTGACTACCGCTCTGACGGCATGGTCCCTTGAGTACCTTGCGGACGTGGCTGAGCTGCTGGTGACCGAACTGGTTGCCAACGCGGCCAAGCACACGGGGTGTTCGCGGATCTCCGTCTCGGTGGACCGACAGGAGGCGTCGGTGTGGGTGGGGGTCCGGGACTCGTCCCGCGCACTGCCGTGCCGCACGGAGCCGGAGGGTCAGGCGGAGTCCGGGTATGGCCTCGGCCTGGTGGAATCCCTCTCGTCCCGTTGGGGAGTGGACTGGGCCCCGTTCGGCAAGTGGGTCTGGTTCGCGCTGAGGACGGCGACGCCATGACCTCGGACGGAACTGGGGCTCGCGGCCAACACCATGGCGAGCGTCGTGATCCCGTTGGCGCGGTGCTGACGGGGGTCTGGGCGCTCGGTCACGTGGTCACGGTGTTCCTCCTAGGAACCGCCGCGGTGAACCAACTGGACGCCGACCACCACGGCCTGGCGCACATCTCGCTGGCGGCACCGGACCACGAGCCGCCGGCCTGAGCATTGGCTCACCTCAAGACTCCCCCCGGCCCCGACGACGACACCGGGGTCGGGGGGTCGCACCACCGTGACGGGGAGTGGACCCGCCACGCCCTACGGCAACGAAGGGAGGTGAACACCATGGAGGACTTCGCCCAGCTCGACCCCGAGCCGGAGGAGGAGGCCGTCGTCCTGGGAGACGCGGCGGTCCTGACGAAGGGCAGCAACAACCAGAGTGTTGAGGGCAAGCGCTCGCCCTACAACGCCTGACAGTACTGCGGCGGCACCTCACGACCCCCGGGGGGTGCCGCCGCACCACTCTCGCGCTCACTGCACGGAGGTGATCACATGAGCTTGTTCGGCGGGTCGATTTCCCGTTCTGCTCCGTCCCGGGTGCCGGTCGGTGCACGGGTTGTCTGGCGTGGGCCGTTGGCCTGGTCGGCAGGTGCTCCTGTGCGCTCGGCGAAGGAAACGGGTGGGCGGCGCCTGGCTGTGTTCGGCCCGTGCGGGGCGACGGACGCTGAGCTGATCCGCCTTGTCTGGTCTGCGGACCTACCTGCTCTGGACATGGCGGCTACGGCCTGGGCTGGCGCGTACACCCTGGTTTTCGATGACGGGTACGGCGTGTGCACGGTGTGGGCCGACCCGGCGGGCGCCGCCCCTGTCTACACCGCCCGGAGGGACGGGGCCCCGGTGTGGGCGTCGAGTTCGCTCGCGCTGGCCTCCCTGCTCGACGCCGAGCCCGATACTGCCTGGCTGGCCGCGTACCTGGCCAACCCGACCGGTTGGGTTCCCGGCCGGTCGGCGTGGACGGGAGTGGAGCAGGTACCGCCGGGACACCGCTGGTCGGCCACCGCCTCCGGCGTCTCCGGCTTCACCCCGTTCTGGCGGGTGCCCGAACTCGCCTGGGCCGATGCCGTGCGACGACTGCGTGCCGACCTGGCGGGCGGCGTCCGCATCCGGGTTTCCGGCCGTGCGGCCTCCTCCGATCTGTCGGGTGGCCTGGACTCCAGCACTCTGGCGGCCCTCGCCGCCCAATGCGGTCCGGTCACCGGTCTGACCTACCACCCCAAGGGCAGGGAGAGCGGTGGAGACATCGACCACGCCCGTGCCGTCGCCCGCGTGTTTCCCGTGATCCGCCACCGCTTCATGGCCCTGGGCCCGGAGCACCTGCCGTTCACCGGCCTCGGCTCCCTCCCGCTGACGGACGAACCAGCGCCGTCCGCCATGGTTCATGCCCAACTGGGCGCACAGCTCGACATGTTGGATTCGGAGGGCATTGACGTCCATCTGACGGGGGACGGTGGCGACTCATTGTTCATGCCACCGCCCGTGCACATGGCCGATCTGGCACGATCGGGCCGCTTCCTGCGCCTGGCCGGCGACGCACAGGCATGGGCGCGCCTCTACCGGTCAAGCCCCTGGACGGCGATGGCCGCCGCTTGCAATGCCCCGGGCAAGCTCGGTGGGGCATCGGCGCCAAGGCCGTGGCTCACCCGCTACTCGCTCGATCTGGCCGACGCCGTTACCGCTCCGTACTCGGAGGTGAATGGCCTCGGGTACGCGGACCGCCACCTCCTGGAGGAGGCCCGCTACGTCGGCCGCAGCGCCGCGACGGAGAACCAGCTCGCTGCCGCGCACGGCATCGAGATGCACAGCCCCTTCACAGACACCCGCATTGTGGAATCCGTCCTCGCCACACCTGCGCCCGAGCGATGGTCCGCGCACCGGTACAAGCCCCTGCTGACCGATGTTGCGGCTCGTCTCCTGCCTCCCGCTGTCCTCCAGCGGGGGGCCAAGGGGGTGTTCGCGGCCGACCACCACCACGGGTTGCGCGCGAACAAGGCTGGCGTCCTGGATCTCACGGGCGGCTACCTCGCGGACCTTGGCCTCGTCCACCCGGCGGCCCTGCGCTCGCTGCTGGGCAACGCCGTGCTCGGCGTTGACATCCCGTGGGGGCTGATCGAACCCGTCCTCGGCACGGAGCTGTGGCTCCGGTCCTCGACGGCTGCCGGACAGGCGGTTCAGTGGGAGGAGACAGCGTGACCACGCCCGTGCCGACTTCGCACACGCGCACCGCCCTGACCGGCCGGGCGGGCGTCGTCGTCAACTACCGGACCGGCGAGACGATCGTCCTCACGGGTGGGGCACTCGCTCGCTGGCTCGCTGCGCTGGAGCAGAGCTCGGCTCCGGTTCCGGTGACGGTCAGGGACTCGGAGGTGTCCTGGGGCACGAGCGAGTCCCCCGCCCGCCTGGAGGCGCTCGTCCCACCGCCGTTGGCCTGGCGCCTGGCTGCTGCTGCCGTGCTGGCGACGACCCTTGCCGTTCGCACCGCCGGCCGCCGGGGATCGAGGTTTGGCCGCCTGCGCCACCTCGCCGAACTCGGCGGGAACCTCCCGTTGCCGACAACGGCCCACGCCCGCCTGGCGATACGCTCGGTCCGCTGGGCCGCTCGTCCGTGCCCGGCCCGCGTCGCATGCCTGGAGGAGTCCACCGCGGCCTCGCTCCTGCTCGCGCTCGGCGGCCGTGGGGGTGCCTGGCGGCACGGGGTGGCCACCGACCCGATACGGCTGCACGCCTGGATCTGTGACGTTCACGGCCTGCCGGTCGAAGAACCCGAGCACACTGGCGACTACACGCCGATCAACGCACCAACCGACCTGGAACGAGGCCCCGATGCCCACTCCGAACATCCTGCTGCCCGGTAAGCGCGTCAGCCTGGCGATGACCAACCGTGACCACCTGACCGACTACCACCGCTGGGAGAATGACCCCGGCACGATCCTCGGTTTCGGCACGCAGGTCGCCCAGTCCTGGGAGGTCCGCGCCGGTGGCTGGGAGGCCCAGGGCCGCAACCGCGACTACCCCCAGTTCGAGGTGGTCACCGCCGACGGCCACACCCCGGTGGGCATCACGACCCTCCAGATCGATCCGGTCGTGCGGACCGCCGAGTACGTCATCCTCCTTGCCCCTGAGGCACGCGGGAAGGGCTTCGCCGCTGAGGCCACTGAGCTGACGCTCCGCTGGGCCTTCGAGTACACGGCCCTGCGCATGGTGTGGCTCAAGGTCCTGGAGCCGAACGCGGTGGGTGTCGCTGCCTACCAGAAGGCCGGGTTCCAGTCCGCCGGCCGACTGCGGCAGTCGGGTTACTGGCTGGGCCGTCCCTGCGACGAACTGCTGATGGACGCCGTTGCGGACGACTTCTTGTCTGATGCCAAGTCCGTCTGAGGCCGAAGGTTCGGCATCAGTCCTCCGTCGCCGCTTCGGTTCAGCCGAAGCGGCGACGCGGACCCAGCCCCATCGCGTGCGTGAGAAGTCGGCCAGGCCGACTTCCTGCGCGATGGTAGCCGCAAGGCTTGAAGGCTTATTCGAGGTCCGTTCCTCTCACTCGCTTCCGTGCCGGGCCCACCACTCGGCGAAGGGCACCGCACGGCTCAGGGCGAGGTCGCGGTACCCCAGCCACTTCTCGGTGGTCGACTCCCTGTCGGCGTCGACGAACGTGCCGCCGTCGCCGTAGCGCATGGTGATGACGGTGGATTCGTCGAACACCCAGAAGTCGGGAACACCATCGAGCGGATTCGGCTGGTCGGTGGTGTCGAGGATGAAGAACTCCTCCCCGGCGGTGGCGTTCTTGGCGTATCCCCAGCCGAGTTCGAACCGGAGGTAGGGGGTCAGCGGCCGGGAGAGGATGTGGACCCGGTACATGCGCTTCCCGCCGGCGGTGTTCGCCCGGACCTCATCCACCCACTCCTGGTTGTAGTCGGCCGGCTGCGGTTCACCATCGAGGAACGCGCGGAGGCTCGCCGCGTTCGATGACCCGCTGTAATCGTCAAGCGTTTCCAGTCGGAACGCCTCCCGCTGGAACGTCGAGAAGAGGTTCTCGAAGTCTTCGCCTGAGATGCTCACTGGGAATCCTCCGGCTGGGCTAGGGCTCAACTGCTACTGGGAGTAGATCAGTTGGCGGAGATGGAAGCGGTGGTAGACGGCCGTCGGTCGGGCTGGTCCGGGTCGAGTGTCACCCGAGCGTGTTCAGGAATTCGAGAAACGGTACGGAGTGGGCCAGGGCGAGCTCTTTCCACTCCTGGTACTGGCGCATGTCGCCGGTGACCAGTTCACGGTTGATCTGGGTGCCGTCAGGCCGGAAGTTCAGGTGGACGGCCGAGGAACCGTCGAACAGCCACCAGTCCTGGTCGGGGATCCCGAGATCCCGCTCGGTGGCGTCCAGGATCCGGATGTCCTCTCCCGCGGTGATGTTGCCGGGAATGCCCCAGGCGAACTGGTACCGCTGGTAGTCCGTGAGGGGCCGGCGCACCACGCGGACGCGGCCGATCGTCCGCCCGGAGGAGACGAAGCCGTGCACCCGCCGGTGCCACGCCGCGTTCTGCCCGGTCGGCTTCGGCTCGCCGCGCAGGAAACGCGCGAGGTTCTCGGCCTCCTTGGGCATGGTGTAGGCGGGCGGGGCCTCGAAGCGGAAGGCATCGTGCTGGTAGCCGTCGAAGTGGGTGCGCCACTGGTCACCGTCCAAGAGCACGGACAGCCTCCTCCAGGACGTGCCGGGGGATCTCAACGTCGGGCTCCCCGGCGGGCACTTTCAGGGCCGTGAAGTGGTCGAACTCGCCGGCCTTGGCGCTGCGGAGCCAGGCGGCGAGCTTGGTGGGGGTGGTGGCGACGATGGTGGTGGGGTCGTCCGACTCGCGGATGTAGACGAGGTCGCCAGCGGACGCGATTTCGACGCAGTCCGCCTTGTCGCCGCTGAAGCTCGACTTCTGCCAGTTGAGCTGTTCCTTGTCTACCTTTCCGGCGCTGTGTGACGGCTGGAGCAAGTCCGGTACAGCCTCTGCCGTGCGCGTGCTGCTGCCACGACGGCCCGTGTCCCAGGATGCCTGGTGTACGGGCCGAGAGGTTGCTCTCTGCGCGGGAAGTCGGCCCAGTCGACTTCCCACGCGAGGCTTTAGGCGGTTGTTGATCTGGGGGTGGGTGGGGAGATGGCTGGCGTCTTCGAGCGGTTCCGGGACCTGGCCGGGCGCTCGATGCGGAAGGTGTGGAGACGAGCCTTGCGCCGGGGCGGCGGGAGCGGCCGGTTGGCGGGGAGAAAACCAGGGGGGCGGGCGCCGGCACGGTGCTACGGTCGGGCGCCATGAGCTGGCTACCCGATGACTTCGTCCACCCCGTCCACGTGCCACTGCCCGGCGGGCGCCACCACCTGCGGCCGGTCCGGGAGGCGGACGCGCCGCTCGACTATCCGGCCGTGATGGGTTCGCGCGAGCGGCTGTGGACCGTCTTCGGTCCGGCCTGGGGCTGGCCCGCGGCCACCATGACCTTCGAGGCCAACCAGGCCGATCTGTTGCGGCACGAGAAGGAGATCGCCGCACACCAGTCGTTCAACTACGCGCTGCTCGACGAGGCGGAGACGGCCCTGCTCGGCTGCGTCTACATCGACCCGCCCGCGAAGACCGGCGCCGACGGCGAGATCGCCTGGTGGGTGGTGGACGACCTGGTGGGCAGCGAGGTCGAGCGGGCCCTGGACGCGCTGGTGCCGCAGTGGATCGCCGCCGACTGGCCGTTCGAGCAGCCGCGCTTCCTCGGCCGGGGGATCTCGTGGACTGACTGGCTCGCCTTGTCCGCACACCCCGACGCGTGAGCTGACCCGGAGGCCCCGTGCCCCGGTGGTCGAACTCGCCGGCCTTGGCGCTGTGGAGCCAGATGGCGAGCTTGGGGCGGGTAGTGGTGACGATGCGGGTCGGATCGTCGGACTCGCGGAGGTAGACCAGCTCACCGTCGGAGGCGATCTCAAGGCAGTTGGTGTTGGTGCCGCTGAAGCTCGACTTCTGCCAGTTGAGCTGTTCCATGTCTACCTTTCCGGCGCTGTGTGACGGCTGGAGCAAGTCCGGTACAGCCTCTGCCGTGCGTGTGCTGCTACCACGACGGCTCGTGTCCCAGGATGCCTGGCGTACGGGCCGAGAGCTTGCTCTCTGCGCGGGAAGTCGGCCCAGTCGACTTCCCGCGCGAGACTTTAGGGGGTTGTCGTTTTGGGGGTGAGTGGGGAGATGGCTGGCGTCTTCGAGGTGATGGGGCTTCTGCGGTCCACATTGGCGGTGTACCGGGAGGAGTTGGGGCTCCTGGATTGTGAGGTGCCGCAGGGCGGGGACGGCAGCTCGGTTCCGGCGGGGACGCCCGAGGGGGTCAGGGAGCTGATGGCGGCCAGTGACGGGCTCTACCTGGACCACTCGTGCCGGCTCTACCGGGCCGACGAGTTGGCCGACCGGCAGTGGGCGGAGGGGCTGGAGGGAGCGGGGCTGCCCGGTGGTGGGGTGCTGGAGGACGCGTCGCGGTTCTTCTACTTCGGGGAAGCCGCGTCGAGCCCGCTGCTGGTGGATCGCGACGGCAGCGTGTGGAGGGTGCCGGACGAGGGCTGCATCTGGTTCACCGGGTGCAGGGTCGAGCCTGTCGCGGGCAGTGTCGAGGAGTTCTTCTTCGAGTGGATCGCGGGGGAGCGCTTCCGGGACCTGGCCGGGCTCGATGCGGAGGGCGTGGAGACGAGCCACTGGTACCGCGTGCTGGGACTGGCGGGGCGAGTGGGTTGAACGGGGTCCCCGTGCCCGGCCCACCGCCGGGGCACGGGGGAGGGGAGTCAGGCTTCGGCGAGGTGGTCGAACTCGCCGGTCTTGGCGCTGTGGAGCCAGGCGGCCAGCTTGGTGGGCGTGGTGGTGACAATGTGGATGGGGTCGTCGGACTCGCGGATGTAGACGAGGTCGCCAGCGGACGCGATTTCGACGCAGTCTGCCCTGTCGCCGCTGAAGCTCGACTTCTGCCAGTTGAGCTGGCTCATGACTACCTACCTTGAATCTTGTACCGAACGTGCTGGATCAAGCCCCACGAGTCGCGATGGGAAGGCGACGAGGGCGTGGCCGTGTTCAGGGGCGGCAGGGCCAGTCCCCTGAGTCGCTCGAACCTACGTCGGAATGCGGCCACGTCCTCAGGATCTCCCAAGAAGTCTGAATCATGTGGATGTTCCAGCAGAACCGAGTCAAGGCGTACGTGAGCCCCGTGCATCAGGACGAACGGGGTCTCACTCCGGGAGTAGGTGGTGCAGTCGAACGAGAGGATCTGGACCGTGACATGGGGCAGCCTGCTGACCTCGATGAGGTGGTTCAGCTGGTCGCGCATGATGGTCGGTCCCCCGTACATCATGTGCAGAGCCGCTTCATGGATAACAGCGTGGAAGGGTGGGGCGTTTTCGACGGCGAGCAGCTCCTGTCGGCGCTGACGGAACTCGACCCTCTTCTCCGCGTAGTCGTGGATGATCTCGCTGTAGGCCTTGGTCTGGAGCAGGCCGGGAATCAGGAGCGTCTGGTAGCTGTCCAAGGCCGTCGCGCTCGCCTCTGCTTCGGCGAGATCGATCGCGGTGGGATGCACGTGAGGTTTGTAGTCGTTCCACCAGGCCGTCTTGGAACCCTTGCTCATGGCTGCAAGACCGGCTCGGTAGTCGGTGTCTGTGATCTCGCACAGATCAAGCCAGACATTCAATCGGTCAAGGTTGAGGCCCATCCGACCGGATTCGATGTGGCTGACCGCTGGCCCCTTCACGCCGATCGCCTGGCCGATCTCCAGCGCCGAGCGTCCGGCGGCATCACGTACACGGCGAAGCTCCTCGCCGAACCGGCGCTGACGTTCGCTGATCCCAGTCCTGAATGCCATCGGCGTGCCTTCCTCGCGGACCGTCACCTACGGACAGTGTAGATCCATGCGCAGAGCGTGTTGCCAACTTTGCCGAGAAGACCCTAAAGTTTCACTGCACTGCTCGCCGGATGAGGCGTCAGGTCTCTCCGTGCGTAGCTCATTTGAGCTGATGGGAGATTCCCCATGTGTGACCCCAACCTCAACTCCCCCTCCCTCACCGTGTCCCGCGAGGTGTTGCGCGACGCGATGGAGCGCGCCGGGTACCCCGACCCGGTCATCGGGGACGCCGAACTCGCGCTCATGGAGCTGGTCGTGAACGCGTGGCGGCACGGGCTGACGGCCTCGCCGGTCGTCACGGTCGTCTACTCCGGCAGCACCCTCCGCGTCACCGTCGCCGACCGCAGTTCGGAGCTGCCGAAGCATCAGAAGTTCGGTCTGCTCGCCGAGTCGGGGCGGGGGTTGCAGCTGATCGAGGGGCTCATGCACCGCTGGGGTGTCGAGCCGCAGAAGCTCGGGAAGCGGGTCTGGTTCGAGCTGGACCTGGTCGCGTGAACGCCCTCTATCCCATCCGGCCGGCCGATCCCGCGATCCGGCACCTCACCAGTCGGCAGATCGCCGGCCTGATCGTGGAACTCCGCGCCGAGGGGCGCGAGTTCGGCCTGCTCTGGCCGTCCGCCCAGCCCGGGGAGACCGTCCTGAACGGGCAGGTCCTGGTCTCGCTCGGCAATGTTCCGGCCAGCACGCTGATCAACCTGCTCGCGCTCGTCCGCGAGTTCAGGCAGTACCGGTAGCGGGCGCACGCGGGCTCCGTCCGTCGGACGGGGCCCGCGCCCGTGCGGTCAGTATCCGGCCGTGAAGCCGGTGGCGAGGATGTCGAGCCTGGCCAGCAGGGCATCGGCGAGCGGGCGGTCCGCGCCGGCGGCGAGCCAGCGGCCGAGGGTCGTGATGTAGGTGTCGAACACCAGGTCGGCGACGGATGCCGGGTCGAACTCCGGCCGGATCTCGCCCTGTTCGGCTCCCCGGGTGGTGGCGGTGACGAACGCCTGCGGCGTCGTGGTGCCGAGGGCGAAGGCGGCGTGGAGGACTCCGCTGTCGTGCAGGTCCTTGGCCAGCGCGTACTCCCGCTCGTTGAGCTCCGCGAGGGTGCGCAGGGCGTCGGCGAGCGCATCGATGACGGAGTCGCCGGTGGATGCGCTCGCCTCGTCCTGCCGGTCCAGCACCTCGTGCCGCTGCTGGACCCAGGCGGTGACGAAGTCCTCCTTGCGGCGGAAGTGGTTGAAGGCCGTCTGGCGTCCCACGTCCGCGCGTTCGGCGATGTGGTCGTAGGTGGTGGCCGCGTACCCCTGGGTGGCGAACAGCTCCAGGGCTGCCGTCAGGAGCCGTTCCCGGGTCGCGGTGCGGCGCTGGTCGTGTCGGTTGGGAGGAGAGGTCACAAGGGGAGCGTACTTGAATCCATTGATGGACTGGAGTACATGTTGGTACTCCAGTCCAATCAGTGAGGAGGCCTACCCATGGCCGTCCCGTACACCCTCGGCCTGCACGAGATCGCCCCGGACACCTACGCCTACCTGCAGCCCAACGGCTCCTGGGGCCTGAGCAACGCCGGGCTGATCGCCTCCGGCGACGAGGCCCTGCTCGTCGACACCCTGTTCACCGTCCCGCAGACCCGCGAGCTGCTCGACGCCGTCGCGCGCGCCCTGCCGCACGTCACCATCGGCACGCTGGTCAACAGCCACAGCGACGGCGACCACTGGTGGGGCAACCAGCTCCTCCCGGACGTCGTGACCATCGCCTCCGAGGCCGCCGCGGCCGAGATGCGCGCCGACCATCTGCACGCGGTGGTCGCCGCGCCGGGTGACCTCCGGCTGCCGAAGGTCGTCCAGCGGATGCGGGAGACCTTCGACTTCGGCGGCATCACCCCGACCCCGCCGAACCGGACCTTCACCGGCGAGCTGGACGTGGCCGTCGGGCGGCGCACCGTCCGGCTGATCGAGGTCGGCCCCGCCCACACCCAGGGCGACATCCTGGTCCAACTGCCCGACACCGGTGTGCTGTTCGCCGGGGACCTGCTGTTCATCGGCGGCCACCCGGTGATCCACAGCGGCCCGATCGGCAACTGGATCGCCGTCTGCGACCGCATCCTCGACCTGGACGTCGATACGATCGTGCCCGGGCACGGGCCGGTCGTCGGCAAGCCCGAGGTCCGCTCCTTCCGCGACTACCTGGAGCGGGTCCGCGACCATGCCGAGCGCACCCACCGGGCGGGCGTGCCGGTGCTGCGCGCCGCACGGGAGATGGACCTGATCGGCCTCGCCGACCTGGCCGACCCCGAGCGGCTGGTCCTCAACATCGGCGCCGTCCACCGCGAACTCAACGGCGACGGAACCCCGGGCGAGATGGAACTCCTGGGCCTCCTGGACGCGTACGAGCCCGCCCCGCTGCTGGCCCCGCGGGCCGGGGCCGAGGTCGCCGCCGAGGTCACCGCGCTGGCCGCGGGCCTGCCGGGCATCGTCCGGCAGCTGTTCCCGGCTGAGGGAGCCGGGCCGCTGGAGGGCTTCCCGGTGCCCAACGTGCTGGCCACCATCGGGCACCACCCCGACCTGCTGACCAGCCTGGCGCCGCTGCTCGCCCTGCTCAACCAGGGCACGATCCCGCCCCGCGAACGGGAGTTGGCCGTTCTGCGCACCGCACACCGCACCGGTTCGACGTACGAGTGGCAGCACCACGTCCGGCTCGGCGGCCTCGCCGGGCTGAGCGGGCCCGAGATCGCCCGCGTCCCGGAGGGGCCGGACCACCCCGACTGGGCCGAGACCGACCGCGTCCTGCTGCGGGCCGTCGACGAGCTGCACGACGGGCACGCGCTCTCCCCGGCCACCTGGGAGGCACTGGCGGACAGCCACTCCGCGCTGCGGCTGCTGGAGCTGCTGGCGCTGGTCGGGACGTACCGGATGGTGGCCGGAATCCTCAACTCCTGCCGGGTCCCCGTCGACGGCTGGCTCTCCGGGGCCGGCGCGTAGGGGCGGCAGCAGGAGCGGGCGCGTAGGGCACATGCCCGGCGCGCGCAGGGAACGCTCACCCGCCGTTGTCCGTGCCCGCTCCTACGATCGCCGCGTGCCCGACGCCTTCACCGTCCTGTGGACCCAGCCGACCTGCCGCGCCCTGCGCAAGGCCGGCCACGTGGGTGCCCGGCCCCCGGTCGCCTTCAGCGGGGTGCACACCTCGCTGCCCGCCTGGTCGGGGGCCCGGGCCGGGGACGAGGTGTACGCGCTGCACGTCAACCGGTGTGAGGTGTTCGTGGTGAGCCGGATGCGGGTGGTCGACCGGGAGCGGGGCGACTGCTGCGGCGCCGCCGCCGCGAGCTGGGACGACCCGGCGTTCCCCGGGCACGAGGCCTGGTCGATGCTCGGCGCCGGCGGCTGCGGCGCCTCGGCGGTGCACGTGGACGCGACGCCGGTGCGCTTCGACCGGCCGGTGCCGGGCGAGCTGCTGGAGCGGCTCACCTGGCGCAACCGCCGCAACCGGACGCGGAACCTGAAGCACGTGGTGGACGGCCGCCTCGAACGGGCGGTCGGCCTCCAGGGGTTCTACCGCCTGGCACCGGAGTCGGCCGACGAGCTGGCGGGGCTCGTCGGCTCCTGACGGAGCGGGTGCGGCAGGGTGCGTCCGGCGGGCTACGGCGTGACGGGTTCCAGCCGAAGTCGCCGGGAGGGCCAGGGGGCCGGCTCGGCGGGGCCGAACCAGACGCGGACGTCCTCGCCGGTGCGGACGGGCAGCCGGGGGAAGTCGTTCTCGGCGTGCTCGGTGCGGTGCAACGCGTGGGCCGGGAGCAGGTGTTCGGTGGCGAAGGCGTCGAAGGCGGCGGCGTCGGCCGGGTGGCAGACGGTGGCGAGGACCTCGCGGGCGCCCGCGGGCGGGGTGAAGCAGGGGCCGCGCAGCAGCAGGACGTCGTCGCTGTCGACCATGGTGGCGTTGGCCGCGTCGCGGTGCTCCCGCCAGACCGGGCCGCCGTAGAAGGCCTCCAGGGCGCGCCGCCGGCCGGCCATGTCGGGGAAGGCGCGCAGCCAGACGAAGCGGTCCGGGTCGTCCAGGTCGCGGAAGCGGCCGCCGACGGTGATGCCGACCGCCTGCTGGCCGGTCACGAACTCGCGCTCGAACAGCTCGATCAGGGTCTCCCGGGCGCCGGGGTGCAGGGTGTACCGGCGGAGTTCGACGACGGGGCTCATGCGGCGGCCGCCCCGGTGCGGGTGAAGTCGTTCATGGGCCGCAGCGTAGGAGCGCTCCCCTGACATCCCCTGTCAGTGGATACTGGGCGGCATGCGCGCGAGTCGGCTGGTCGCCCTGCTCCTGCTGCTCCAGAACCGGGGCCGGCTGACCGCCGAGCAGCTGGCGGCGGAGCTGGAGGTCTCCGTCCGTACGGTCTACCGGGACGTCCAGGCGCTCGCCGCCGCCGGTGTCCCGCTGTACGGCGACGCCGGGCACGCCGGCGGGTACCGGCTGGTCGACGGCTACCGGACCCGCCTCACCGGGCTGACCGCCGACGAGGCCCAGGCCGCCTTCCTCGCCGCACTCCCGGGCGCCGCAGCCCAGTTGGGCCTCGGCGAGGCGCTCGCCGCCGCCCAGCTCAAGCTGCGGGCGGCCCTGCCGGCCGAGCTGCGCGAGCACGCCGGGCGGATCCAGGAGCGCTTCCTGCTCGACGCGCCCGGCTGGTACGGCGCGGCGGACGAGACCCCGCACCTGGCCGCCGTGGCCGCCGCGGTGTGGGAGCGGCGGGCGGTGGTGCTGCGGTACCGGCGCTGGCGGGCGCCGGAGGAGATCGAGCGGCGGGTGGAGCCGTACGGGCTGGTGCTGAAGGCGGGGCGCTGGTACCTGGTCGCCGCCGGGCCGACCGGGATGCGCACGTACCGGGTCGACCAGGTCGTCGAACTGCGCGAGCTGGACGAGGAGTTCGCGGTGCCGGACGGCTTCGGCCTGGGCGCGTACTGGGCGGACTACCTCGCCGACTTCCGGGCCCGGCTGCACACCGGGGAGGCGCTGCTCCGGCTCACCCCGGAGGGCGCCCGGCGCCTCGGGGTCGCCGCCGCGGCCGACGGCTGGACGGAGGCCCGGGTGCCGATCGAGTCGCTGGACCACGCGCACGGGGAGTTCCTGCGACTGGGCGCCGACGTCGAGGTCCTGGAACCGGCCGAACTCCGCGACCGCATCGCCGCAACGGTCCGGACCCTGGCCGCCCGCTACGGGGGGTGACCCCCGGGCCCGGACAGCGGAACGCCCGACCGGCGGGGGGCCGGTCGGGCGGTTCCGGGGGGGCCGGTTCGGCCCGGGGAGGGGGTGGTTTCAGGACTCCGTGGTCGCGGTCTGCCCGGCGGCACGGGTCAGTCGGTGCAGGCCCAGGGCGATGCAGGCGGCGAGGGCCGCGCAGATCACGACGGCGAGGAAGCCGTTGCCGACGCCGGTGGTCATGGCGTCCGGGGCGGTGGCGCCGGAGGCCAGCTCGCCGTCGGTGGAGGTGGCCAGGATGGTGCCGATCACCGCGATGCCGAGGGCGGCGCCGCTCTCGTTGAAGGTGTTCAGCAGGCCGGAGCCGACGCCGGACTCCTCGGGGAGCACGTGGGAGGTGCCGACCCCGTAGAGCGGGACGAAGCAGGTGGGCAGGCCGGCCCCGATGACGGTCAGCGCGACGATGGCGACGACGGTGCTGGACGGTCCGGTGACCAGGACGGCGGCGCCGGCGATCTGGGTGAGTGCGCCGATCAGGTAGGTCAGGCCAGGGCCGACGGCGCCGATGAGGTTGGGCACGACGGAGGCGAAGACCAGCGCGGCCAGGCCCATGGGGAGCATGGAGAGGCCGGTGGCGAAGGCGCTCATGTCGTGCGCGCCCTGGAAGTAGTTGCTGGCCAGGTAGGAGCTGCCCATCATCACGATCGCGGCGAGCAGCAGCCCGAGGCTGCTGAGCCAGTAGGTGGGGATGCGCAGGAGGTGCAGCGGGAGCAGCGGGTCGGACTTGCCCAGTTCGGCCCGGGCGACGCCGGCGAGCAGGAGCACGGACAGGCCCATGCTGGCCCACGCGGTGACGGAGGTCATGCCGTCGTGCAGCCGGATCAGGCCGAAGGACAGGCAGGCCAGGCCGGCGGTGGCGAAGAAGGCGGTGGGCAGGCGCAGCGGGCGGCGGCCGTCGGCGCGCATGGCCGGCAGGCTGCGCAGGCCGATGATCCCGGAGGCGAGGCTGATCGGGATGTTGATCAGGAAGGCCCAGCGCCAGCTGACGGCCGAGACGACGAGCCCGCCGAGGACGGCGCCGAGGATGGCCCCGATCACGCCGAGGCCGCTCCAGGTGGCGAGGGCGGCCTTGCGCTGGTCCTCGTTCTGGTACACCGTCACCACGATCGACAGGGCGGCGGCGGAGAGCACCGCGGCTCCCAGGCCCTGGAGCACGCGGCCGGCGATCAGCAGTTCCTGGTTGCCGGCGAGGCCGCACAGGACGGACGCGACGGCGAAGGTGGTCAGGCCGGCCAGGAAGGACCGGCGCCGTCCGACGACGTCGGCGACGCGGCCGCCGAACAGCAGCAGGCTGCCGTACATGAGGATGTAGGCGCTGATCGTCCACTGGAGGGCGGTCTGGTCGGCGGGGAGCTCGGAGCCGATCGAGGGCAGCGCCACGTTCACGACCGTCGAGTCCAGCATGACCATCAGCTGGGCGACGCCGACGGCGGCCATCGGCATCCAGGAGGTCTTGGCGGGTTGCCGCTCCTGCCCCTGCTCGGTTCCTCGGTCGTTCTCCTGCTTGGCGTCCACGAGTGAGATTGCCTCAGTCATCGGTTCTCCTTTCCGGGGCAACAAGATACATGCGCATGAATCGACATGGAAGGGGGGTCGGATCTAGACTGCGGAGCGTGGCGAACACTCCTCTTGCCGATCGGTGGCTGTCCCTGGTGCGCGTCTGCGCGCAGATGAACCAGAGGATCGAGCACACCCTGTCCGACGAGTTCGACCTCTGCGTGACCGCGTACGAGATCATGGAGGTGCTGTGGGCGGAGGGGGACTGGGTCCGCCCGGGAGAGGTCAGTACCCGCACCTCGCGCAGCCAGCCCCAGGTCTCCCGGATGCTGACGCAGATGGTCGACGCGGAGTACGTGGACCGCAGGCCCTCCCCGGGCGACGGCCGCAGCTACCAGATCCGACTCACCGAAGCGGGGCGGGAGGTCTTCCGGCGGGCGGCCGCGACCGTCGACGGGGAACTGAAGCGGATCACCGACGAGAACGCCGACGCCCGGGTGTGGATGGCCTGAGCCCGGGGCGTCAGACGCCGGCCGTGCCCACCAGCACGCGCTCGGCGCCGGCCGCCACCGGGGTCACCGGCCGGTGGCTGCGGCCCTGACCGCCCTGGCCGAGGTGGCCGTTGAGCGGCCGCAGGTCGGTGACCACGAAGGAGCGCCGCAGCCAGCGGTCGTTCCCGTCGTAGCGCGGGGTGAAGTCGGTGCGCCCGTGCACCGCACGGCGGTTGTCCAGGATGATCAGGTCGCCCGGCCGGAGCACCAGCCCCTTGAGCGTGCGGCGCACGGCCTCCTCCAGCCGCTCCAGCGCGGTCCGCGCCCGCGGCGTGGTCGCGACGGTGGCGTGGAAGTCCACCATGAGGTCCGGGCAGTCCTCCTCGCCGGAGAGGACCGGCATGGGCGCGGTCAGCACCCCCACCGAGGCGTCCGGGACGAAGGAGGAGCTGAACCTGGTCCGGAACTCCGGCCGCCGCAGGGCCGCCACCGTCTCGGCGTCCAGCAGCGGCAGGGCGTCGCCGATCCCGCCGCTGACGGTGGCGGCGACCTGGTCGTGGTCCGCGCGCAGGCAGACCAGGCTGAGGAAGTGCGGCGGGTTGGGGTGGAAGCCGTCCTCCGTGTGGAGCTCCAGCAGGACGGAGCCGCTGTTCTCCTGGCGCTGCTCGGCGCCGCGCTTCGGGCAGACGTCCTGGACCAGCCGGCCGTCCTTCTCATCGCTGTAGGAGATGGAGCGGCCGAGCATCGACATGACCATGAGCTGGCTGATCGTCGCCACCGGGACCTCCGACCAGGTCGGCTCCGACTCCGGCCGGTCCGGGGTGGCGGGCAGCGTTCCGACCGGCAGGCCGGTGAGCAGGAGGCAGCCGCCGGCGTTGCTGCGGTCGCGGAACGCGATGAGCGCCCGCCGGACCGGGGCCGGCAGCGCGGCGGCCGCCAGCTCGACCGCGTGCAGCAGACCGGCGTCGTGCAGCGAGTGCCCGCGGAAGTCGAGGGCGACGGCCAGCGCGGCCCGGGCGATCTGCTCCGACTCCTCTGCGGTCAGCCGGATGCCGGCGCTGCGGATGTCGGTGTAGGTGAAGTCACTGGTCATGGTGCTGTCCTCTCTCTCGACGGGCCGGCCGTGCGCAGGGCCCACTGGCGGCGGGCCCGGTAGACCGGTGCGGGGGCGAAGCCGTTCCAGGCCTGCTCCGGCGGCAGCCAGGCGAGGAAACGGGCCCGCTCCAGGTGGCGGTGGAGGCGGTCGACGAGGCGCCGGCCCCTGGTCATCGCGACGTGGTGGACGTCCACCGCGACGGTGCGGGGCAGGGGCCGCCCGGAGACCAGGACGTTGACCATGTGCACCGCGAGCGCGCCGAACTGGGTCGCCGCCTCCGTGAGTTGGGGAACGCTGTAGTCCGGCCGGGCCAGGCCGCGGCGCAGCTCCCGGTACATCTCGCCGGGGATGTGCGCCCGGGGCGCGATCCGGAAGACCACCTCCCAGGTGTCCAGACGCTCCTCGTCGCCCGGGGCGATCTGGCCGTCGAAGATCTCCCGGACCACCCGGTAGTCGAAGCACTGGGCGGCGAGCATCCCCGCCATGTCCCAGGCCGTCACCAGCGGCTTGCGCTGGCGGCAGGCCTCCTGGTGCAGGCGGATCTTGGCCGCGAGGCCCGAGGGGGTGGTGACGTCGACACCGTCGACGATCACGTCCGCCTGCTCCACCAGCGCCCGGACGTTGGCCGCGGTGATGCCGTCCGGGACGACCCGGGCGTCGACGTGCGGGTTGATCCCGCGCAGCAGATCGACGCCGACGGAGGCCTTGTTCCGGCCCAGGTCGTCCACCGTGGCGTTCTGCCGGTTCAGGTTGTTGAGCTCGTACGTGCCCACGTCGGCCAGGACGAAGTGCCGGTACCCCATCCGTCCGAGCGGCTGGACGGTGGCCCCGCCGATGGAGCCGCAGCCGGCGATCAGCAGGCGCGTCCGGCCGATCCGTTCCTGGAGTTCGTCCGGGATCAGGCCCTGGTTGCGCTGGGTCAGGCACGCGTAGAACTGCGCCTCGTCCAGCTCACGGGCCTGTTCGGGGGTCTCCACGTCGATCGCGGTCATGACCGGGCCTCCAGGAAGTCGACGAGTCGGGAGCGCACCGAGCCCTCCCGGCCGGAGCCGAGCACGGTCCGCAGGTGTTCCAGCGTCGGCCGCAGCGCCCCGTCGTCCGTGAGGACGAAGGGGTACGAGCGCTCCTGCTGGTCCCACATGGGGGCGAAGAGGTCGGTGGGGTCGGGCGGGACGGGTGCGACATCCAGCGTCCGCACCGCGAAGCCCAGCAGGCGCAGCTGGTTGACGGCCCCTTCGAGCTTGCCGTCGCCCACGATCGCGGCGGCCGGGTCGCTGTCCAGCACCTCCAGGCAGCCGGCCGCCCAGGCCAGGTAGACCCACCAGGGGACGCTGACCGCGGCCTGCGAGCGGGGCATCGCGTAGTCGCGGACCAGGCGCTTGCCCTCCCGCACCAGGTGCGAGGGGGTCCGCGGGCCGAGGTGCTCGGCCAGCGGGAGGGCGTAGTCCCGCTCGACGACGAACGGCCGGTGGCCGGGGTCGCCGAGCGGGGTGTCGGCGTGGTCGCGGGCCGCGGCCAGGGTTCCGTAGCCGCGCAGGCGCCCGGTGGACCGTTCCACGACGAGGGTGTGGAAGTCCCGCAGCGCGAACTCGTCGTACGGTTCGGCGCGCAGACCGCGGGCGGCCACCGCGGCCGCGTCGACCCACCCGCGCTGGAGGTACTGCACCAGGCGGAAGCGGTAGACCTGTTCCAGCGCGGCGGCCGGCAGCCGCGCGCCGGCGACGGTCAGGACCAGCAGCCCCTCGGGGCTCACCGCGTGGAAGAGCGGGTCCCCGGTGAGCGACTCCTCCAGGCCCGGCAGGGTGATGTCGGCGCCGTCGCGCAGGAGGTCGTCGCGGTGGCGGTCGGCGAGGGCGGTGGTCATCGGATCTCCGGGACGGAGAACAGCTCACCGGTGATCACGAGCGCGAGCGCCTCGGGGGAGCCCTCGTAGATCCGCGGCCCGTAGGCGTCCCGCAGGACCCGGTCCATGCCGTCCCCGCGCTGGAAGGCCTGGGCGCCGATCAGGGCCATGGCGGCGTCGGCGTTGTCGATGGCGGCGCGGTCGGCGACCAGCTTGGCGACGGCCGGCTCGTACGCGGGGGTCGGGATGACGTTGTCGGCCTTCACCGCGGCGTCCAGGTACAGGGCCCGGGAGGCGGAGACGCGCGCGGCCATGTCGGCGAGCTTGCGCGCGGACATCTGGTGCTCGTACAGCAGCCGGCCGCCCTGCCGGCGGCTGCCGCTCCAGGCAACGGCCCGCTCCAGGGCGTGCCGGGCGATGCCGGTGGCCAGTGCCGCGCAGGTCACCCGGGTCACGTTGCCGATCGCCACGTTGAGGTCCCACCCGCCGGCCAGGCCGTTGAGGACGTTCTCCTCGGGGACCCGGGCGTCGGTGAAGACCAGCTCGCCCGCCGGCGCGGTCCGGTAGCCGACCTTGTCGTGGATCTCGCCGCGGGTGACGCCGTCCTGCTCCAGGTCCGTGACGAAGCAGGTCAGGCCGGTCGATCCGGGCTCGCCCTCCAGGTTGGCCATGACCGTCGCGTACGTCGCCACCGGGGCGTTGGTGATGTACCGCTTGGTGCCGTTCAGCAGGAACTCGCCGCCGGAACGCCTCGCGCTGGTCATCTCCTGGGCGTGCGGCGCGTTCTGCGGGAGCACCAGGTCGGTGCCGTTGCGCTCCTCGGCCACGGCGTTGCACGCCAGGACCGGGTCGGGGCCGAGGAACTTCGGCAGGTAGCGCTCCTGGAGGCGGGTGTCGCCGGAGATCAGGATCGGGGTCTGGAACAGGCCGGTCGCGCCGAAGACCACGGCCATGCCGGGGTCGGCGGCGGCCAGCTCCTCCAGGACGAGCGAGACGGCGATCTGGCTCAGCCCGAGGCCGCCCAGCTCCCGGGGGATCGCCATCCGCAGCAGGCCGACCTGGTGACCGGCGCGGACGGTGTCCCAGTCCACCTGGCCCTTCTCGACGGCGTCGCGCTCGGCGGCGCCGGGGGCCACCTGGTCCTTGGCGAACGCGACCACGGTGCGCAGGGCGTCCGCCTCGTGGGCGGCGAGCAGCGGGTGGTCGGCGGGGGAGTGGAGGGTGGACATGGGTGCTCCTTGTCTGGGGTGGTGGACGTCCGGAGGGCTCGGAGTCCGGGATTCCGGACTCCGGGTGCTCAGCGGCCGAGGCCGAAGGCCGCCAGGGCCTGGCCGAAAGCGAAGGTCTGCATCACCGGGCCGTGCGAGGACAGCCGGCGGCCGGTGACGGAGCGCATGAAGGTGCGTCGGCCGGAGGTGATGTCCAGCAGGTCGGCCCAGCTGATCCGCAGCACGTGGGTCGGAGCGTCGTCGGTGGTCCGGCCCTGCGGGTCGAGGGTCACCTCGGTGTCGGGGTCGCTGAGGACGAAGCGGACGGTGGCCCCCGCGGCGGCCCACTCGGGCGCGGCCTGGGCGGCCGCGGCGAGGGCCGTGACGGTCTTCTCGGGCGAAATGGTCATGGGGAACCCCTGGGAAGTGGTGATCGAGGAGGTCCCCAGTTATAGATCAGGACCGTGATCCACTTCACCGTGACGACCGCACCCCGGGGAGTTATGGTTACCCCGAAGTAACAGCCGGTCCACGGGGGGAGACCGAAATGAATGGTGACTGTCTTGCGCGTCTGGTAATGGACCGCATTGGCGAGCGGTGGACGATGCTCGCCTGTCAGCAGATTTCCGCCGGTGCGCGACGATTCTGCGATCTGAAATCCGGCATGGAGGGCGTTTCGGGCAAGGTGCTGTCCGAGACGCTGGTCCGCCTGGAGCGGGACGGCTTCATCGGGCGCCGGGTCGTCGGGAGCCGTCCGCCGGCCGTGATGTACGAGCTCACGCCCATGGGGGAGAGCCTGTTGCGACTGGTCGAGGGCATCGTCGCCTGGTCGGAACTGTACGGCGAGGACATCGAGCGGGCGCGCCAGGCGTACGCGGACCTCGAACTGGCCGCCGTCGGCTGACCGGGGCGCCGGGCGCGCGATCGTATGGGATCAGGGCGTCGTTCCGGTGCGGTGCAACCGGCCGAAACATTGTGGAAATGATTTCTTCGCACGCGCGGCCCGGCGAATAGCCGGTCGACCGCGGGCCCGGCCCATTCCGCACCGCGGAACCGGCCGGGTCCGCGGCGGTGCGGAAGTCCGCGGGAGAAATCGGGAAAGGCGCTGAATTGTCCGGCTTTCCCGTTCCCGCCTCAGGGGCCCGGCGGGGTCAGGCGACGAAGTGGTCGAACTCGCCGGCCTTGGCGCCGCGGACCCAGGCGTTGAACTTGATGCGGGTGGTGGTGACGACGAGGGTGGGGTCGTTGGACTGCCGGATGTAGACGTGGTCGCCCGCGGAGGCGATCTCGATCCAGTCATCCTTGTCGCTGCTGGTGCTGGACCTCTGCCAGTCGAGGTGGTCCACGGATGCCCTCCTGGTGGTGCGTGGCGGCCGGAACGAGGGTACTGCTCCCTGTGCACGGGTGGCGGCATCGTTTCGGTCATGTCAATTCGTGCGAGACGTTGTGCTATTCCATTGGGGTGTCAGTCGTTCCTACACTGAAGCCCCGCCGCACGGGGGCTGCGGGAGGCAGGTTTGCCGACGGGCCCGGGGGAGGCGCGTGTGACTGACCGGGGCTGGGACGAGGACGACGCCCGGCCGTACTTCTTCCTCTCCTACGCGCACACCCCCAAGGCCGGTGCGCGGGGCGCGAGCGACCCGAACCACTGGGTCAGGCAGTTGTACCGGGATCTCTGCGAGGCGGTGCTGCAGCTCACCACCGTCCCGGACGGGGTCGCGGTCGGCTTCATGGACGAGTCCATGCACCAGGGCGAGTTGTGGGCCGAACGGCTGTCCGACGAGTTGGCGACGTGCCGGGTCTTCGTACCCCTGTACTCCCCGAGGTACTTCAACAGCGTCCCGTGCGGCCAGGAGTGGCACGCCTTCACCCGCCGGCCGGTCTACCCGGCGAACCTCGACTCCGAGCGCACCAGCGGCATCGTGCCGGTGCTGTGGGCGCCGATGAGCCGCTACCGGCTGCCGAACGTGGCCAGTGAACTCCAGTTCAACCACACGAGCTTCGGACCCGAGTACGCCACCGAGGGGCTCTACGCGCTGATGAAGCTCAGCTACTTCCGCTCCTCCTACGAGCTGGCCGTGCACCGGCTGGCGGCCCGGATCGTCCAGGTCGCCGAGGAGACGGTGATCCCGGTCGGGCGGCGGCTGGAGTTCAACACCCTCCCGAGCGCCTTCAACGTCACCGCCCCGACCAAGCAGCTGCGGATCTCCGTACTCTCCTACCACCAGAACGAGTTGCCCGCCGACCGCAGCCCCGACTACTACGGCGAACGGCGCACCGACTGGCACCCGTACCGGCCGGTCGGCTCGCCGATCGCCCAGCACGCGGCCCGCCTTGCCCGGCAGTTGGGGTTCCAGCCGACCGTGCACGAGTTCGACGACGAGGTGGAGTCGATCATCGACGGCAACGCCGAGGCGCCCGGCCTGCTGCTGCTCGACCGCTGGGCGCTGCGCGATCCGCGCCGGCGCGAACTGGTCCGGCGCTTCGACCGCTCGGACGCCACCTGGGTGAGCATCCTGGAGCCGTTCAACGGTGACGACCCCGAGTGCGCCGAACGCTCCGACGAACTCGGCGACTTGAGCGACGATGCGCTGCGCATCACCCGGCGGGCGAGCCGGCCGAGCTTCCTCGGCGCGACCGGCCCGACCGGGCTGCACACGCTGGAGGACTTCGACGACGCGCTGCCCCGGGCGGCGATGAAGGCCAAGTACGCCTTCGAGGGCCGCACCCGGGCCGAACCGGAGGAACCGCCGCCACCGCGGCCGAGCCTGCGGGACGCGTTCCGGCGCCCAGGAGGCGGGTACGGGTCGGACGGAGCCCCGGCGGACCCCTTCGGGGACGAGCAGGGAGACGACCCCGCCGACAGCAGAAGCAACGGCAACGGCCGCACCCAGCACCGGAGTCGGAACAACGGCAACGACCCGCACCGCGAGCACGCACCGTACCGCGACGACGGCGATGAACCCGATGACGGGATGGCGCCCTTGGGAGGACGAGGACCACGATGAGCGATAACGTCACCAGGAACCTGCGCCTCGGCGGGCTCACCGCCGCCGACCTGGCCGCCCAGCGGGAGGCCGGGCGGCAGGCGGCGGAGCAGGACCGCAACGGCCGGATCATCACCTTCTACTCGTACAAGGGCGGCACCGGCCGCACCATGGCGCTCGCCAACACCGCCTGGATCCTGGCCGCCAACGGGTTCCGGGTGCTCACCGTGGACTGGGACCTGGAGGCGCCCGGCCTCGCCAAGTTCTTCCACCCGTTCCTCGACCAGGCCTCGCTGGCCGGCACCACCGGCATGATGGACCTGATCGCCGAGTACCGGGAGGAGGCGCTGCGCCCGGTCGAGCACGCCGAGGGCTGGCACCTGGACTTCGCCCGGGTGCACCCGCACGCGCTCTCGCTCATCTGGCCGCACTTCCCGGCCGGCGGCAGCCTGGACTTCCTCTCCGCGGGCCAGTTCAACCGCGACTACTCCGAGGCCGTCACCCACCTCGACTGGGACATCTTCTACGACCGCTTCGACGGCGGGCAGTTCTTCGACGCCCTCAAGGCCGACATGGCCAAGCGCTACGACTACGTGCTGATCGACTCCCGCACCGGCCTGTCCGACATCGCCGAGATCTGCACCGTCCAGATGCCCGACGACCTGGTGGTCTGCTTCACCCTCAGCGACCAGTCCATCGACGGCGCCTCCCGGATCGCCCAGCACATCCACGACCGCTACCGCGAGCGCGGCATCCGCATCCTGCCCGTCCCGATGCGCATCGACGAGGGCGAGAAGGAGAAGGCGGACGCCGGCCGCGCCCTCGCCCGGGTCCGCTTCGACGGGCTGCCGACCGGCTTCGAGGGCGAGGAACTCGCCCAGTACTGGGGCTCGGTGGAGATCCCGTACCGGCCGTTCTACGCCTACGAGGAGATCCTCGCGACCTTCGGCGACCAGACCGGCACGCCCACCTCGATGCTGGCCGCCTGCGAGCGGCTCACCTCCATGATCACCGAGGGCCGGGCGGCCGGCCTGCCGCCGATGGACGAGGAGGTGCGGCTGCGCTACGTGGACGCGTTCACCCGCCGCCGCCCGTCCGTGCCCGCCGACCTCTACCTGTCCTACGTCCCCGAGGACCGGATGTGGGCGGACTGGATCGAGTCCGTCCTGACCAGGGCCGGCTTCCGGGTGCTGCCGCGCGACCTCAGCGCCGGCACCGACCCGCGCGAGGAGACCGAGCGCGGCATCGACTCCGCGTACCGGACGGTCGCCGTGCTCTCGCCCGCCTACCAGCGCTCCCCGCAGGCGCGGGCGCTGTGGGAGTCGGTGGTCAGCTCCGACCCCTCCGGCACCCGGCGCCAGCTGCTGCCGGTCCGGGTCGGCGACGTCCGGCTCACCGCGCCGTTCAGCAACCGCAACCCGGTCGACCTGGTCGGCCGTGACGAGACCCAGTCGATCCAGAGCCTGCTGCGCGCGCTCGGCCGCGGCGACTCCCCGCTCGACGAAGCGCCCAGCGGCGGCCCGCGCTTCCCCGGCAGCAAGCCCTCGGTGTGGGACGTCCCGCCGCGCAACCCCTCCTTCACCGGCCGCGCCGCCGTCCTGGAGCAGCTGCGCAACCAGCTGCGCGGCGGCATGGCGGCCGTGCTGCCCACCCCGCAGACCCTGTACGGGCTCGGCGGCGTCGGCAAGACCCAGGTGGCCCTGGAGTACGCCCACCGCTTCATGTCCGACTACGACCTGGTCTGGTGGATCGACGCCGAGCAGATCGAGCTGGTCGCCCCGGCGCTCGCCGAACTCGCCCGCCGGCTCGGCCTGCGGGTCGGCGACTCGGTCACCGAGGCCGCCGAGGCGGCCCGGGAGGCGCTGCGGCGCGGCGTGCCCACCTCGCGCTGGCTGCTGATCTTCGACAACGCCGACGAGCCCGCCGAGATCCGCCGGTTCTTCCCCGGCGGCTCCGGCCACATCCTGGTCACCTCCCGGAACCAGGCCTGGACCGGGCACGCCGAGGCGCTGGAGGTCGACGTCTTCACCCGCGGGGAGAGCGTCGAGCACCTGTGCCGGCGCGCCCGCAGCCTCTCCCGCCCGGACGCCGACCGGGTCGCCGAGGCGGTCGGCGACCTGCCGCTGGCCGTCGAGGTGGCCGCCGCCTGGCTGGACACCACCGGCACCCCGGTGGAGACCTACGTCTCCCAGCTGCACGCCGAGGCCGCCCGCGCGCTGGCCGTCGGCCGCCCGGCCGACTACCCGACCCCGGTCGCCGCGACCTGGAACGTGTCGATCGGACGGCTGCGCCAGCAGTCCCCGGCGGCCGTCCGGCTGCTCCAGCTCTGCGCGTTCTTCGCGCCCGAGCCGATCTCGATGAACCTCTTCTACAGCGACCAGATGATCCGGGCGCTGGTGCGGTTCGACGCCGACCTCAGCGACAAGTTCATGCTGGGCAAGGTGATCCAGGCGATCGGCCGGTACGCGCTGGCCAAGGTCGACGCCGGCAGCAACAGCTTCCAGGTGCACCGGCTCGTCCAGGCGGTGATCCGGGCCGGGATGACCGCCGACGAGCAGGAGGTCGCCGTCCACGAGGTGCACCGCATCCTCACCGGCGCCCGGCCCGTCCTCGGCGACACCGACGACCCGGCCAACTGGCCCGCCTTCGACGAGATCTGGCCGCACCTGTCGCCGTCCAAGGCGCACAACTGCGACGAGGCGGACACCCGCCAGCTGCTCATCGACCGGGTCCGCTACCTGTGGAAGCGCGGCGAGCTCGACCGCGCCCGCGACCTCGGCCACGCCCTGGACGTGGAGTGGACCGGCAAGCTCGGCGAGGACGACCGGCAGACCCTGCTGCTGCGCTTCCAGCTCGCCAACGTGCTGCGCTCCCAGGGGAACTACGGCGAGGCGCTGGCCCTGGACGAGGACACCCTGGAGCGCCAGCGGGCCCTGCTCGGCGAGCACCACCCGTACACCCTGATGACGGCCGGCTCGCTCGGCGCCGACCGCAGGGCGCTCGGCCGGTTCCAGGCCGCCCTCGACCTCGACCGCGAAATCCTCGACCAGTTCCGCGAGTTGTTCGGCGACGACAACCCGCGCACGCTCTCCATGGCGAACAACCTGGCGATCGACTACCGGCTGGTCGGCGACAGCGAGGCGGCCCGCGAACTCGACCAGGAGACCCTCGACCGGCGCACCGCCGTCCTCGGCCCCAAGCACCCCTACACCCTGTCCACCAAGTCCAACCTGGCCCGCGACCTGCGCGAACTCGGCGACTACCGCGGCTCGGTGGACCTGCTCCAGGAGGTCACCTCCGACCTCGGCGACGTGCTCGACCCGGACCTGCCGGAGAACCTGCGCAACGCCAAGTCGCTGGCCGTCTCGCTGCGCCGGATCGGCCAGCTCGCCGAGGCCCGCCGGATCACCAAGGAGACCTACGAGCGCTACCTGGAGCGCTACGGCGCCGACGCCCCCGACGCGCTCGCCTGCGCGCTCAACCTGGCCGCCGACCACAGCGCCTCCGGCGACAAGGAGGCCGCCCGCGACCTCTGCTCCACCGTCTTCGAGGGCCACCGGCGGCTGTTCGGCGACGAGCACCCGTTCACCCTGGCCTGCGCCAACAACCTCGGCATCTACCTGCGGGGCAGCGGCGACGTCCCGGGCGCCATCGAGCGCGGCCGGATCACCTTCGAGGGGCTGACCCGCTCGGTCGGGCCCGAGCACCCGTACACCCTCAACGCGATGATCAACCTGGCCAACGCCTACGGCGACGACGGGCAGCTGGACCGCGCCGAGCGGCTCGGCCGGGCCGCGTACCAGGGGCTCTGCGACCGCTACAGCGCCCAGCACCCGGACGCGGTGGCCTGCGAGGCCAACCTGGCGATCACCCTGCGGTCGGGCGGGCGGCACACCCAGGCGGCCGAACTGCGGGCCCGGGCGATCTCCGAGCTGATCCGGCAGTTCGGCGAGGAGCACCCCAACACGGTCGCCGCGCGCGGCTGGAAGCGGATCAACCGGGACCTGGAGCCGCAGCCGGTCTGACCGGGCAGGGGGCGGGGTACGCTGCCGGACCATGAGCACCCCGCCCCCGGTCCTGGTCACCCGGCGCCTCGCCCCCGGCGTCATCGAACGGCTCACCGCGCACCACGCCGTCACCTGCCACGACTCCGACCTGGCGATGGACCGGGCCGCCCTGCTGGACGCCGTCCGCGGCCGGCGGGCCGTGATCACCACCCTGGACGACCGGGTGGACGCCGAGTTCCTCGACGCGGCCGGCCCGGGGCTGGCGGTCGTCGCCAACCACGCCGTCGGCTACCACAACGTGGACGTGGCCGCCTGCGCCGAACGCGGGGTGCTGGTCACCAACACCCCCGGCGTGCTCACCACCGCCACCGCCGACATGGCCTGGGCGCTGCTGCTGGCCGCCACCCGCCGGCTCGGCGAGGGCGAGCGGCTGCTGCGCTCCGGCGCGCCCTGGACCTGGGCGCCGAACTTCCTGCTCGGCATGGAGCTGGCCGGCACCCCGCTGGGCGTGCTCGGCATGGGCCGGATCGGGCAGGCGGTGGCCCGCCGGGCCCGCGCCTTCGACATGCCGGTCGGCTACCACAACCGCCGCGAACTGCCGCCCGAGCAGGCCGGGGGCGCCGACTGGAAGCCGCTGGAGGAACTGCTCGCCACCTCCACCGTGCTGGTCGTCACCTGCCCGTTCACCGCCGACACCCGGCACCTGCTGGACGCCCGCCGGCTCGCCCTGCTGCCGCGCGGCGCGGTGGTGGTCAGCATGACCGCGGGCGTGGTGGACGAGGAGGCGCTGGCCGCCGCGCTGGAGTCCGGCGCGCTGTTCGCCGCCGCCGTGGACAACTTCGAGCGCGAGCCGGCCGTCCCGGCCGCGCTGCTCGCCCAGGAGCGCGCCGTGCTCGCCCCGCACCTGGGCAGCGCCACCGTCCGCACCCGGCAGGCGATGGGCGGCCTGGCGGTGGACAACGTGCTGGCGGTGCTCGGCGGTTCGGCGCCGCTGACGCCGGTGGTCCAGCTCATCTGACGGCGGCTCAGCGCCCCGGACGCCGGTGGAGGTCCGAACCCCCCGGGGCACCCCAGCCGGCCGCCCAGGCCAGCGCGGTGGTCATCACCCGGAACGCCCCGAAGTGCGCGGCGCCGGGCTCCAGGAACAGCTCGGCGTCCGGGATGTGGTCGGCGAGCCAGCGGGAGTGGTCGACCGGCGAGAACTGGTCGTCCGCGCCGTGCCAGAGCCAGGTCGGCACCCGGACCGACCCGACCTCGAACCCCCAGTCGGCGGTGAAGGCCAGCACGTCGTCGATCCAGCCGTCCGCGCCGTGCCGGAACGCCTCCCGGTAGTTGCTCTGGAGCATCCGCCGCAGCCCGCTGTCGGCCACCACCTCCCGGTCGGCGGCGGAGAGTTCGGTGCGCAGCCCGTTCAGCAGCCGGACCGGGTCGTCCTTGATCTGCCGGGAGCGGAACTCCATCGCGTCGGCGATCCGGCCGTGCCCGCGCTCGGCCTCCTTGTAGGCGCGGACGTTGGACGGGGTCATCCCCGCGTACCAGTCCAGACCGGTCGCGTTGCGCGGGGCCAGGCCGACCAGCACCGCCGCCCGGCTGACCCGCTCCGGCAGCAGCGCCGCGCAGGCCAGCGCGTGCGGGCCGCCGCCGGAGCGGCCGAGCACCGCGAAGTTCTCCAGCCCGAACTCGTCCGCGATGGTCCGCACGTCCGCGGCCGCCGCGCTCACCCGGCGGCCGAACAGCCGGGTCGAGTCGCCGTAGCCGGGCCGGTCGTACGAGATGAGCCGTACGCCCAGCCGGTACAGCACGGTGCTGCGCGGGTGCGGGCCGACCCGGCTGCCGGGCATGCCGTGCAGCAGGAAGACCGGACGGCCGCGCGGGTCGCCGAGGGACTCCACGGCGAGGGCGCGGTCGTCCGCCGTCTTGACCGTCCGTAACGACACCTGCGGCCTCCTCAGTGCTCCGGGTCGGTTGCGTGCTCCCGGTCGGTGGTGGTGCGCACCTCCCGGCGCGCCTGCCAGGTGGTGTGCTCGCGGGAGATCGCGTCCTCGGCGTCCCGGGCCAGGCGGGCCCAGACCTCCTCGGCCTCCATCGACTCCAGGTCCAGCTGGGCGAGTTGGCGCTGGACCTGCGCCAGCTCCTCGGCGGCCAGGGCGTACGCGGCGGCCAGCGGCCGGTACTGGCGCAGCTGCGCCCAGGCGGCGACCGAGGCGGCCACCGCCGACACCGTGCCCAGCGCGTCGTAGCCGAACGCGCCGAGCGCCCGCAGGACGGCGAGCACCAGGCCCAGCGCGGGCAGCAGCACGCCCAGCACCCCGGCCCAGTGCCCGGCGCGGGCGCAGTAGCGGGCCTTGGCGCGGTACCAGTCGTGCTGCAGCCGGATCCGCTCGGCCAGGTACACCTCGCGGCGCACCGCCAGCGGCTGCCCGCGCAGGTCGCGCATCGCCGGGGTGATCTCCACCCCGGCGTCCGGGACGCCCACCGGGGTCTCCCGGAACGCGCCGAGCACCCGGGCGAGCTGGAAGCGGTACAGCCCCTCGGCATCCGGCAGGGGACGCGGCGGGGGCTGGTAGGCGTCGGCCCGGACGGCGTACTTCCAGGCCAGCGTCTTCACCGACTCGGCGGCCGCCCGGCCCTCGTACCAGAGGCCCTGCGGGTTCTGCCGGCTGATCACCACGGCCAGCGCGATCGCGCCGAGGTAGGCCGCCGCCGCCGGCCAGGCCCAGGGCTCGCCGTCGGCGGAGCCGGTCGCCGCGGCGACCACCAGCAGGACCAGCTCCCAGGCGGAGAGCAGCACCGAGCGCCGCTGCCCGCGCAGTGAGGCCGCGTCGGCGGCCCAGAAGAACTCGGGCAGCAGGTCCCGCTCACGCACCCACCCGGTCCGTCCCGCAACAGACGCCATGTTCGGCCCCCACCAGTCGCTCCGGTCGCACCGCTCTCCTGCCCCGGGCGGCTCGCCGGTACGCCTGGTGACGGCCGGGGCGGCCGGATGTGGCCGGGAAGACCCGGTGGTTGTCCGGTACTCCCCGTGTTCGGTCCGGCACCCAGCGTGCGGGAGGCGGTGGGGGCGTGCGGCGGCCGACGGGTGTGCGCGGGCGACCTGCCGGTGCGGACCGGCGGGTTCACCCGGGCGGGAGTGCGGCTCAGTAGGTGTAGAAGACCCGCTCGGCGTTCTCGGCCATCTGCTTCGCGTTCCACTCGGTGCCGCCCGGGACGTTGCCGGAGCGGAACAGCGGCGGCGCGGGGCACTCCCCGGCGGCCGCCCGGTCGGCCAGCCGGCCGACCGCCGAGGCGACCACGGCCTGCATCAGCGCGCTGGTCACGATGGTGGAGACCGGGCCGAAGGTGGTCTCGGCGCCGGGGTGGGTCAGCTCGCCGTCGCCGACCGCGATCTTGCTGTCCAGCACCACGTCGCAGTGGTCCTTCAGGTAGGTGCCGGTCGGGTGCGCCGAGGGCACCTCCCGCGGGTACGCGAGCGAGGTCACACCGACGACCTTGAGGCCGCGGTCCCGGGCGTACCGGGCCAGCTCGACCGGCATCACCTGGCGGCCGGAGAGCGAGATCACGAACAGCAGGTCCCCGGCGGTCGCCGGGGTCAGGTCCAGGGTGGCGGTGGCCAGCCCGGAGACCCGCTCCAGCGCGCTGGACAGCGGCGCGGGCATCACCGTCACCCCGGCCATCCCGGGCACGTTCAGCAGGTTCACCGGGACCAGCCCGCCGGCCCGGTAGACCACGTCCTGGGCCGGCAGCGCGGAGTGCCCGGCACCGAAGGTGAACACCCGGCGACCTTCGGTCATCGCCTCCGCCAGCAGCGCGGCGGCAGCCTCGATGGTGTCGGCCTCCTCCTCGCGGACCCGCTGGAGGTGGGAGATCGCCGCGTCGAAGTACCGGCCGACCAGGTCGTTCATCTGCTGCCTTCGCTCTCTGCCGGTGGGGGATCCGGCCGGGTGGGGTGGTCCGGGTGGTCCAGACCGCCGGTGGAGAAAGCTTCGGCGAGCACGGTCGCGCCCCGGCGGCATCGTTGTCAACAGGAACAAAACGGGTCCCCGGAGCCCCGGGGCGGACCCGGTTGTCGGTCCGGTACGTCAGAATTGGCGGTGAGGACACCGAAGAACGGAGCCAGCGGCGATGTCTGGGCTGATCGACACCACTGAGATGTACCTTCGCACCATCCTGGAGCTGGAGGAGGAGGGCATCGTCCCGATGCGCGCCCGCATCGCCGAGCGCCTGGAACAGAGCGGTCCCACGGTCAGCCAGACGGTCGGCCGGATGGAGCGCGACGGGCTGCTCCAGGTCGCCGGGGACCGCCACCTGGAGCTGACCGAGGAGGGCCGCCGGCTGGCGGTGCGCGTCATGCGCAAGCACCGCATCGCCGAGTGCCTGCTCGTCGACGTGATCGGCCTGGAGTGGGAGCAGGTGCACGAGGAGGCCTGCCGCTGGGAGCACGTGATGAGCGAGACGGTCGAGCGCAAGGTGCTCGCCATGCTCGGCCACCCCACCCAGTCCCCGTACGGCAACCCGATCCCGGGCCTGGACGAGCTGGGCGACACCAAGGCCGAGGGCGAGGGCTTCGACGCCGGGCTCGTCCCGCTGGACACCGTCAAGCCGGGCGAGGCCGGGGCCGACGTCGTGGTCCGCCGGATCGGCGAGCCGATCCAGACGGACAGCGCGCTGATGAGCACCCTGCGCCGGGCCGGCGTCCGGCCGGGCTCCACGGTCAAGGTGAGCGCCGGCGTCGGCGGCGTGCTGGTCGGCACCGGGGACAACGCGGCGGAGCTGGGCAAGGACATCGCCCAGCACGTCTTCGTCGCCCAGGCCTGAGCCCGTACCGCGCCTGAGCCCGTACCGCGCCTGAGCCCGTACCGCGCCTGAGTACTCCGGTACGCCGGGTACTCCGGTACGGCGAAGGGGCCCGCTGCTCCCCGTGCAGCGGGCCCCTTCGTCCTCCCCATCCCCTCCGTCCCCTCCTGTTCCCTCCCGCTTCCCCTCCGTCGCCGCCGCCCGGCTTCCCCGTCCGAGCGCCCCTGCCGGCGTCCCCACACATCGCAATTCCTCCCCTCGGCCGATCATGGCAATCCTTGAGTGCTGTCACTCGTACGAGGGGCTTTGCCGGTTGACCAGCGGGTACACGGAGGCCTTATCCGGACATGCGTATGACGGGCCCCGTCCCCGGTGGGGGACAAGGCCCGTCACTCGCGCGCGTGGTGTCGCGCGGAGCACGCCCTCACCCGATCGGCAGAGGGCGGCTGGTCTCGGGGGCGTCCGACACGCCCGGGGCCGAACGGAGCAGGCCGGGTGGCGCGGGTCGGACGGAGCGGGTCGGGGGAGCGGCCCGGGCTCAGCCCACCGGCGCGGGCTGGGCGGCCCCGGCGGTGCGGACCGAGGGCGCCTCGCGGCCGCAGGCGTACGCGAGCGGGCTGATCAGTTCCGCGGCGTCCGGCAGCCAGCGGTTGAGCGCGGTGGGGGAGCGGGCCCACTGGGCGTACCCGAGGGAGCCGATCCGGGACGGCGGGGCGACCGTCCAGTCCCCCTCGCCGCGGGCGACCAGGTCCAGCCGGCCGGGCGGCCAGCCGAGCCGGCGGAGCATCTCCGGGAGCCTGGCCGCGACCCCGGGCAGCACCAGGAAGTGCAGCCGCCGCCCGATCCGCCCGGGCGCGGCGGGCTGGACCGCCACCGGGCCGAGCTGGAGGTCCATCCGCTCCATCCGGGCGAGCGCCAGGCAGCCGGCCGTCTCCGGGACGTCCAGGACGTCGAACGAGCGCCCGGTGGGCAGCAGGATCGACGCCTGCGACCGCTCGGTCCACCAGCTCCGCACCGCGCCGGGGCCGGCGCTCGCCTGCCGCGCCCAGTCCGGGTCCAGCGGGTGGGCGCCCGGCAGCGTGCAGCGCCGGTCGCCGCAGGAGCAGCGGACGCCGCCGTCGCCGTCGTCGACCAGCCAGGCGCCCGGGGCGACCTCCCAGTGGCGGGTCTCGGCGTAGCCGACGGCTTCGATGAGTAAGGGGGGCGGAGCGGCCTTCTCGTTCCGGTCCGCGTCGGGGATGTCTTCCACGGGGTGCTCAACTACCGTGCGTGAGGCTGGTTACGGCCCGGAGCCGCCCGGTTGGGTGCATCGCGGCAATGTCACCCGTTCCGGTTAGTCGACCGAGTTGAAGGGCCCGAGGGCAGGCGCAGCGGGGGCGCACAGGAGCATTTACCAGGGCGCAAGGGGGGTGCGGTTCGTCACCGTGGGTATCCCGCTGGCGTTGCTGATCGCTAACCTGGTGTCAGATTCCTTGGACGGTCGGACAGTCGGCAACAGATCAGCAGAATCGTCGCCCGCCGGCCGGGACCGGAGGGTGTGGGGAGGCGAAGCCCAATGGCCGCGAGACCACTCGTCGCACGACAGCCCAACGAGCGTCTGCAGCAACTGATCCAGGAGGCCAGCTGTTCCAATGCCGGCCTGGCCCGCAGGGTCAACCTCTGCGGCGCCGAGCACGGGCTGGACCTTCGGTACGACAAGACCTCCGTCGCCCGCTGGCTGCGCGGGCAGCAGCCGCGCGGGCAGGCGCCGGCCGTGATCGCCGAGGCCCTCGGTCGCAAGCTCGGCCGCAGCGTGTCGGTCGAGGAGATCGGCATGGCGGACGGCAAGAACCTGAGCTCCGGCATCGGGCTCCAGTTCGCGCCGACCATCGGCGCCGCCCTGGAGCAGGTGTGCGAGCTGTGGCGCAGTGACGTCGGCCGGCGGGACTTCCTGACCGGCGCGACGGTCGCCGCGTCCGCGCTGGTGGAGCCCAGCCGGGACTGGCTGATCACCCCGCCGGACCCGGTGGTGGCGCGGGCCGGCGGCCCCCGGGTCGGTCCGACCGACGTGGCCGCGATCAAGGCGACCACCGCGATGCTGGTCGACCTGGACCACCGCTTCGGCAGCGGCCACGTGCGCCCGGTGGTGGTGCACTACCTCAACTCGGTGGTCTCCGGCCTGCTCGGCGGCGCCTACCGGGAGGAGACCGGGCGCCAACTCTTCGCCGCCGTGGCCAGGTTGACCGAACTGGCCGGCTACATGGCGGTGGACACCGGACAGCCCGGGCTCGCCCAGCGCTACTACATCCAGGCGCTGCGGCTGGCCCAGGCCGCCGACGACCGCGGCTACGGCGGCTACGTGCTGGCCGCCTCGATGAGCCACCTGGCCGCCACCCTCGGCAACCCGCGCGAGATCGCCCAACTCGCCCGCGCCGCCCAGGAAGGCGCCCGCTCGGTGGCCACCCCGACGGCGATGGCGATGTTCTACGCCGCCGAGGCCCGCGGCCACGCCCTGCTCGGCGACGCCCGCTCCTGCGAGACGGTGTCGGCCAGGGCGCTGGAGGCGATGGAGAAGCGCCGCCCGGAGGACGACCCGGACTGGATCGCCCACTTCGACGACGCCTACCTCGCGGACGAGCTCGCCCACTGCCACCGGGACCTGGAGCAGGCCGGCCCGGCCGAGCACTACGCCCGGCGGGCGCTCGACCTGCACCCGCCGACCCGGGTCCGGCGCCGCGCGGTGGACCTCGTCCTGCTGGCCACCGCCCAGCTCCAGCAGCGGGACCTGGAACGCGCCTGCGAGACGGGCACCCAGGCGGTCCGGCTGCTGAGCGGGCTGCGCTCCAACCGGGGCGTGGAGTACCTGGACGAGTTCCGGCGCCGCCTGGAGCCCTACCGGGAGCAGCGGGTGGTCCGGGAGTTCCACGCCCGGGCCGACGCCGAGGCGGCTTAGCGGCGGCCCAGGGCCTGTCTCCTGGATCCTGGCGGACCCGGCGAGGATCCAGAAGACAGGCCCTGAGCCCGGGGCCGCCGCGGATCGTCTGTGCAGGGAGCGTGACGGATGTCCCGCCCACGTGGTCACCCGGTGAGGCGAACCGGTAGCGTGGGCGCGACGTCCAATGGAACTGTGATGCTCCCAAGAACCGACGAGATGTGGTCCGCCGTCAGTGCGCGGTCCTGCACAGGTGAGGAATCGCGTTGAGTCAGCGCCGCTCGTACCCGAACTCCGGTGACTTCAACCTGGACGACCTGTTCCGCCCCGAGCCCGGTCAGCCCCAGGGCCAGCCGGGCCAGCCGGGCCCGCCGCAGGCCCACTCGGCGGTGCCGCCGGTGGGACAGCCCTCCGGGCAGCCGGAGTACCTCGGCGAGGGCGCGCACGCGCTGCCGACCCAGGCCATGCCCGCGCAGCCGATGCCCGGCCAGTCGATGGCGGGCCAGCCGATGCCCGCGCCGAACGCCCCGTGGGGCGCGCCGCAGCCCGGCTACGGCGCCGCGCAGCCCGGGTACGGTGCGCCGCAGCCCGATCCGGCCCCGGAGACCCAGTACCTGCCGCCCTACCCCGGCGGCGACCCGCAGACGGCCGGCTACCCGGCGGCGCAGGCCCAGCCCGGCTACCTGCAGCCGCAGCCCGCGCCGGGCTACCAGGCCTACCCGCCGGCCGCGCAGCCGCAGCCTGCCTACCCGGCGCAGGACTACCACCAGGGCTACGCCTCGGAGCAGGGGCAGGACTACGGCCAGGGCTTCGACGCGACCCAGGCGGGTGGCTCGGGGCGGGGCGGGCGTCCGTCCAACAAGCTGATCATCGGCGGTGTGGTGGCGGGCTGCGCGGCGGCCGGCATCCTGGTCGCCGTCCTGATGAACGGCGGCAGCGAGCCCACGGACGACACCAAGAAGACCGGCCCGGTGGCCGCCACCGCCGGCGCCACCGGCACCGGCGCCCCCGGTACGGCGAGCGCGAGCGGCTCCGGTGCGGCCGTCGACCCGGACGTCAAGGCCCAGGCGCAGCCGCTGTCGGACCTGCTGGGCACCGCGAGCGACAGCCGCAGCTCGGTGGTCTCCGCGGTCGCCTCGGTGCAGAAGTGCGACAAGCTGCCCGAGTCCCAGCAGGCGCTGACCGCCGCGGCCGGCAAGCGGCGCGAGCTCCAGAGCAAGCTCGGCCAGCTGAAGACCGACAAGCTGCCCGGCGGCCAGCAGCTGGTCGACCAGCTCAACGCGGCCTGGACGGCCTCGGCCCAGGCCGACGACGAGTACGCGGCCTGGGCGCAGGACGCCCAGGGCGGCTGCGACGCGAAGAAGCAGGACAACCCGCACTACAAGAACGCCGTCCAGGCCAGCGGCACCGCGACCACCGCGAAGAAGCAGGCCGCCACGCTCTGGAACACGATCGCCGCCCAGAGCGGACTGCCGAACCGGAACGACGGCGACCTCTGAGCGACGGCGACCGCTGAGCGGCGGCGCCCGCTGAGCGACGGCGGCCCCTGAACGACCGGAGGGGACGGGCCCGAGGGCCCGTCCCCGCTCCGCTCCGGGCGGCGCGCGTCAGGCCGGCGGACGGCCTCCGGTGAGCGTCCAGCGGATGTCCACGAAGCCCGGCTGCTGCAGGGTCATCCGGCCGTTCCTGACTACCTGGTAGGTGACCCAGGTGTTCACCAGCCGCGGCGACCCGCTGCTGGGCAGCATGTTGGTGGTGCCCCAGTTCAGCGGCGGGGTGATCCCGACGTCGATGACCTCGCCGCCGTCCAGCAGCGAGGAGACGGCCTTCGAGGAGACCGGCTTGCCGGCCTCCGCCAGCTTCTGCACCGCCGTCCGGAACACCTCGTACGCGACCCAGGTGGTCTGCACGCCCGGGTCGGAGACGTCGATCGGGTGCCCGTTGGTGGTGTCGGTGCGCACCACGGCGCGCAGCCCGTCCCAGATCTTCGCCGACTCCGGCGGGTACCAGCTGGTGACGTAGGCGCCGCCGAGCGGGCCGGAGTCGCCGCCGGTGGAGTCCACCACCGACTGCTGGACGCTGCCGATGATCGAGGCGATCCGGGTGTTCTTCGGGTTCAGCCGCCGGTAGGAGTCCAGCAGGTTGCCGGTCGGCTCGGCGGCCAGGGCGCTGGTGACGCAGGTGCCCGGCTCGTCCTTGCCGATCGCCTTGCGGACCACCGGGGTGTAGTCGGAGGACTGCTCGGGCGCCTTGACGTCCGTCAGCCGGATCCCGGCCGGCCGTAGCGCGGTGCCCAGGTAGCCGAGCAGGTTGTCGCCGGCCGGGGTGTCCGGGCGGACCAGGGCGACGGACTTGCAGCCGGCGTCCACCAGCTGGCGGCCGTTGCCCGCGATCAGCGCCGGCATGCCACCGTCCACCGGGTAGGACAGCGGGCTGGCGAACTCCGGCTGGGAGAGCCCGTAGCCGCCGATCAGCGGGATGCCGGCGCGCTCCAGCACCGGCATGAACGCCTCGCCCCACTGGCTGTACGAGCCGATCACGGCGACCGCCTTGGCGTCCACCGCCTGCTGGGCGCAGGCGCGGGCGCCGTCCACGGTGTTGTGCTCGTTGCAGGTGATCACGCGCAGCCGGTGGCCGTTCAGTCCGCCCTTGGTGTTGACGTCCTGGCCGATGGCGGAGGCGAGCGCCGTCATGCCCGGGCGGTCGGCGGAGCCGGTGCCCGCCGGGGCCCAGGTCATCACGGTCAGGTCGCTGCCACTGGTGGAAGCATCGGCCGATCCGCCGCACGCGGAGGCCGAGAAGAGGGTGGGGAGCAGGACCGCGGCGGTGGCGGCGGCTGCGATCGGGCGTCGGCGGCGGCGTCGCACGATCGGGGGACGGGCCTGGAAGGAGTCCCTTCGGCTGGTCATCGGTTTTCCCTCTCTGGGGCGCCCTCCGGCGCACCGGAGCAAGCCAAGCCCCGGCGCCGCAAGCCGAGAGGGCCGAAGTGCGAACGGACGGCAAACGGACGCCGAAATCCGGGGCGGTACGCGTGTAGATCGCGAGTGGAGCACGAACAGACGGGGAACGTACGATCGTTCACCATGTCCGCCAGCACAGATTCTTCGTATCGGTCCACCCGAAACCCTTCTCGTCCGGGCCACCGCTCCAGCACGATGGGCGGCATGCCGCTCAACGACCTGCCCTGGTGGCGCTGGCGAGCCCGAATGCGCTCGGCGCTGCACATGCTGTCCGACCCCGGTTTCCAGCACGAGGCCTGGCTGACCGGCCGGGAGGGGTACGGCGACGTGACCGACGCCGTCTACCGGCTGGTCGAGGACACCTGGCTGGACCACTGGTCGGCCGAGAAGTACGTCGGGACGATCTTCCGCGACGCCGCCGAGGCCGCGCTGGTGGACGTCGCGGTGCTGCGGGCCGTGCAGATGCTGCACGAGGTCGGTGCGGACGCGCCGGCCTCGGCCTACCTCGGCCACCCGGGCTGGCCGGAGACCGTCCGGGCCGCCCGCGAGGCGCACGTCGCGATGGCCGTGGGGGACGGGGACGACCCGGACGCGCCGCCGAAGTCGCTGGACGTGCTGCGCATCCTCACCCGGGTCTGACCGCCGGGCGCCGCCGTGCCGCGGTAGCCGCCGTCCCGCAGTAGCAGCCGTCCCGCAGTACGGGCAGCGGGACGGCGCATGTCCGGGATGTGACACGCTGGACCGTCCACGCACGTCACGACCTAGAACGGGATACCCCCAGTGCAGCAGCCGGCCGGCGCCCAGTACGTCCTCACGCTGTCCTGCCCCGACAAGCAGGGCATCGTCCACGCTGTCTCCAGCTACCTCTTCATGACCGGCTGCAACATCATCGACAGCCAGCAGTTCGGGGACAGCGACAGCGGGCTCTTCTTCATGCGGGTGCACTTCTCCGCCCCCGAGCCGGTCACCGCCGACAAGCTGCGGGCCAGCTTCGCCGCGATCGGCGCCTCCTTCGGCATGGACTGGCAGATCCACCCGACCGAGCAGCGGATGCGGATCGTGCTCATGGTCAGCAAGTTCGGGCACTGCCTGAACGACCTGCTCTACCGCACCCGGATCGGCGCCCTGCCGGTGGAGATCGCCGCGGTGGTCTCCAACCACACCGACCTGAAGGACCTGACCGAGAGCTACGGGGTCCCGTTCCACCACATCCCGGTCACCAAGGACACCAAGGCCGAGGCCGAGCAGCGGCTGCTCGACCTGGTCGCCGAGGAGAACGTCGAACTGGTCGTGCTGGCCCGCTACATGCAGGTGCTCTCCGACCAGCTGTGCACCGCGCTGTCCGGCCGCGTGATCAACATCCACCACTCCTTCCTGCCGAGCTTCAAGGGCGCCAAGCCGTACCACCAGGCGCACGCGCGCGGCGTGAAGCTGATCGGCGCCACCGCCCACTACGTCACCGCCGACCTGGACGAGGGCCCGATCATCGAGCAGGAAGTCGCCCGGGTCACCCACGACGTCAGCCCCGACCAGCTGGTCGCGCTCGGCCGGGACGTCGAGTGCCAGGCGCTGGCCCGCGCGGTCAAGTGGCACAGCGAGCACCGGGTGCTGCTGGACGGGACCCGGACGGTCGTCTTCGCCTGAGGCGCGGGGCCGGGGCCGGGGCCCTGGGGCCCGCTGCGGCCCGCTACGGCCTGGAGAGCAGCGGGAGCGCGTGCAGCACCTCGCGGACGGCGGCCCGGTCGCCGTGGGTGCCGACCGGCAGCCGGTCCGGGTCGCGGTGCGCCGCGGCCAGCTGGCACAGCTCCAGGCCGTCCAGCACCATCGAGGCCACCGGCTCGGTGCCGTCTCTGCCGGCTCTGCCGTCGGTGCTGTCGGAGCCGTCGGTGCGGAGGCCGTCGCCGTCGAGGGGGACCAGCCACTCGCCGCCCGCCGGGCCGTCGACCATCAGCCGCACCCGCCGGGCCGCCTTGACCCCGCCCACCGGCGCGGCCGGCACCCCGGCGAACTCGGGGCGGGCCGCGCGCAGCCCGGCCAGCGCCCGGGGGAGCAGCCGGACCACCAGCTCCACCATCTGCCGCAGGTGCTGCGGCGCCGGCGGGTCGTACGGGTAGGCGACCGCCCGGGCCACGTCCTCGCCGTGCACGAAGCACTCGAAGGCGCGGTCCACGAAGGCGTCGCGCAGCGGCAGCACCGCGAAGCCGTAGTCGACCGGGGTGTTGCCCTGCGGCCGGAGCGCGGCCCCGCGCACCAGGTCGTGGGCCTGCCGCCGCCAGCGGGAGCGCACCGACTGCGGTGCCAGACCGCGCTGGTCGGCGACCAGCCGGGCGGTGCGCGCGGTGATCGCGGCGTACGGACCGCCCTGCGCCGGGACGCGAGGCACCGCCGGACCGGCGGCCGGCTCCTGCGGCGGCACCCGCCGCCCGATCCGCGCGGCGGGCAGGCCCGGGGCGGCCGGCACCGGGTCGGGCAGACCGAGCGCCAGCGCCAGGAAGCCGTCCACCGCGGTCAGGTGGCCGAGCACCTCGGCCGGGCGCAGCCACTCGGTGCCGCCGTGCCAGGGCAGTTCGGCCACCTCCTGCCACTCCTCCGGGCCGAGGTCGCGCAGCAGCGCGTCGAGCTTGGCGGTCTCCGCCGTGTACGGCATCCCCCAGGCGGGGACGGGCAGTTCGGCCGGGCGACGGGCCAGGCACCAGTCGAGCACCTGCTGGCGCAGCGAGCCGGGCTGGTCCAGCGGCTCGTCCAGGGAGAGCCAGCCGGCCGCCTCGCGCAGCCGGGCCGCCTCCTCGGCGCACTCCCGGCAGTCGCGCAGGTGCTGCTCCAACTCGGCCGCCTCGCGGGCCGGGCAGGCGCCGAGGGCCCACGCGCCGAGCAGCGAGCGCAGGGCGTCGTGCTGCTCCTCAGTGCTGCTCACGTCTCCCCGTCCCCGTGCCCGATTCCGTCCCCGGCTCCGTCCTGGCGGGCGCGCTCCTCGGCCAGTTCGGTGGCCAGCAGCTCCAGACCGAGCCGCATCCGCTGCTTGGCGACCTGTTCGCTGATGCCGAGCAGCCGGGCCGTCTCGTGGTAGGTGCGACCGTCGTAGTAGGTCACCGCGATGGTCTCACGCAGGGGTTGGGGCAGGGAGTCGACCACGTACTGCATCCGCGCGGCGGTGGCCACGGCGCGGATCTCGGCCTCCGCGCCCGGTCCGCGGTCGGCGGCCCGCCGCGCCCGCAGCCGTTCGACCGCGCGGTGGTGGGTCAGCGCGCCGAGCCAGGAGCGCAGCGAGCCCCGGGCGGGGTCGAAGTCCTCGGGGTGCTCCCAGACGTGGGCGAAGACCTCCCGGGTGAGCTGGGTGGCGGCGGCCTGGTCGGCCAGTATCCGCCCGGCCAGGCCGTGCACCATCGGCGCGAGCTGGTCGTAGAGTTCGCCGAGCGCCGTCTCCTCGCCGCGGGCGAGGCGGCGCTGCAACTGCTCGTCCCAGCGCGGGGTCCGCTCCGGGGTGGCCATCGGGAACCACCCTCCTGACGGGTTCGCTGGCGTACCCAACGGTATCCCGCGGCCGGGCGGCGCCGGGGGCGATTCCGGCAAGAACGGAACCGTTCCCCACGGATCGCCGTCCTCCTGGACGTGCTCCCCGGTCCGGACCGCCGACCCCGGGGCCGGACCGTCGTCCTCCGGGACCGGGCCGTCGTCCTCCGGGACCGGACCGTCGGATGGTGCGACGGTCGGTCGATGTGACGGCAGGGGCGGCGGGGGCGTCCGTCGGCGCCGCCGTACGAGCACCGTCGGACACGCGCCGCACGGGTGGTTCGCGAGTGGCGGGCGGGGCGCCCGGGGCGCGTGGCGGTAGGTTCCCGACCGCGGGACCGGCAGGTCGGCCCGGGTCGGACGATCACCGGTACGAGGCTCGCGAGCGTGAGCGGGACAGTATGCACCGCGCTGTCGCCCGATCGCCGGAATATGCCCGAAGCGCTTGCTGCGTTCCGTCCCCCCGCCCATCCTGAGGCGTATTCGTGTCGCGGCCGGTGCCCGACCGACGAGACGGCGCGGACGAACGGGCGCGGGCGAACGGATCGCGCGGGCGCCCGGGCACGGCTCGGGCGGCACCGGGCGACGGGCTCGGGCCCGCCGGCCGGTCCGGCCCGACCGGGACTCAGCCGAACTGCGAGTGCGGGTGGTGGAGCGGTGCAGGTTCTTCAGGTACAGCTGGCGGTGCAGGCTGACCCCGCCGAGGTCGGTCGGGCCCGCCGGTGGGTGCGCTCGCGGCTGCTGAACCACGGGGTGGACCCGGACGCGCCGATGGCCGAGACGGTGGTGCTGGTGGTCTCGGAGCTGGTGACCAACGCCGTGGTGCACACCGGCTGTCCGGCCGTGCTGCGGCTCTGTCTGCCGGTGGCCGACGGCCCGCAGGAGGGCGGCCCGGCCGCCCCGCTGCGGGTGGAGGTCGCCGACGCGAGCCAGGCCCCCCCGGCCCCGCGGCACGCGGGCGCGGACGAGGACGCGACCAACGGGCGCGGCCTGGAGCTGGTCGAGCTGCTCTGCGAGCGCTGGGGCTGGTACCCGGACGGCTCGGGCAAACGGGTCTGGTGCGAGATCGGCAGCGACGCCCGGCCGACCGAGCCGCTGGCCGACGTGGACTGGGCGGCTTTGGCGCAATAGCGGCTTTCGCGACGGCCGTCCGCGGGTGCCGATCACCGGTGCTGATCACCGGCCGAAAGGTGACGCAACCATTCCGAATTTCGGACTACCCATTGACGTGACGTATCCGACTGATCACTCTTGGGTGCGGCGCTCCGTTGCGAGGGGACGCCGAGGGGACGTTCGTCCACCGTCGCGGTGCTGCTGTCCAGGGGATTCGTGCCAGCAGGGGGGATCGCGGACGGTCGGCCACGGGCCGCTCCTCGGCGAGTGCGGAGGGTGTGGCGCGGACTCAGGGCTCGCGCGCCGCGGTTGGATGGCGGCCTGCCGTGTCGCGCTCGCAGTGCGCTCGGCCTGCCGCCATCCAATGCGTCGCCCCCGTGCGACGGGATCCGGCCACCGGGCGGTCCGTTCCCAGACTTCGCTCAGGAAGCCCGCCGGGTAGGACCTTCGGCGACGGTGGGGCTCCCGTGGCCGGTGCCGCTCTCGTGGCCGGTGCCGTTCTCGGGAAGGGCGCTGCTTTCGGGAAGGGCACGGAAGGTGCGCCGGTAGGCGCTCGGCGCGACGTCGAGCCGGCCGCGCAGCTGGAGCCGCAGCGAGGCGGCGGTGCCGAAGCCGGACTCCCGGGCGACCTGGTCGATCGTCAGGTCGGTCCGCTCCAGCAACTGGCGGGCCCGCTCGGTGCGCTGGGTGGTGATCCACTGGCCGGGGCTGGCCCCGGTCTCCTCCCGGAAGCGCCGGGTGAAGGTCCGTACGCTCATCCCCGCCCGGTCGGCGAGCTGCCGCAGCACCAGCGGCCGGTCCAGGTGCTCCAGCGCCCAGGCGCGCACCGCGGCGGTGCCGCTGTCGCCGGGGTCCACCGGGCTCGGGGCCTCCACGTACTGCTTCTGGCCGCCCTCGCGCCACGGCGGCACCAGGCAGTTGCGGGCCACCGCGTTGGCCACCGCGCTGCCGTGGTCGCGGCGCACCACGTGCAGGCAGAGGTCCACCCCGGCGGCCACCCCGCCGGAGGTGAGGACGTCGCCGTCGTCGGTGTAGAGCACGTCGGGGTCCAGCCGCACCCGGGGGAACAGCTGGGCGAAGCGCTCGGTGTAGCGCCAGTGGGTGGTGGCCGGGCGGCCGTCCAGCAGGCCGGCGGCGGCGAGGACGAAGGAGCCGGTGCAGATCGACATCAGCCGGGTGCCGGGCCGGATCCGGGCCAGCGCGGCGGCCAGTACCGGGGTGAAGCAGGTGTCGGCGACGGTCGGGCTGGAGTCGGCGGAGGCCGGGATCACCACGGTGTCGGCCCGCTCGAGCAGTTCGGGCCCGTGGTCGACGACGATCCGGAAGTCGGCGCTGGTGGCGACCGGCCGCCCGTCCAGGGTGCAGGTGGCCACCTCGTACAGCGGCCGCCCGGCCGGGTCCTTGGCGCCGCCGAAGATGCGGGCGGGGATGCCGAGTTCGAAGGCGATCACGCCCTCCAGGGCGAGTACCGCGACCAGGTGTGCCATGCCGTCCCCTCGGATGTCGGTGGGTCCGGGCCAGCCTACGTCGGGCCTTGGCCCGATTCTTGCGAAAGCTGTCATTCAGGCCACTCGTCCGGCGCCGGGCGGCCCGGAACACTCGTTCGCGTGACCGAACGCCGTGTCCTCGCCCCCGCCTCCCGCTCCGGACCGCCCGCCCCGGCCAAGCGCCCCCGGGTGCACTACGCCTGGGTGGTGGCCGCCGTCTCCCTGCTCGTCCTGCTCGGCTCGGCCGGCTTCCGCTCCACGCCGAGCCTGATGATGGACGCCCTGCACAACGAGTTCGGCTGGTCGCTCGGGACGATCTCCAGCGCCACCTCCGTCAACCTGACGCTCTACGGCCTCACCGCCCCGTTCGCCGCCGCCCTGATGGACCGTTTCGGGGTGCGCCTGGTGGTGGTCTGCGCGCTGCTGACCATCTCGGTCGGCGCCGGGCTGACCATGCTGATGCGCGAGCCCTGGCAACTGGTGCTCTGCTGGGGCGTGCTGGTCGGCCTCGGCAGCGGCTCGATGGCCGGCGCCTTCGCCACCACCATCACCGGCCGCTGGTTCCAGGCCAGGCAGGGCCTGGTCACCGGGGTGCTGACCGCCGCCGGGGCCGCCGGGAACCTGGTCTTCCTGCCGGTCGGCGCCTGGCTGGTCGAGCAGCACGGCTGGCGCTCGGCCGTGGTCGTGGTCTCGCTCGCCGCCAGCGCCGTCGCCGTCCCGGTCCTGCTGCTGATGCGCGAGCGGCCCGCCGACGTCGGCCAGCTCCCGTACGGCGCGACCGAGGCCCCGCCCGCGCCGGTGACCGAGGGCCGCGCCCTGACCCGCTCGCTGAAGGTGCTCCGGGACGCCGCCCGCACCCGGGCGTTCTGGCTGCTGGCCGGCTCCTTCGCGATCTGCGGCGCCACCACCGCCGGCCTGGTCGGCACCCACTTCATCCCGGCCGCGCACGACCACGGCATGCCGGTCACCACCGCCGCGAGCCTGCTCGCCCTGATCGGCGTCTTCGACGTGGTCGGCACCGTGGCCAGCGGCTGGTTCACCGACCGGGTCGACTCCCGGCTGCTGCTCACCGTCTACTACGGGCTGCGCGGCCTGTCCCTGCTCCTGCTGCCGCAGCTGATGGCCGGCACGCTCCAGCCGCCGATCCTCGCCTTCGTGATCTTCTACGGGCTGGACTGGGTGGCCACCGTGCCGCCGACCGTCGCGCTGTGCCGCCGGCACTTCGGCGGGGACGCCCCGATCGTCTTCGGCTGGGTGCTCGCCGCCCACCAGATCGGCGCGGCCGTCGTCGCCGGACTGGCCGGCCTGGCCCGCGACGCGCTCGGCAACTACGACCTCACCTGGTACGGGGCCGGCGGGCTGTGCGCGGTCGCGGTCGGGCTCTGCCTGGCGCTGCGCACCGGGCGGACCGACCGGGCGGTGCCGGCGCTGCCGTGACGGCCGGTGCCCCGGTGGGCTCCGGTGACGGCCGGTGCCCCCGGCGGGGCTGTCGTACCGGAGGTCTAGGCTCCGGTCCATGGCCGCCCTGACCTTCACCCTGGACCCGAAGCCCGACCCGGACCTGCGGACGGACATCGTCCGGCTGTGGGTCGACGTCACCAACGCCGGCGGGGCGGTCGGCTTCGTGGCGCCGGTCACCGAGGAGGAGGTCTGGGACACCGCCGACCACCAGTTCGCCGGGATCGCGCCGGACGGTCCGGACCGGCTGCTGGTCGCCCACGAGAGCGGGACGGGCCGGCTGGTCGGCGCGCTGTTCTTCGAGTCGATGCGCTTCGACCTCATGGAGCACTGGCGGATGCTCAAGCGGGTCATGGTGCACCCCGACTTCCAGGGCCTCGGCCACGGCGCCCGGCTGCTCGCCGAGGCCGAGCGGGTGGCCCGGGAGTGGGGCCTGGAGTCGCTGCGGCTCACCGCGCGCGGCGGCCAGGGGCTGGAGCGGTTCTACGCCCGCAGCGGCTACCGGGAGGTCGGCCGGGTGCCGGCCGCGATCCGGATCGCCCCCGGGGACGACCGGGACGACATCACCATGTGGCTCGACCTGCGCTGACGCCGGCCCCGGTCGGGCCGTCCGGGCCGGACCGGGTGCCCCGTGCCCCGTTCCGGCTGTCAGGCATGCTTGACTGGAGGACCGGCCCCAGCGCAACGAAGAAGGATGTGTCGAGTGACCAGCAACGGCCCGGAGAAGTCGCACGCCACGCTCCGCTACACCTCCATGCGGGTCAGCATCTTCCTCGGCTGCCTGCTGGTGGCCCTGCTGCTCGGGCACTTCCAGGTCATCCCGGTCAGCGGCGAGGCCGGCATGATCTTCCTCTTCCTGCTGGCCGCGGTCGCCTCCGCGCCGCTCAGCTACGCGCTGCTGGGCAGGCAGCGCGACGCGATGTCCGAGCAGATCAGCGGCAAGGTCTCCGGGATGCGCAGCCGTACCGCCGAGCGGATCGCCGCGCAGAACGCCGAGGAGGACGCCGCCGACGACGCCGCCCGCGCGGCCACCGCCGGCCAGAGCTGACCCCGGCCCCGCCCGCGAGCGCAGCCGCCGTGCCCGCCACCCGAGACTCCGTGCCGTCCGAGCCGTCTTCCGCCGAGCCGCCTTCCGCTGAGCCGCCTTCCGCCGAGCCGTCCGAGCCGTCTTCCGCCGAGCCGTCCGAGCCGTCTTCCGCTGAGCGGCCGTCCGCCGGGCAGCCGTCCGTCGAGGCGGCGCTCGGCACCTGGCCGGCCCCCGTCCGCCGGCCCACCGGCCGGGACGTGGCCCGGCTCGCCGGGGTCTCCCAGGCCACCGTCTCCCTGGTCTTCTCCGGCGCCGAGGCCGGCCGACGGGTCTCCGAGGCGACCCGGGAGCGGGTCCGGGAGGCCGCCCGCAGCCTCGGGTACCGCCCGCAGGCGGCCGGCCGGCAGCTGCGGCTCGGCCGCAGCGGGATGATCCTGCTGGCCGTGCCGAACCTCCAGGGCCCGTTCTTCGGCCGGGTGCTGGAGGGCGTCCACGAGGAGGCCGGCCGCAACGGCCTGGCCGTCGTGGTCAGCTCCGGCTGGGGCAGCGCCACCCTCGCCGAGGCCGCCACCGCGGGCCGCTTCGACGGCCTGCTGATCTGCTCCCCGGACGACAGCCAGCTCGGCGAGCTGCCCGCCGACACCCCCGCCGTCTTCCTGGACGCCGACCCCGGCACCGACCGGGCGCGTCCGACCGTCGAACTCGACGTGGCCGGCGGGATGCGCGCCGCGGTCGAGCACCTGGCCGCGCTCGGCCACCGCAGGATCGGCCGGCTGCGCTCCAGCCACTCCGCGTACACCTTCCGGGTCCGGCAGGCCGCCTTCGAGCAGGCCGTCCGTGAACTCGGCCTGGACGTGGTGGAGTTGGGCGTGAGTCTGAACGACGGACATCGGGCCGCGCGGGCCGTCGCGGGCCGGCTGCTGGAGCGGGCGGACCGGCCGCGCGCGGTGCTCTGCGACGACGACGTGGTCGCCTCCGGGGTCTACCAGGCCGCCGCGGAGCTTGGGTTGCGGGTGCCGGAGGACCTGTCGGTGGTCGGCATGGACAACGTCGCGGTGGCCGCGCTGCTCGCCCCGCCGCTGACCACCGTCGACCTGCCGGGCGAGGAGCTGGGCCGGGCGGGCGCGGCCGCGCTGGCGGCCCTGCTGCGCGGGGAGCGGGTGGCGCCGGTCGCGCCGCTGGCGACCTCGCTGGTGCTGCGCTCCTCCACGGCGCCGGCCGATTCGGCTTCGACGGGCTGATCACGGTCCGTCACCACTGGGTGGTGCCGCTCCGTCCGGATTGCCCCCGTATGGCCCTCAGGTGGCTCACAGGTGCCCCTCGGATGCGTTCAGAATTGCTCCAATCGGGTGAATAATCCTCATTTACTCTCGCGCCGTACCTCCATTCGGATTAACAGAGGGTGAGATTCCAGGATGCGGACGCTCCGATCAATACCCTCACCCTCGTCCAAGGCGGGCCGGATGGCCACCGCCCTGGGCCTCTTCGCGGGCACGCTGCTCACCGGCACCCTCACCGTCCCGACCGCCCAGGCGGCCGTCGGCTTCACCAAGACGGTGGACAAGCCGACGGCGGCGCCCGGCGAGAACGTCACCTACACCCTGCGCTACACCTGTTCCGTCACCGACTGCGCCAACGGCCGGATCACCGACACCCTCCCGGCCGGGATGGAGTTCGTCGGCTGGACCCCGGACGCGAGCACCGTCGACGTCGCGGGCTCGACCGTCCCGGCGGCCGGCACCGTCGGCGGCACCCTCGACATCAGGCTCCTCACCCTCACCCCGGGGACCACCGCGACCGTCAAGGTCGTCCTCAGGTTCCCCAACTTCACCACCCCCAACGGCACCAAGGCCGTCAACTCGGCCACCCTGACCGCCGACGGCGAGCCCGAGCAGTCCGGCTCCGCCACCACCGGCGCCGTCGTCCAGCCCGACTACAAGGTCACCAAGGGCGTCCAGACCAGCAGCCAGGACGGCCGCTCGGTCACCTACCAGTTCAGCGCCTGCTCCACCAGCGGCGTCCCCAACGTCGACCTGGACGCGAGCCGGCTGGTCGACACCCTGCCGCCCGGCGCCGTCGTCGACACCGGCCGCTCGCCCGGCTGGACCCAGGACCCGGGCAACCCCGACCGCTGGGTGTTCGACATCGGCGCCTTCCGGGCCGGCAACGGCCAGGCCGGCTGCCGCAACCCCGGCGTCCTGGTCGTCAACTACCCCGACCCGGCGTTCCCCAGCGGCACCACCTCCACCAACTCGGTGGTCCTGCAGGGCGACCCGCTCGGCCCCGAGGGCATGCGCGACCTGTCCGACGCCACCGCCGTGTCCCCGGTCTTCAAGCCGCCGACCACCGGCATCCAGGTCACCGCCTCCAAGGTCTGGCAGGACCAGGTGGTCTCCGGCGACATCGCCTCCTTCAGCCTCCACGCCGTCAACACCGCCGGCCCCGTCACCCGCCTGGTGATGACCGACCCGGGCGGCGGCACCACCACCGGCCTCTACAACTGGCTGATCCCCCAGTCCATCCAGCTGGAGGCCTGGAACCCCGCCACCATCGGCCTCACCCTCCAGTACCGGCTCGACGGCGACCCGACCTGGCGGACCTTCACCCCCGGCAAGCCGTTCGACGGTTCGGGCAGCCGCCGGATCACCTTCGCCGAAGGCGCCGGGAACCCGGCGAACGACGTGCTCGGCCTCCCGGCCGGCCGCCGGCTCGACGGGCTGCGCTTCGAGTGGAACGGCCCCGTCCCCACCGGCTGGAGCCCCGGCAACGCCGTCCAGGTGCTCTCCCAGGTGGTCACCCCCGGCCACGACGGCCGCACCGCCCCCGGCCCGCTGCACAACTGCGTGGACGTGACCGGCACCGACGCGGCCGGCGCCACCGCCTCGGCGAACGCCTGCGCCGACACCACCGTCTCCGCCGCCACCAACCTGGGCGCCGCCAAGACCACCGTCTCCGGCGAGGTCCTCGCCCCCGGCGGCATCGCGACCTTCCAGCTCACCCCGTACAACCGCACCGGCCGCACCCTGGGCACCCCGCTGGTGATGTACGACCTGCTGCCGCCGGGCCTCGTCTACCAGGACGGCAGCGCCCGGCGCGACCCCGGCTACCCGGAGTCCGTCGCCCCGAGCTCCGTCCAGGTGCTGCCCGGACCGGACGGCCGCCAGTTGCTCAAGCTGACCTGGCCGGCCGGCGCGCCCGACATGACCTACCTCGACGACCACCGGGCCTACCGCACCCTGATCGACGTCCAGGTGGCCGGCAGCGCCAGGCCCGGGACCCTCACCAACGACGCGTACGTCACCACCGAGGGCGCCGGGGAACCCGTCGCCTGCTCCTACTTCGGCACCGACAGCGGTGTCCCGGACACCCACGACCTCGACGGCGACGGCAACACCACCGAGACCATGTGCCACGCCTCCTCCCGGGTCGAGGTGCAGGTCCCGGCCGTGCTGCGCTCCTTCAAGGAGGTCAAGGGCGACCTCGACCAGGACTACGCCACCACCGGCACCACCACGCCCGGCGGCGGCCTCTCCTACCGGCTGACCGTCCGCAACGACTCGCCGGACCCGGTCACCGACTTCGTCGCGTACGACAAGCTGCCCACCCCCGGCGACTCCTACCTGCTGCGCCCGGACGTCCCGCGCGGCTCCGCCTGGACGCCCTCGCTCACCCGGCCGCTGACCTCCAGCGACCCGACCGTGGCGATCGAGTACACCACCTCGCCGAACCCCTGCCCGACCGGGCCGATCACCGTGCCCGGGCCGTGCGACGCGAACGCGAAGTGGAGCACCGACTTCCCCGGGCCGGGCAACACCACCTGGTTCAAGGTCAGCCGGCCGGGCACCCTGCCGTCCGGTGGACTGTTCACCCTGACCTGGCCGATGGTCGCCTCGGTGGACGCCGGCAACGCCGACTTCGCGTGGAACAGCTTCGCCTACACCGCCACCGACTCCACCGGCAGCCCGCTGCTGCCGGCCGAGCCCGCCAAGGTCGGCGTCGGCGTCCAGGCGCCCGCGCCGCCGGACAACGCGCTCGGCGACCACGTCTGGGCCGACCGCGACGGCAACGGCGTCCAGGACCCCGGCGAGAACGGGGTCCCCGGCGTCCGGGTCGAGCTGCTGGACGGGACCGGACAGCCGGTCCGGGACAAGCTGGGCAAGCCGGTCACCACGGTGACGGACGCGGACGGGAACTACCTGTTCGACAAGCTGCCGGACGGGGAGTACGCGGTGCGCTTCGACCTGACGACCGCTCCGGCGGGCGCCAGGGCCACCACGCGGCACGCGGGGAAGGACCCGGCGCGGGACTCGGACGCCGACCCGGCCACCGGGACCACCCAGACCGTACGGCTGTCGGGCGGGGCCCGGGACCTGAGCCTGGACCTGGGGCTGGTGCCGGCGGACGAGCCGACGCCGACGCCTACTCCGACTGCGACGGGTTCGCCGACGCCGACCGGTTCCCCGTCTCCGACCTCGTCGCCGACTCCGACGAACTCGCCGTCCCCCACGGGTTCGCCGACGCCGACCGGTTCGCCCACGGGTACGCCCACGAGTACGCCCACCGGTTCGCCGGCACCGACGGACTCGACCTCGCCGTCGGACGGCCCCTCGAACGGCCCGTCGTCGAGCGAGCCCCCGAGCACGGGTGAGCCCGGCGCGCCGTCGCAGGATCCGCAGCGGCCGTCCCCGGACCGGGGCGGCGGCGAGCTGCCGCACACCGGTGGGCCCGGTCTGCTGCCGGCCGCTCTCGGCGCCGCTGCCCTGGGCCTCGGCGTGCTGTTCACGGTGGTCGCCCGGCGCCGTCGGGGCCGCCACAGCTGATCGCGCGTGGCTGATCACCCGTAGGTGAAGGACAGGAAGGACAAAGACCGCGCCCGCCGGCCAGACCACCGGCGGGCGCGGTCGTTCGTGGGGGCGGGTCAGCCCACCGGGACGGGCTGCTCGGCGGGGGCGGCCGGCGCCGGGTGGAACCAGCGCCGGGCGCCGAACAGCAGCAGCCCGCCGAGCGCGATGCCGCCCACCGCGCACAGGGCCACCGGGCGCAGCGAGTCCTCGGCGAGCTTGCCGGAGACGGCGTAGCCGAGCGAGTTGCCGGTGGCGAACAGCGTCACCAGCCAGGCGAAGGCCTCGGTGACGGTGCCGGTCGGCGCCAGTTCGGCGACCAGCACGAACGCCGCCGCCAGCAGCGGGGCCAGCATGATCCCGGAGAGGAAGGCCAGCGCGGCCATCGGGTACGGCCCGGGCAGGGTGATCAGCGGCAGGTAGGAGGCGGCCATCGCGAGGGCCATCATCCAGGTGCGGGTGGCCGTGGTCTGCCGCCAGCTGACGGCGCCGTAGGCGAGTGCGCCGAGCAGGCCGCCGAGCGCCGCCAGGGCGAGCAGAGTGCCTCCGCCGCCGGGCAGCGCGCCGACGTTCCGCTCGGCGTAGGCGATGAACAGCACGTTCTGCGCGCCGACGGCCCAGCCGGCCCCGGCCAGTCCGACCAGCAGCAGCACCAGCCCGGGGGAGCGCAGCGGTCCGAGCAGTCCGGCGGACTGTTCCCGGGCCGGGGCGCGCCAGGACCGGGCGGGTCCGGTGGTGGCCACGATCAGCGCGCCGGCCAGTCCGAGTCCGGCGGCCACCCAGAGCGCGGCGACCGGGCTGAACAGTCCGGAGATGGCGGCGACGGCCAGCGGGCCGGCCACGTAGAGGATCTGCTGGGAGGCGGAGTCGAAGGCGTACGCGGTGTCGAGCTGCTTCTCCTCGACCACGTCCGGCCAGAGCGAGCGCAGGCAGGGTTCCAGCGGGGGCATGGCGAGGCCGGCGATCGCGGCCCCGACCGGCGCGCCGACCGCGGAGCCGGGGGCGAGGGCGAGCAGCGCGTACCCGCCGCCGGCCACCACGGCGGAGGCGAGCAGGACGCGCGGCTGTCCGGTGCGGTCGATGATCCGGCCGAGCACCGGCCCGCCGACGGCGGCGGCGATCGCGTAGCAGGAGGTGGCCAGTCCGACCCGGCCGTACGCCACTCCGGCGTCGCGCAGCGCGAGGGCGATGACGAGGGCGGTCATGCCGGCGGGCAGGCGGCCGAGCAGGGTGCCGAATAGCAGGCGGGTGACGTGCGGGGCACGGAGCAGGGCGAGGTAGCCCATCGGCGTCCTCTCCGGGTGGGCAGGCAGGGGCGGGGACGCCGCCAAAGTTATACGTATAACCGCTCAGCGGTCAATCGGACTACCGAGTCGATCTGATGGGGCGTCAGCTTCGTTCGTGTCCGGAGCGCGGGTTCGCGGCGGGGTTCGGGTGGGCAGGAACTCTCCGTGACCTCAAACAAGTACTTTGAACATCTCAAACCTTTGCTGCTAACGTATCGGCCATGACAGCCTCAGACGCACTGCGGATGCACGGCCCGGGCCCGCTGCCCGGCGCCGCCCGCCCGTGTGCTCTGACCGGTGCTGTGGACAGTCCGCGCCGTTGTCGCGCCATGGGCCGTTGCCGCGCCATGCGCTGTACCGCCCCGAGCTGTACCGCGGCGGCACGCCCCTGACCGGGGGCCGACCCCTTCGTCCGGCCCCGCGCCGTGCCGCCTGCTCCGCCCCCACCTCACCGTCAGCAACGCCCTCCCCCGGAGACGCTCCCCCATGTCCACAGCGCCCGAGGCGACCTCGTCGCCGTCCGTGCTCGCCCGCATCCGCAAGACGCCCTTCTGGGTGCAGATCGTCGCCGGCCTCGTGCTCGGCGTCGGCCTCGGCTACCTGGCCCGCGCCGCCGACATCTCCTGGCTGGCCACCACCCTGGAGACGATCGGCAAGATCTTCGTCCAGCTGCTCAAGGTCGCCGTCCCGCCGCTGGTGTTCACCGCGATCGTGGTGAGCGTCGCCAACCTGCGCAACGTCACCAACGCGGCCCGCCTGGCCACCCGCACGCTGCTCTGGTTCATGATCACCTCGCTGATCTCGGTCGGCATCGGCATCGGCCTGGGCCTGCTGACCAACCCGGGCGAGGGCACCAACCTGAAGACCGAGGGCCTCAAGGCGCTCGACTCCAAGGGCACCTGGATCGACTTCCTGACCGGGATCTTCCCGACCAACATCGTCGACTCGTTCGCCAAGGTGAACGTGCTCCAGATCGTCTTCCTGGCGGTCGTGGTCGGCGCGGCGATCATCAAGCTCGGCGCCAAGGCCGAGCCGGTCCTCAAGCTCAGCGAGTCCGTGCTGGAGCTGACCCAGACCGCCCTGTGGTGGGTCATCCGGCTCTCCCCGCTCGGCACCCTCGGCCTGATCGGCAAGTCCGTCGCCAAGTACGGCTGGGACCTGCTCAAGCCCTTCGCCACGCTGACCCTGGACATCTACCTCGGCTGCGCGCTGGTGCTGTTCGTCGTCTACTCGCTGGTGCTGCGCTTCGCCGCCGGGCTCAACCCGCTGCACTTCTTCAAGGGCGCCTGGCCCGCCATCCAGCTGGCCTTCGTCTCCCGCTCCTCGGTCGGCACCCTGCCGGTCACCCGCCGCGTCACCGAGCGCCTCGGCGTCCCGAGCGAGTACGCGTCCTTCTCCGTGCCGTTCGGCGCCACGACCAAGATGGACGGCTGCGCCTCGATCTACCCGGCCGTCGCCGCGATCTTCGTCGCCCAGGTCTTCAACATCGAGCTGGGCATCAAGGACTACATCCTGATCGCCTTCGTCTCGGTGGTCGGCTCGGCCGCCACCGCGGGCCTCACCGGCGCGATCATCATGCTGACGCTGACCCTGTCCACCCTGGGCCTGCCGCTGGAGGGCGTCGGCCTGCTGCTCGCCATCGACCCGATCCTGGACATGATGCGCACCGCGACCAACGTCGCCGGCCAGGTCGTCGTGCCGATCGTGGTCGCCGCCCGGGAGAAGATCCTGGACGTCGCCGCGTACAACAACCCGTCCGGGGACCTGTACGAGGAGGACGCCAAGCCGGCCGTCGTCGCCGCCCAGGGCGGAGCGGCCACGGCCGCGGCCTGAGGCTCGTTCGGCCTCCGGTCCGGCCGCTCAGCCGGGGGCCGAATGCCCGATCGGACGCCAGAGGGGACGTCCGATCGACCGGACGGAAAGGGCCCTCTCCCGGTGACGGGGGAGGGCCCTTTCCGCATTCCTTTTCTCCGCACCCGAACTTCCCGGCCCGAACCGCCCGTTCGATGTTCGAGTGACGTTCGAGTGGAGTTCGGCCGGAAGGCGTTCGAAAAAAGGCAGGGGGCCCGCCGGACGGGCGGGCCCCCTTGGGTACTGCTCTTGTGCTCATGGTGGCGGCTGTCGGGAGCCGCCGGCGGACCCGTCGGGGTCCACGAGCGATCAGATCATCAGAGGATGGTCAGACAGCGGTGACGTTCTCCGCCTGCGGGCCCTTCGGGCCCTGGGTGACGTCGAAGGTGACCGCCTGGTTCTCCTCCAGCGAACGGAAGCCGTTCGCGTTGATGGCGGAGTAGTGGACGAAGACGTCCGGGCCGCCGCCCTCCTGGGCGATGAAGCCGAAGCCCTTCTCAGCGTTGAACCACTTGACGGTTCCCGTGGCCATGCCGTTCTCCTTGCGAGGCGTGTCGGGGGCCACACCGTGTGGCACCCGGTCCGCTGCGCTGATCGCCCTGCCTCCGGACGTGTCCGAAATTTTTCGATATTGCTGAAAAACTACAAAAAGCCTGCGGTTACATGCTCCGCAGGCTTCAAGTACTGCAAGGGGAATCAAACTGCAACTGAGGGCAACGCTAGCATGCGGCCGCTGTGACGACCAGAGGTCACTTACGGCGTGGAAGGCGCGTGTCGTAGGGCGGTCCTGAGGCGCTCACAGGGGCCGGGCGCAAGGCTGTTGCGGGTGTTCGCCGGGTCGGTTGCCGGGTGGCCGTCGGCCGGTCGGGAGGGTGTGCGTCAGGCCGTTCGTCAGGGTGGGGGCGGGCGCGGAAAGGCCCGCCGGCGGCGCGTGAGGGCGTGTCGGGTGGCCGGTGCGAGCCACCGCCGACAGCAGGCATACGCTGCGGGGAGGCACGAACAGCAAGGGAGCGGCGCAGTGGCAGCACCGGAAGCACGAACACCGGACGCGCGGACGCGGGAGCCCCGGCAGGACACCCCGGTCAGGCCGCGGGTCGGCCACATCCAGTTCCTGAACTGCGTCCCCCTCTACTGGGGGCTCGCCAGGACCGGCAACCTGCTCGATCTGGATCTCACCAAGGACACCCCGGAGAAGCTGAGCGACCAGCTCGTCGACGGAGCCCTCGACATCGGCCCCATCACCTGCGTGGAGTACCTGCGCAACGCGGACGACCTGCTCGTCCTGCCGGACATCGCGGTCGGCAGCGACGGCCCGGTGATGTCCTGCCTGATCGTGAGCAAGGTGCCGCTCGCCGACCTCGACGGCCGCCGGGTCGCCCTCGGCTCCACCAGCCGCACCTCCGTACGGCTCGCCCGGCTGCTCCTGGAGGAGCGCGAGGGCGTGCGCCCGGACTACTTCAGCTGCCCGCCGGACCTCAGCTCCATGCTCGCCGAGGCCGACGCCGCCGTCCTGATCGGCGACCCGGCCCTGCGCGCCTACCTCGGGCAGGCCGCCGACCTCGGGCTGACCGTCCACGACCTCGGCGAGATGTGGAAGGAGTGGACCGGACTGCCCTTCGTCTTCGCGGTCTGGGCGGTGCGGCGCGAGTTCGCCGAGCGCGCCCCGGAGATGACCGCCGCGGTGCACCGGGCCTTCCTGGAGTCCCGCGACCTGTCGCTGGTGGAGGCCACCAAGGTCGCCGAGCAGGCCGCCCGCTGGGAGACCATCGGGGCGGACGTGCTGGAGCGGTACTTCAGCGAGGCGCTCGACTTCTCGCTCGGCGAGCGGCAGCTGGCCGGGGTCACGGAGTTCGCCCGGCGGGTCGCGCACGACAGCGGGTTCGCCCCGGACGTCGCGGTGCGGCTGCTGGAGCCGGCGGCGCTGCCGCTGGGGTCGTAGGGCCCGTCCTCGCCCCCGCCCGCGGGGCGACGGGAGTGTGACGACGGCCCCCAGGGGCGCGCGGTCCGGCTCCTGGCCCCGTTCCGGTCCGCGGGCCGGGCGGGGCCCGGCCGGGCCCGGTACGGTCTGCACCCGAGGCGCGTCCGGCTGACGGTCGGTCGGCTGGCCGACCGGACGGCCGACCCGGGTGGTCGGCCGGCCGGGTGGCCGCTCGGCCCCCGGCGGTCGGCGGTCGGCGGCGCGCGTGGCCGAGCGGGCGAGGGAGCGTACGGGGATGCGGGCACTGGGGTCGGACGATCCGCGCCAGGTGGGCGGCTACCGGCTGCTGCGGCGGCTCGGCGCGGGCGGGATGGGCCGGGTCTACCTCGGCCGGACGGCCGGCGGGCGCACCGTCGCCGTCAAGGTGGTGCGGTCGGAACTCGCGGACGACGCCGAGTTCCGCGCCCGGTTCCGGCAGGAGGTGGCCGCCGCCCGGCGGGTCGGCGGCGCGTGGACCGCGCCGGTCCTGGACGCCGACACCGAGGGCGGGCAGCCCTGGGTCGCCACCGGCTACGTGGCGGGCCCCGCGCTCGGCGAGGCCGTCCGGACGTACGGGCCGCTGCCCGAGCCGGCCGTGCGCTCGCTCGGCGTCGGACTCACCGGGGCGCTGGCCCACGTCCACGGGCTCGGCCTGGTGCACCGGGACGTCAAACCCTCCAACGTGCTGCTCACCTTGGACGGGCCCCGGCTGATCGACTTCGGGATCGCCCGGGCACTGGACGCCGCCGGCGGCCTCACCCGTTCCGGTTACGTGGTCGGTTCGCCCGGCTTCATGTCACCCGAGCAGGCGAACGGGCAGGCGGTCGGGCCGGCCGGGGACGTCTTCTCGCTCGGCGCCGTCCTCGCCTTCGCCGGGACCGGCGTGCACCCCTTCGGAGAGGGGGTCAGCGCGGCCGTGCTGCTCTACCGGGTGCTGCACGAGGAACCGGACGTGGCCGGACTGCCCGAGCCGCTGCGGGGGACCGTCCTCGCCTGCCTGGCCAAGGACCCGGCCGCCCGCCCCACTCCGCGGCAGCTCCACGACCGGCTGGACCCGGACGGCACGGCCGCCACCCGGCTGTCGCACGGCGGCTGGCTGCCGGCGGAGCTGGCGGCGGGGGTGGGGCGCAGTGCGGTGGGGCTGCTGGACCTGGACCTTGACTTGGACCCGGACTCGGACCCGGAGGGGATTCCGGGGGCTTCGGGGGAGCCGGTTTCGGGTGGGGCGGCTCCGGAGGCGGGTGCTCTCGGGGTGGTGCGGGCTCCGACCGTCGCATCCGGGGGCGGGCCGGAGGGCGAGGGGGATCGGCAGCCGCTGTGCTCGGGTGTCTGGGACGAGCCGGCGGGGGCGCGGCCGCGGCGGGTCCGGACCAGGGTGGCGGTCGCGGTGGCCGTGGCGGCGCTCGCGGTGCTCGGGGGCGGCGGGTACGGGCTGTACGAGTGGCTGCACCGGGCCGAACCGGCGGCCTCGGGGCCGTCGCCGACGGTGGGGCCGCTGCCGGAGGTGTCGGTCGATCCGAGCCAGGCCGTCCTGCCGAGTGGGGCCTTCGGCTCCGGGGTGGCGTCGGCCCCCGGTGCTCCGGGGAGCGCGACGCCGTCCGCCCCGGGCGCGGTGCCGCCGGGGACGGGCGGGCCGAGCGTGGTGCCCGCCGCCTTCCTGGGCACCTGGAGCGGGGACATGGTCACCGACAAGGGGCTGCCCGCCGGGACCACCACGCTCACCGTCCGTCCGGCGGCGATCGGTCAGGAGAGCACCACCAGCCGCAACGCGGCCTCCGGGCTGATCTCGATCAGCTGCGAGGGCGCCTGGACGCTCAGGTCGGCCTCCGCCACCGCGCTGGTGTTCCAGTCCCGGCTGGTCCGCTCCTCGATCCCCGGCGCCTGCACCGGCGGCTCCAACGCGGAGACGCTCACCCTCCAGTCCGACGGGACGGTCCGGTTCACCTCCGCCGACCCGCCGGCCGGGAACCCGGCGGGCACGATGCGCAGGGCGAACGGCTGAGACGTGGTCCGAGCTGCTCGGGTCTGGTCCGGGGTGCTCCACGCGCTGTTCAGCGGGCTGACGCGGGCGGCGGAATGTGCTGGCGTAGGCTGGTTCGGCCGTACCCGAGTAGCACTTGAGAGAGAGAAGGCCGCCAGGTGACCGAGCTCGCAGCGACCACCCTCGATGCGTCCAGCACCGACCTGAAGGCCGTGCTCGACCGGGCCGCCGCCGGCGGCCGGATCACCCCGGAGGAGGCGCTGGAGCTCTACCGCTCAGCGCCGCTGCACGCGCTCGGCTCCGCCGCCGACGCGGTGCGCCGCCGCCGCTACGCGGGTACCGAGCACATCGCGACGTACATCATCGAGCGCAACATCAACTACACCAACGTCTGCGTGACGGCGTGCAAGTTCTGCGCCTTCTACGTGCCGCCGAAGAGCGACAAGGGCTGGTCCCGCGAGCTCGACGAGATCCTGCGCCGCTGCGCCGAGACGGTCGAGCTGGGCGGCACCCAGATCATGTTCCAGGGCGGCCACCACCCGGACTACGGCGTGGAGTACTACGAGCGCGCGTTCTCGGCGATCAAGGCCGACTTCCCGCAGCTGGTGATCCACTCGCTGGGCGCCTCCGAGGTCGAGCACATGGCGCGGATCTCGGGCGTCTCCGTCGAGGAGGCCATCACCCGGATCCACAAGGCGGGCCTGGACTCCTTCGCCGGCGCCGGCGCCGAGCTGCTGCCGGAGCGGCCGCGCAAGGCGATCGCCCCGCTGAAGGAGTCCGGCGAGCGCTGGCTGGAGATCATGGAGATCGCCCACGGCCTCGGCGTGGAGTCCACCTCCACCATGCTGATGGGCACCGGCGAGACCAACGCCGAGCGGATCGAGCACCTGCGGATGATCCGCGACGTGCAGGACCGCACCGGCGGCTTCCGGGCCTTCATCCCGTACACCTACCAGCCGCAGAACAACCACCTGAAGGGCTCGACCCAGGCCACCGTCTTCGAGTACCTGCGGATGATCGCGATCGCCCGCCTGTTCCTCGACAACGTCGCCCACATCCAGGGCTCCTGGCTCACCACCGGCAAGGAGGCCGGCCAGCTGTCGCTGCACTACGGTGCGGACGACCTCGGGTCCGTGATGCTGGAGGAGAACGTCGTCTCGGCGGCGGGCGCCAAGCACCGCTCCAACCTCACCGAGCTGATCCACCTCATCCGGGCCGCCGACCGCGTCCCGGCGCAGCGCTCGACCACGTACGAGCACCTGCGGGTGCTGGACGACCCGGCCAACGACCCGGTCGACCCGCGGGTCGCCTCGCACATCGCCTCCACGGCGATCGAGGGCGGCACCGCGCACCCCGAGCTGAAGATCCTGGACAACTGAGTCCTCGTTCCTCCTCCCTTCTTGTCGTGCCGGTGCCGGTGCCGCTGATGGCGGTGCCGGCGTCGGCGCTGTTGCCGTTGCCGTTGCACTTGCCGTTGTTGTCGAAGTCGAAGGCGCTGTTGTGCTGACTCTGCACCGGGCGGCGTTCGTGCTGCCCGACCCGGCCGATCCCACCGCCCCGTCCATCGCCGACGGGGCGGTGGTGGTGCGTGGCGAGCTGGTCGAGGCGGTCGGGCCGTACGGGGAGCTGGCGGCCGGGTACCCGGGCGCGCGGGTGCGGGACTGGGGGGCGGCCGTGCTCGCCCCCGGGCTGCGCAATCCGTACGGGCACTGGCTGTTGGAACGCGCGTACCATCCGGATCCGCGGGAGGAGGTCGGCGTCGAACCGGTGGCGGACGGGCTGGCCGGGTCCACCGACGAGGCGCGGTGCGGGGCCAGTGCCCGGCGGGGGCTGCAGCGGATGCTCGGGTACGGGGTGACGGCGGTGGCCGGGCCCTTCGAGCGGGCCTCGGTGCGGACGGCGGTGGCGCGGTCGGGGGTCGTGGGGCTGCCCGGTTCCGCCGTGTCGTCCGCTGTGGCGTCCGCTGTGTCGTCCGGCGGGGTGGACGGCGGGCCGGAGGGCAGCGGGCCGCTGGACGGTGGCGCGCGGCCGTTGGATCCGCTGGCCGTCCTGCCGTTCGCCGAGGCCGTGTACGGGCGGGTGGCGGTCGGGGGCCGGGCGGACTTCGCGGTGTTCGCGACGGCCGCGGTCGCGGGGGGCGGGGGCGCGCAACCGGTGGCCGGCGGGTGCCTGGCCACGGTGCTGGGCGGGCGGTTGGTGTACCGCCGACGCTGAGACAGGCGTCACGGCGGGTGTGACGTACTCGTCAGTAGCCGGATTTCCTTGTGGCGCACGGGACTTCCTTCGTGTGCACCCGAACTCCGGGGCCGGTACCGGAGAGTGATTGTCCCTTCATCGTGACCTGAGGGCCCGCCAGCGGATACGATCCCGGACAGCTCACCCACTCCGTACCCTCACCACACCACCGCCCGCGCCCGCGGGTGGCGGGGCCGTGTCCCCGGCCCCGAAGGCAAGCCAGGACAGGAACCATGCGAACCGCGACCGTTCCCCCGCCGCGCACCCCGCGGATGGGCCGTGGTTGGTACCTCGCCGCCGTGCTCAGCGCAGTGCTGGCCGTCGGCATGTGCCTGCTGGGTTGGCGCCAGGCCGACCAGGCCGACCGGATCGAGGCGCACCCGGTGAGAGTCGAAGGGGTCGTCACCCAGCTCCCGACCGGCGGCGGCACCTACAGCGCCGTCAGCTACCGGGCCGACGGGGAGCCGCACACCGCGGCCGCGCTGCCGCTCTCGGACAGCGCCAAGGTCGGCGACGCGGTCTGCCTGGAGCACGCCGCCGACGACCCGGGCGCGGTACGGATCTGCGGCGACACCTACCCGCAGCCGGTCGGTGTGGGCCTGGCCCGGTTCAGCGTGCCGGTGGCCCTCGTGTTCTTCGTGATCTGCGTGCTGCGCATCCGGCGGCACCACAAGGCCCTCGCGGTCCGCAGCGGGCAGGGGGCGCTGGCCGCCAACCTCGCGCTGGCGGCGGGGGCGCTCGCGGACGGGATGCCCGCGATAACCCACGGCAAGCGGTCCCGGCGGCGGCGCCGCGCGGGCGGGCGGCGCGCCCAGCACTGACGGGGGCGTGCGGGTACGGCCCGGCCGGTGAGGTCCGTGGGGGCGGCCGGTGAGGTCCGTGGGCGCGGCCCCGTTGGTCGGGGTGTCCGTGCGAGGGTGAACAATGGGGGGCGTGACCCGAGCCTCTCTGGACAAGCAGCCGCACGAAGTCGCCGCCATGTTCGACGACGTCGCGGCCAAGTACGACCGCACCAACGACGTGCTCTCCCTCGGCCAGGCCCGCGCCTGGCGCCGGGCGGTGGCCGAGGCGGTGGCCGCCGGGCCGGGAGACCTCGTGCTCGACCTCGGGGCCGGCACCGGCACCTCCTCGCTGCCCTTCGCCGAGGCCGGGGCGAAGGTCGTCCCGTGCGACTTCTCGGTCGGCATGCTCACCGAGGGCAAGGGCCGCCACCCCGAGCTGGCGCTCACCGCCGGCGACGCCACCCGGCTGCCGTTCGCGGACGACACCTTCGACTCGGTGACGATCTCCTTCGCGCTGCGCAACGTCCAGGACACCGACGAGGCGCTGCGCGAGATGCAGCGGGTCACCAAGCCCGGCGGCAAGCTGGTGATCTGCGAGTTCTCCACCCCGACCTGGACGCCGTTCCGGACGGTCTACACCGAGTACCTGATGCGCGCGCTGCCGCCGGTGGCGACCGCCGTCAGCAGCAACCCGGAGGCGTACGTCTACCTCGCCGAGTCCATCCGGGCCTGGCCGGACCAGCCGGGGCTGGCCGCCAAGCTCCAGGACAACGGCTGGTCGAAGGTCGCCTGGCGGAACCTGACCGGCGGGATCGTCGCGCTGCACCGGGCGTACAAGATCGCGTAGCCGGGTTCGGTGGGCTCGGGGCTCGGCGGGCCCGCGGCCCGGTCGCTCGGCTGCCCGGCTGCCCGGCTCGGGTTGGTGGTTGGGGCGGTCGGGGCTGGCGGTCGGGGTTGACGGGCGGAGCCGGAGGTCGGGGGCGGGGGCGCATCCGGTGGCGTGAGCGGAACTAGACTGCCGGAGACAAAGCCGCCGTCCCCCGCCGCAGTTCCAGGAGTGTGTCCACGTGTCCGAGACCGCAGCCGATCTGACGAAGCCGGACAGCCCCGTCGAGAGCACGGCCGACGTCATCGTGGTCGGCGCGGGCCCGGCCGGCGCCACCACCGCGTACTACCTGGCCCAGGCCGGGCTGGACGTGCTGCTGCTGGAGAAGACCGCCTTCCCGCGCGAGAAGGTGTGCGGCGACGGCCTGACCCCGCGCGCCACCAAGCAGCTGGTGGACATGGGCATCGACGTCTCCACCGAGAACGGTTGGCTGCACAACAGGGGCCTGCGCATCATCGGCGGCGGCGTCCGCCTGGAGCTGGACTGGCCTGAGCTGTCCTCCTTCCCCGACTACGGCCTGGTGCGCAAGCGCGCCGACTTCGACGAGCTGCTCGCCCGTCAGGCCGAGAAGGCCGGCGCGCGGCTCTACGAGCGCTGCAACGTCAGCGGGCCGGTCCTGGACGAGCGCACCGGCCGGATCGTCGGCGTCACCGCCAAGCTCGGCGACGAGAAGCGGCCGGTCACCTTCCGGGCCCCGCTGGTGGTCGCCGCCGACGGCAACTCCACCCGGCTCTCGCTCGCCATGGGCCTGCACCGGCGCGAGGACCGCCCGATGGGCGTCGCCTACCGCACCTACTTCACCTCGCCGCGCCACGACGACGACTACCTGGAGTCCTGGCTGGAGCTGTGGGACACCCGCGACGGCGACCGCAAGCTGCTGCCCGGGTACGGCTGGGTCTTCGGCATGGGCGACGGCACCTCCAACGTGGGCCTCGGCATCCTCAACTCCTCGCCGGCGTTCGGCGAGCTGGACTGGCGCGAGGTGCTCAAGGCCTGGTGCGCCAACATGCCGGAGGAGTGGGGCTACACCCCCGAGAACATGACCGAGCCGATCCGCGGCGCCGCGCTGCCGATGGCCTTCAACCGGCAGCCGCACTACACCCGCGGCCTGCTGCTCGTCGGCGACGCGGGCGGCATGGTCAACCCGTTCAACGGCGAGGGCATCGCCTACGCGATGGAATCCGGGCAGATCGCCGCCGGGGTCATCGTGCAGGCCCTCGCCCGGGTCACCGACGGCGGCCGCGAGCGCGCCCTCCAGGCCTACCCGCGCATCCTCAAGGACGTGTACGGCGGCTACTACACGCTGGGCCGCGCCTTCGTGAAGCTCATCGGCAACCCCAAGGTGATGCAGATCGCCACCCAGCGCGGCCTCACCCACCCGATGCTGATGCGCTTCACCCTCAAGCTGCTCGCCAACCTCACCGACCCGCAGGGCGGCGACGCGATGGACCGCGTGATCAACGGTCTCGCCAGGGTCGCGCCGAACGCCTGACGGCTGGTGTCTGGCGCCTGGTGCCTGACGGCTGGTCTCTGGCGCCTGATGCCTGGCGGCTGACGCCGAAGGGCCGGACGCCGAACGCCTGGCGCGGACCGGGTGTTGGGGCCGGTGGGGATGTCCGTCCCCGCCGGCCCTACGGCTGTTCGGCCGCCCGGGGTGCCTCCGGCGCCCGGCGGGAGGCGGCGGAGCGCTGCTCGACGTAGGCGAGACGCTCGTCGAAGATCCGGGCCGCGTCGGGGGTGAGGGTCCTCAGGGCGACGAGGGCGGTGAAGACGACGTCGCAGAGCTCGTGCTGGACGTCCTCCCAGGTGTGGGTGACCCCCTTGCGCGGGTTCTGGCCGGTGGCGCCGATCACCGCGGCACCGACCTCGCCGACCTCCTCGGAGAGCTTGAGGATCCGCAGCAGTCGCTCCTCCTGGGGCGACTGCGTGCTCTGCTCGTCCAGCCGTGCGACCAGGTCGTCGACGCTCTCCCAGATCCGGCTGTCCATGCGGCGTTGCTCCTGCTCCCACGCGGTGTCGTTGGTGTTGCCACCGTACGGGAGCGGGGGCGGGCGGGAGCGGGCCGGGGCTGTCCGGCCCGCCGGGGACGAGCAGCCTCAGCGGGCGCTGATCTTCACGTTGCGGATGTTCACCGGGAGGTTGGGGAAGCCGTCGCCCGGGTTGTTCTGGTCGTCCTCGCCGCCGGCGGCGATCTTCTGGAGCACGTCCAGACCGCCGGTGATCCGGCCGAAGGGGGTGTAGGCGGGGGAGAGCTTGGTGTCCTTCCAGACGAAGAAGAACTGGCTGCCGTTGGTGTTCGGGCCGGCGTTGGCCATGGCCACGGTGCCGGCCGGGTAGGTGGCGCCGGTCAGGTTCTCGTCCGGGAACGAGTAGCCGGGACCGCCGCTGCCCGTGCCGGTCGGGTCGCCGCACTGGAGGACGTAGATCCGCTGGGTGGTGAGGCGGTGGCAGTGACTGCGGTCGAAGTAGTCGTGCTCGGCGAGGAACCGGAACGAGAAGGTGGTGCAGGGCGCCTTGTCGGTCAGGGCCTCGAAGCTGATCTGGCCCTGGCTGGTCCGCAGTGTCGCGCGGTAGGGCTTCGCCGCCTTCTTGGCGTCGAACACCGGGATGCCCTTGAAGTTGTCGGCCGGGACGGCCGGTGTGTAGGCGCAGCCGGTAGCGGGGGTCGCGGCCGCGGGGGTGTCCGCGATGGCGGTGCCGGTGCTCGCCACGAGCGGGAGGACGGTGGCGGCGGCGACCAGCGCCCAGTGCTTGCGCTTCACGTGACGGGCCTTCCGGGGGGTGATGGACGGCGGTGTTGTCATGGGTGCATCATCCACGGCCGGATGGGGATGCGGTAGGGGTTGGGGCGGCCGTGGCTCCCCGGGCGGCGACAGTGTGATGGTTTGTCAGTTCTGCTCCGGGGTGGTCGTGGTGGGTGTGAAGAGTCCCGCGCGGGCGGCCAGGGCCGCGGCGTCGGCGGCCCGCTCGGCGGTGCGGGCGTCCAGCGGCTCGCCGGAGACGAAGAGGCGGTAGTAGAGCGGCGCGGTGGCGGCCCGGACCACCTCGGTGCCGTCCGTCCCGGCGGGCAGCTCGCCCCGGGCGACGGCCCGTTCGGCCACCTCGGCGGCCTGGCGGTGGCGGGCCGCGAAGAAGGCGCGCAGGGCGGCCGCGCCGGTGTCCGAGCGCTGGGCCGCGGAGATCAGCGCGGTGGGCGTGGGGCCGAGCTCCGGATCGGTGAAGACGCTGAACACCTCCTGGGTGATCCGGCGGAGGTCCTGCCGGAGGTCGCCGGTGTCGGGCAGGGGCCAGGGCTGGTCGGCGGAGGCGGTCAGGGCGTCGGCGACCAGGCCGTCCACTCCGCCCCAGCGCCGGTAGAGGGTCGCCTTGTGGACGCCGGAGCGGGCGGCGACCGCCTCGACGGTGAGCCCGTCGTACCCCTTCTCGGCGACCTCGGCGAGGGTGGCGGCGACCACCTCCGCCCGGACCCGGGTGCTGCGGCCGCCCGGGCGCGGGGTGGGGGTGCGGGGCTCCGGTGCGGGGTGGGTTGCTCCAGTCAAAGTCGACTCCAGTCGCATTAAGGCTTGCTGTGGGGTGGCGGCCGTGCCATGCTCATCGTAATGCGACTTGCGTCGCATTACGAGAGGAGCCCGCGTGTCCGCCACTGCCGTTCCCGACCCCACCGTCCTCCACCCGCTCGCCGGCCACGACCGGGTCGTCCTGCTGCGCCCGCTCGTCACCGACCCGCGGATCGAGGTAGGCGAGTACACCTACTTCGACGACCCCGACGGTGCCACCCGCTTCGAGGAGTGCAACGTCCTCTACGCGTACGGCCCCGAGCGGCTGGTGATCGGCAGGTACTGCGCGATCGCCACCGGCACCCGCTTCCTGATGGCCGGCGCCGCCCACCCGACCGTCGGCGTCTCCACCTTCCCCTTCACGATGTTCGGCGGCAGTTGGACCGAGCGGACCCTCGACATCGTCACGGGCCTGCCCAGCCGGGGTGACACCGTGGTCGGCAACGATGTCTGGTTCGGCCACGGGGCCACCGTCCTGCCCGGCGTCCGGATCGGCGACGGTGCGATCATCGCGGCCGGGGCGATGGTCACCGCCGACGTCGAGCCCTACACCGTCGTCGGCGGCAACCCGGCCCGCCCGATCCGCCGCCGCTTCGACGACGCCGACATCGAGCGTCTGCTCCGTGCGGCCTGGTGGGACTGGCCGGTGGAGCTGGTCACCGAGCACGTCCGCGCCATCATGTCCGGCACCCCGGCCGACATCGAGGTGATCGCCGCGGCGAACGGTCTGCTCTCCGCCTGATCCAACCGTGCCCGTGGAGGGCATTGATCATCGGGGGCCCGGTGCGCGAAGATGGCGCCCCCTTGCTCCGCGCACCGCCCCGTCCACTGCCGGGCCTTCCGCCCGGCTCCTGGGTCCGTCCGACGCCGTACGGTACTCGCGCCCGCCGGTTCCGTTCGTTCGGAGGGATCTTTCGCATGCCAGCCTCCTTGTCCGACCCGTCCGAGGGTTCGTCCTCGTCGGTCCTTCGCGATCTTCCGGTCCTGCTCGTGGCCGTGGTGTGGGGATCGAGCTTCCTCGCCGTCCAGCGGGTGGCCGAGCCCGGGACGGTCGTGGCGATGCTGGTGCTGCGGTTCGGCCTGGTGCTGCCGCTGCTCGGGCTGGTCGCCTGGCGTGCCCTGCGGAGGCTGAGCCGCGCCGAGTGGCTCGGCGGCGCCGCACTGGGGCTGGTGCTCAGCGGGATCTTCCTGCTGGAGACCTACGGAGCCGTGCACACCTCCGCGACCAATGCCGGGCTGATCATCAGCCTCGCGATGGTGCTCACGCCGCTCGGCGAGAGCGCCCTCGCCCGGACCGCGCCGCCGAAGGCCTTCCTCGCCGCCGCCGGGCTGGCCGTCCTCGGCGTCGCCCTGCTCACCGGGGACGGTGGGCTGCGCCCTCCGGCACTCGGTGACCTACTGGTGCTGGGCGCCGCCCTCGTCCGCTCGGCGTACGTCCTCGCGATGGCCCGCACCCGGGCCGTCCGCGACACCGATGTGCTCGCCGTCACCTGGGTCCAACTCGCGGTGGCCACCGGCGTGTTCGCCGCCGTCGCGTTCCTGGTCGGACCCGCGCCGTGGACGGTCGCGCGTTCGTACGGGGCCGGCCAGTGGGGCTGGCTGCTGCACCTGTCCTTGTTCTGCACCCTGTTCGCCTTCTTCGTCCAGATGTGGGCCGTGCGGGCCACGTCGCCCTCGCGGGTGAGCCTGCTGCTCGGGACCGAGCCGCTCTGGGCCGCCGTCTTCGGCATCACCGTGGCCGGGAACCGCATGGGCCCGCTCGCCCTGCTCGGCGGAGCCCTGGTGCTGGTCGCGACCGAGTGGGGCCGGCGCACCGCCCCCGTACCCGCCCCCGCCCCGGCTGTCGCCCCCGCTCCGGCGCCGCGCCCGACCGGGGGCGAGTGCGAGAGCGGGACCGACGCGGTGGGGCCGGGCGCGGAGCCGGCTCCGGTGTGACCCGCCGTCCTCGTCACCGGCGCCGCCGCAGCGTCCGGCGGGCGTAGTCGAGGGCGACCGCGCCGAGCAGCGGGCCCCAGGCGACCAGGGGCAGGTAGGCGAGCGTCATCACCACGGCGGCGAAGCCGTGCGGGGAATCCGGCTCGGCCAGGTTGTGCGCCCAGCCGCCGAGCAGTGCGGCCGTGCCGATGTAGGTGAGGACCGCCGAGCCCAGCAGCGCCGGGACGATCGCGGCGAGCGGCCGGACCCGACGGCCGCCTATCAGGGGGATCCACCGGGGCGCCACCAGCCCCCAGGGCCGGACCAGGCCCAGGGTCAGGAAGGCCAGCGTTTCCGCCAGGGCGCTCAGCGCCACGCAGTAGACCGTGCCCCAGCCCGGCTGGTGCGCGCCGTACGCCGCGGCCGTCGCGCCGGAGAAGCCGACCGGGACGCCGAAGCCGAAGGCGATCCGCCACAGCCCCGAGGGGATGGTGCTGAGGACTGCGGCCCCGGCGGCGAGCCGGGCCCAGCGCGGGGCGGGCGGGACGTTCGGGGCCGCCGCCGCGGCCCGGTGGGCGGTGCCGCGGGCGGTGATCACGAGCTTCGACATGGTGGTGGACTCCCTTCGGCTCCGGCCTCCGTGGCCGGTGCGATGACTCAAGACTGGAGGCCCGCCAGGGGTTCGCGGCAGATGCCGATCGGGCTGTTCCTCCTGCTCAACCGGCCTTTGAAATATGCCGATCGGCACAGGCGCGCCGCCCGGGCGGCGTCGTAGTGTGACGGCAGTCGAAGGGTCGAGAAGGGGTGATGACGATGACTCAGATCCTGTCCGGGATCGTCCTGGTCCTGGTGCCGCCGGCCTGGGTGGCGCGGGGGCGGTACGGGGCGGCGGCCGTCACCATGGCGCTCGGGGCGGCGTCGGTCGTGGTCACGGTCGCCGTCTGGCTCCTCGGCCGCTGGACGGAGGGGCAGCGGTGGGCCGGGCTGGCGGGCCTGGTCGAGCTGGCCGTCCTGCTGCTGTCGGTGGTCGTCAGCCTGCGCGCCGAGGACGGCCCGCGGTGCGCGGCGGCGGCCTGGACGGCCTGCGGAGCGGTCGCCCTCTGGCCGTCCCGGTTCGCGTTCGTCGAGGGGCCCGCGGACACGCTCACGCTCTTCGGGTTCGGATCGATGCTCTCCCTGCCGGCCGTCCTGGTCGGGCTCTACCTGCGGGGCCTGGACGAGGGGCGCCGCGAGGCGGTGGCCGAGGCCAGACGGGCGCAGCGGCTCGAACTGGCCCACGACCTGCACGACTTCGTGGCGCACGATGTCAGCGGCATGGTCGCCCAGGCCCAGGCGGGGGCCTATCTGGCGGGGATCGATCCGGCCGGCGCGGCCGAGATGTTCCAGCGAATAGAGCAGGCCGGGCAGCGGGCGCTGGCCTCGCTGGACCGGACGGTACAGCTGCTGCGCAGCGAGGAGCAGGGCGGCCGCGGTCCGCAGCCCGGACTCGCCGAACTCGCCGAGGTGGCCGAGCGGTTCACCGCGACGGGCGGCGTGAACGTCCGCCTGGAGCTGCCGGAGGAGCCGGTGCCGCGCGAGGTGGAGGGCACCGTCCACCGGATCGTGGTCGAGTCCCTGACCAATGTCCGGCGGCACGCTCCGGCCGCGCGGGCGGTCGAGATCCGGGCCCGCCGCAGCGGTGGACGGCTGGAGCTGACCGTGACCAACGACGGTCGGGCACCGGGCCCGGCGGGGCGGCCGCGCCGGGGCGGCGGCAGCGGACTGCCGGGGTTGGCGGCCCGGGTGGAGGCCCTCGGCGGTTCGCTGGAAGCCGGCCCGTACGAGCGGGAGGCCTGGCGGGTGACGGCGGTGCTGCCGCTGGAGGAGGCCGGCACGGGGTCGGCGTGATCGTAGGAGCCGACGAAGGTCGGCAACGGGGAGAGGTGCGGGACATGGGCAGTGGCACAGGGCCGGTTCGGATCCTGATCGCGGACGACCAGGCGGACGTCCGCAGCGCGTTCCGGATGATCCTGGACGTCCAGCCGGACATGGTGGTGGTCGCGGAGGCGGCGGACGGCGCCGCGGCGGTGGCGGAGGCACGGAGGCTGCGGCCGGACGTGGTGCTCGCGGACATCCGGATGCCGAAGTTCGACGGCCTGGAGGTGACACGCCAGTTGGCCGACCAGTGCAAGGTGATCGTGGTGACCACCTTCGACCTGGACGAGTACGTGCACACGGCGCTGCGGCACGGAGCGGCCGGGTTCCTGCTGAAGCGCTCGGGGCCGGTGCTGCTGATCGAGGCGGTCCGGGCGGCGATGGCCGGGGACGCGTTGATCAGCCCGCAGGTCACCGTCCGGCTGCTGCGGCACATGGCACTCCCGGGCGCGGAGTCGAAGCCGGCGCTGAGGTCGGGGCCGGGCGCGAAGGCGGCCGCGGCGGCTCCGCAGCCGACAGCCGGGCCGACGGAGGAACTGACCACGAGAGAAAGGGAGATCGCCGAGCTGGTGGCAGACGGTGCGACCAACGCCGAGATCGGCGCAGGGCTGTTCATCTCACCGGGGACGGTGAAGAACCACCTCGCCAACGTCCAGCGCAAGATCGGCGCCCGCAACCGGGTGGGCATCGCGGCCTGGGTCTGGGAGCAGACGGCCGGCCGCCAGTAGCGGGCCCCGCCCCGGAGCACGAGGGCCCGCGGCTCCGGCGGGCACCGCCGGAGCGGGACGGCGGGCGCGCGGGAGAGGGGGAAGGGAACCCCGCCCGACGGCAGGCTCGCGCGCTTGTGAACGAAGGGTCAAGCGAGCGTTCGGGCCCCGCCACCCCTGCGAGTGAGCCGCTATAACACGTCAACATGACGTCTGAAAATTTGCTCCCTACGACGCATAGTTGATATAGGAACACGCCCCTGACCTGCCACTTCACAAGTAAATGCGACCGCTTGTGATCGTTTGACTGCTTTGCGTCGACAAATCTGGGCATGCTCACATTCGACCCCATTTACAGGGTGTCGTAGATCACAAAGATGGCGTTGAACTGCGTGTCGCAGATCACAAGCCGACGGGCATAAGATGCGCTCGTTCCAGGCTTTGTGAACTGCCTCACATGAGGTGGATCTCGGGAACCGGAACGCGGGTTCACCTCAGTGTGACCTGCCGGTTCCGATCTGCAGTCAAGGACGACTGGACGGAGGGAGCGGGGGCTATGAATGCCTACGCGCCGATCCTCGTACTCGGTGCCATCGCGGCGGCGTTCGCGGTCGGCTCCGTCGTGATGGCCTCACTCACCGGCCCCAAGCGCTACAACCGGGCCAAGTTGGAGGCGTACGAGTGCGGCATCGAGCCGACCCCGCAGCCCGTGGGCGGCGGTCGGTTCCCGATCAAGTACTACCTGACGGCGATGCTCTTCATCGTCTTCGACATCGAGATCGTCTTCCTCTACCCCTGGGCGGTGACCTTCGACGCCCTGGGGATCTTCGGGCTGGTCGAGATGCTCCTGTTCATCGCCACCGTCTTCGTCGCGTACTCCTACGTGTGGCGGCGCGGCGGTCTGGAGTGGGACTGAGCGCGGGGTGGTCAGAGCGCGGGGTGGTGGCCCACCCGTCCGCCGGCTGAGCACCCGCTTGTGAACGAGCGGACAAGCCAGAACCGGCCCACGTATCAGAGGACTTGAGGGCATTGAGAGGGATCTGATGGGAATCGAGGAGAAGCTGCCGAGCGGCTTTCTGCTCACGACCGTGGAGACGGCCGCCGGCTGGGTGCGCAAGGCGTCACTCTTCCCGGCCACCTTCGGTCTGGCCTGCTGCGCGATCGAGATGATGACCACCGGGGCGGGCCGCTACGACCTGGCCCGGTTCGGCATGGAGGTCTTCCGGGGCTCCCCCCGGCAGGCCGATCTGATGATCGTGGCGGGCCGGGTGAGTCAGAAGATGGCCCCGGTGCTGCGCCAGGTGTACGACCAGATGCCCAACCCCAAGTGGGTCATCTCGATGGGTGTCTGCGCCTCGTCCGGCGGGATGTTCAACAACTACGCGATCGTCCAGGGCGTCGACCACATCGTCCCGGTGGACATCTACCTGCCCGGCTGTCCGCCCCGTCCGGAGATGCTGATGGACGCCATCCTGAAGCTGCACGACAAGATCCAGCACGAGCCGCTGGGCGTGAACAGGCGCCGGGCCGAGGAGCTCGGCGAGGCGCTCGCCCTCAAGGCCACCCCGATCAGCGAGATGCGGGGGCAGCTGCGATGAACGAGCAGGTACCCGAGACCCGCCGCGAGCAGCCGGTCCGCGAGATCCCGGTCGAGGTGGTCGGCCGCCGCCAGGGCATGTTCGGTGCCGAGGGCAGTGGCGACACCTCCGGCTTCGGCGGTCTGGCCGCCCCGATCGTGCTGCCCGGTCCGAGTGAACGCCCGTACGGCGGCTGGTTCGACGAGGTCGCCGACGAGCTGGAGGGCGCCCTGGAGGAGCAGGGCCTGGACCCGGTCGAGGTGATCGAGAGGACGGTGGTCGACCGCGGCGAGATCACCTTCCACATCGAGCGCGACCACCTGCTGAGGACCGCCCGGATCCTGCGCGACGACCCGGCGCTGCGCTTCGAGCTCTGCCTGGGGGTGAGCGGCGTGCACTACCCCGGCGACAAGGGCCGCGAGCTGCACGCGGTCTACCACCTGCGCTCGATCACCCACGGCCGGCTGATCCGGTTGGAGGTCACCGCGCCCGACGCCGATCCGCGCGTCCCCTCCGTGGTGAGCGTCTACCCGACCAACGACTGGCACGAGCGCGAGGCCTACGACTTCTTCGGCCTGGTCTTCGAGGGCCACCCGGCGCTCACCCGGATCATGATGCCGGACGACTGGCTGGGCCACCCGCAGCGCAAGGACTACCCGCTCGGCGGCATCCCCGTCGAGTACAAGGGCGCCCAGATCCCGGCTCCCGACCAGCGGAGGTCGTACAGCTGATGAACACCCAGCACTATGGAGAGACCGAGGAAGCCGACGCCCGCGAGACCACCGAGGGCCGGGTCTTCACCGTCACCGGCGGCGACTGGGGCGAGGTGGTCGAGGCGGTCGGCCGGGCCGACGACGAGCGCATCATCGTCAACATGGGCCCCCAGCACCCGTCCACCCACGGCGTGCTGCGGCTGATCCTGGAGATCGACGGCGAGACGGTGAAGGAGGCCCGCTGCGGCATCGGCTACCTCCACACCGGCATCGAGAAGAACATGGAGTTCCGCAGCTGGGTCCAGGGCACCACCTTCGTGACCCGCATGGACTACCTGACCCCGCTGTTCAACGAGACGGCCTACTGCCTGGCGGTCGAGAAGCTGCTCGGCATCACCGGCGACGTCCCGGACCGCGCCAACGTCATCCGGGTGATGATGATGGAGCTCAACCGGATCGCCTCGCACCTGGTCTGCCTGGCCACCGGCGGCATGGAGATCGGCTCCACCACCCTGATGATCTACGGCTTCCGGGACCGCGAACTGATCCTGGACGTCTTCGAGCTGGTCACCGGCCTGCGCATGAACCACGCGTACGTGCGCCCCGGCGGCCTCGCCCAGGACCTGCCGCCCGGCGCGGTCGACCAGATCCGCGAGGCGGTCAAGGTCTTCCGCTCCCGGATGCACGAGTACGACAAACTCGCCACCGGCAACCCGGTGTTCAAGGCCCGCCTGGTCGACGTCGGCTTCCTGGACCTGCCCGGCTGCCTGGCCCTCGGCGCCACCGGCCCGATCCTGCGCGCCACCGGCCTGCCGCACGACCTGCGCAAGACCGACCCGTACTGCGGGTACCAGGACTACGACTTCGAGGTCGCGATCGCGGAGAGCGCCGACTCCTACGGCCGCTTCCTGATCCGCCTGGAGGAGATGAAGCAGTCGCTGCGGATCGTCGAGCAGTGCCTGGACCGGCTGCGGCCCGGCCCGGTCATGGTGGCCGACAAGAAGATCGCCTGGCCGGCCCAACTGGCCGTCGGCCCGGACGGGATGGGCAACTCCCTCGACCACATCCGCAAGATCATGGGCACCTCGATGGAGGCCCTGATCCACCACTTCAAGCTGGTCACCGAGGGCTTCCGGGTCCCGGTCGGCCAGGCGTACGCGGCGGTCGAGTCGCCCAAGGGCGAGCTGGGCGTGCACGTGGTCAGCGACGGCGGGACGCGTCCGTACCGGGTCCACTTCCGGGACCCGTCGTTCACCAATCTGCAGACGATGGCGGCGATGTGCGAGGGCGGCCAGGTGGCCGACGTGATCGTCGCGGTGGCCGGGATCGACCCGGTGATGGGAGGCGTGGACCGGTGACCAACGTCGAACTCGGACTGCCGGCACTGCCGGCCGCACCGTACCCCGAGGAGGTGCGTGCCCGGCTGGCCGCCGACGCCGCCGAGCTGATCGCCCGCTACCCGCAGGCCCGCTCGGCGCTGCTGCCGCTGCTGCACCTGGTGCAGGCGGAGGAGGGCTTCGTCAGCCCGACCGGGATCCGCTTCTGCGCCGAACAGCTGGACCTCACCACCGCCGAGGTCACCGCGGTCGCGACCTTCTACACCATGTACCGGCGTCGCCCGGCCGGGAAGTACCACGTCGGGGTCTGCACCAACACCCTGTGCGCGGTGCTCGGCGGCGACCAGATCTTCGCCGAGCTCCAGGAGCACCTGGGCGTCCGCAACAACGAGACCACCGAGGACGGCGAGGTCTCGATCGAGCACATCGAGTGCAACGCGGCCTGCGACTACGCGCCCGTGGTGATGGTCAACTGGGAGTTCTTCGACAACCAGACCCCGGACAGCGCCCGGCAGCTGGTCGACGACCTGCGGGCCGGCCGAGAGGTCCGCCCCACCCGCGGTGCCCGGCTGTGCGGCTTCAAGGAGACCGCCCGGATCCTGGCCGGCTTCCCCGACGAGCGCCCGGGGGCCAACGACGAGTCCGGCGCCGGCGGCGCGCCCTCCCTGGCCGGCCTGCGGCTGGCCCGCGGCGAGGCGCTGCCCGGCACCCCCGGCACCAAGGTGGTCGCCCCGCGCCCCGAATCCCCCCGCCCCGACGCACCCCGCCCCGAGGCCAACGGCCAGGCAGGCAACGGCCAGGCGGCCAACGGCCAAGCGGGCACCACCCAGGCGGGCAACGGCCAGGAAGGGAGCGAAGCGTGATGACCTCCGCCGAGCCGGCCGAGAAGCTGCTCACCCCGGTCCTGTCCGACTCCTGGGACGACAGCCGCCCCTGGACGCTCGACACCTACCGCCGCCACCACGGCTACGAGGGCCTCAAGGCGGCCCTCGCCATGCCGCCGGACGACGTGATCGCCCTGGTCAAGGACTCCGGCCTGCGCGGCCGCGGCGGCGCCGGCTTCCCCACCGGGATGAAGTGGCAGTTCATCCCGCAGAACGACGGCAAGCCGCACTACCTGGTGGTCAACGCGGACGAGTCCGAGCCGGGCACCTGCAAGGACATCCCGCTGCTGTTCGCCAACCCGCACGCGCTGATCGAGGGCATGATCATCGCCTCCTACGCGATCCGCTGCGACCACGCCTTCATCTACCTGCGCGGCGAGGTCGTCCCGGTGCTGCGCCGGCTGCACGCGGCCGTCGCCGAGGCGTACGGGGCGGGGCTGCTGGGCCGGAACATCCTCGGCTCGGGCGTCGACCTGGACATCACCGTGCACGCCGGCGCCGGCGCCTACATCTGCGGCGAGGAGACGGCGCTGCTGGACTCGCTGGAGGGCCGCCGCGGCCAGCCCAGGCTGCGGCCCCCGTTCCCGGCCATCGCCGGCCTGTACGCCTGCCCGACGGTGGTCAACAACGTCGAGTCGATCGCCTCGGTGCCGCCGATCCTGTCCCGCGGCAAGGAGTGGTTCAAGGCCCTGGGCACCGAGAAGTCCCCCGGCTTCACGCTCTACTCGCTCTCCGGCCACGTCACCAACCCCGGCCAGTACGAGGCCCCGCTCGGCGTCACGCTGCGCCAGCTGCTCGACCTCAGCGGCGGCGTCCGCGCCGGGCACCGGCTGAAGTTCTGGACCCCAGGCGGCTCCTCCACCCCGATGTTCACCGACGAGCACCTCGACGTCCCGCTGGACTACGAGGGCGTCGGGGCGGCCGGCTCGATGCTCGGCACCAAGGCGCTCCAGGTCTTCGACGAGACCACCTGCGTGGTGCGGGCCGTCACCCGCTGGACGGAGTTCTACGCCCACGAGTCCTGCGGCAAGTGCACCCCCTGCCGCGAGGGCACCTACTGGCTGGTCCAGCTGCTCAAGCGGATCGAGGCGGGCCAGGGCGTCGACGGGGACCTGGAGAAGCTCCTCGACATCGCCGACAACATCAACGGCAAGTCCTTCTGCGCCCTGGGCGACGGCGCGGCCAGTCCGATCGTCTCCTCGCTCCAGCACTTCCGGGCCGAGTACGAGCAGCACCTGGCCGAGCGCCGCTGCCCGTTCGACCCGGCCGCCTCCACCGTCTGGGCCGACGGCCCCCGCCCCGGCCACCAGTCCGCCACCGAAAGGGAGGTGCACGCGTGACGATCACAGAGCCAACGGCCTCCGAGACAGCGGTCGAACTGGTCACGCTCACCATCGACGGCGTCGAAGTGCGGGTCCCCAAGGGAACGTTGGTGATCAGGGCCGCCGAGACCATCGGCACCCAGATCCCGCGCTTCTGCGACCACCCGCTGCTCGACCCGGCCGGCGCCTGCCGCCAGTGCATCGTCGAGGTCGAGGGCCAGCGCAAGCCGGTCGCCTCCTGCACCATCCCGGTGGCCGAGGGCATGGTGGTGCGCACCCAGCTCAGCTCGCCGGTGGCCGAGAAGGCCCAGCGCGGCGTGATGGAGCTGCTGCTGATCAACCACCCGCTGGACTGCCCGGTCTGCGACAAGGGCGGTGAGTGCCCGCTGCAGAACCAGGCGATGAGCAGCGGCGCCGCCGACTCCCGCTTCGAGGGGATGAAGCGCACCTACGAGAAGCCGGTGCCGATCAGCAGCCAGGTGCTGCTGGACCGCGAGCGCTGCGTGCTGTGCGCGCGCTGCACCCGCTTCTCGCAGCAGATCGCCGGGGACCCGTTCATCGACCTGGTGGAGCGCGGGGCGCTGCAGCAGGTCGGCACCGGCGAGGGCGACGACTTCGAGTCGTACTTCTCCGGGAACACCATCCAGATCTGCCCGGTGGGCGCGCTCACCTCGGCGGCGTACCGGTTCCGCTCGCGCCCCTTCGACCTGGTCTCCTCGCCGAGCGTGTGCGAGCACTGCGCCTCGGGCTGCGCGCAGCGCACCGACCACCGGCGCGGCAAGGTGCTGCGCCGGCTGGCGGGCGAGGACCCGGCGGTGAACGAGGAGTGGAACTGCGACAAGGGCCGCTTCGCCTTCCGCTACGCCCAGCAGCGCGACCGGCTGACCACCCCGCTGGTGCGGGTGGACGGCGAGCTGGTGCCGGCCTCCTGGCCGGAGGCGCTGGCCCGGGCGGCCGAGGGGCTGCGCGGGGTCCGGGCGGGGGTGCTGGCCGGCGGCCGGGTGACGGTTGAGGACGCCTACGCGTACGGGAAGTTCGCGCGGGTGGTGCTGGGCACCAACGACGTGGACTTCCGGGCCCGCCCGCACAGCGGCGAGGAGGCGGACTTCCTGGCCGCGGCGGTGGCCGGGCGGGGCGTCGACGTGGACGGCACCGGGGTGGCGTACGAGGACCTCGACCGGGCTCCGGCGGTGCTGCTGGCGGGCTTCGAGCCGGAGGAGGAGTCGCCGATCGTCTTCCTGCGGCTGCGCAAGGCGACCCGGGCGACGGGCCTGAAGGTGTTCTCGGTGGCCGCGTTCGGCTCCCGGGGCCTGGCGAAGCTGCGCGGGGCGCTGCTGCCGGCCGCCCCCGGCACCGAGCCGGAGTGGTTCGCGGCGCTGGCGGCGGACGAGCCGCTGAACGACGACGCGGGCCGGGCGGCCGAACTGTTGCGCACCCCGGGCGCGGTGATCCTGGCGGGCGAGCGGCTGGCCGCCGTCCCGGGCGGGCTGACGGCGGTGCTGCGGCTGGCGCACGCGACGGGCGCGAGGCTCGCCTGGGTGCCGCGCCGGGCCGGTGAGCGCGGGGCCGTCGAGGCGGGCGTGCTGCCGGGCCTGCTGCCCGGCGGGCGTCCGGTGGCCGTTCCGGCGGCCCGGGCGGAGGCGGCGGCGGTGTGGGGCGGGGCCGAACCGCCGTCGCGGCCGGGCCGGGACACCGACGGGATCCTGGCGGCGGCCGTGGCGGGCGAGTTGGACGCGCTGCTGGTCGGCGGCGTGGACCCGGACGACCTGCCGGATCCGGCGCTGGCCGACGAGGCGCTGGCGGCGGTGCCGTTCCTGGTGTCGCTGGAGCTGCGGCCCTCGGCGGTGACGGCGCGGGCCGACGTGGTGCTGCCGGTGGCGGCGGTGGCGGAGAAGGCCGGCACCTTCCTGGACTGGGAGGGCCGGGTGCGGATGTTCGAGTCGGCGCTCAAGCCGGACCAGCAGATGGGCCGCCACCTCCAGCCGGACCTGCGGGTGCTGGGCATGCTGGCCGACGCGCTGGGCCACCGGCTGGGCCTGCCGGACGTCCGGGCGGCCCGGCTGGAGCTGGACCGCTTCGCCCCCTGGGAGGGCGACCGCACGGCCGACCCGGCGGCGCACCCGGGCCTGCTGCCCCGACCGGCCACCGGCCAGGCGGTGCTGGCGGGTTGGCGCCTGCTGCTGGACAACGGCGTGCTGCAGCAGGGGGACCCGCACCTGGCGGGCACCCGGCACCGGGCGGTGGCCCGGATCTCGGCGGAGACGGCCAAGGAGATCGGCGCCGAGGCGGCCGAGGAGCTGCGGCTGACCGGTCCGGCCGGATCGCTGACCCTGCCGCTGGAGGTCACCGACTCGATCCCGGACCGCACGGTCTGGGTCCCGCTGGACTCCACGCCGGGCGGTGCCCACCGCGCGCTCGGCACCACCGTCGGCCACCTGGTCACGATCGCCGCGGCCGAGTCGGAACCCGAGTCCGAAGTCGGACCCGGACCCGAAGTCGGACCCGAACCCGGGGCCGGCTCCGAACCCGGGGCCGCGGACGAGACCGCCGACGACGGCACAGGGGAGGACCGATGACGTCGCAGCCGTACGAGACGCTCCACTTCTTCGGGCAGGACCCGTGGTGGCTGGTGCTGCTGAAGGCGGTGTTCTGCTTCGCCTTCCTGGTCCTGACGGTGCTGATCGCGATCGTCTGGGAGCGCAAGGTGGTGGCCTGGATGCAGCTGCGCATCGGGCCCAACCGGCACGGCCCGTGGGGCCTGCTGCAGTCGCTGGCGGACGGCGTGAAGCTGGCGCTGAAGGAAGACCTGGTGGTCAAGGGCTCGGACAAGGTGGTCTACATCCTGGCCCCGATCGTCTGCGCCATCCCCGCGTTCATGGCCTTCGCGGTGATCCCGTTCGGTCCGGCCGGCAACGAGGTGTCGATCTTCGGCACCCGTACGCCGCTCCAGCTGACGGACTTCCCGGTCGCGCTGCTGTACGTCCTGGCGACGGCCTCGGTGGGCATCTACGGCATCGTGCTGGCCGGCTGGTCCTCGGGTTCGACGTACCCGCTGCTGGGCGGGCTGCGCTCGTCCGCGCAGATGATCAGCTACGAGATCGCGATGGGCCTGTCCTTCGCGGCGGTGTTCATCTACTCGGGCTCGATGTCGACCTCGGAGATCGTGGCGCACCAGCAGCCGACCTGGTTCGCGGCGCTGCTGCCGGTGTCGTTCATCGTCTACATCATCGCGATGGTCGGCGAGACCAACCGGGCGCCGTTCGACCTGCCGGAGGCCGAGGGCGAGCTGGTCGGCGGCTTCAACACCGAGTACTCCTCGCTGAAGTTCGCGATGTTCATGCTGGCCGAGTACGTGAACATGGTGACGGTCTCGGCGGTGGCCTCGACCCTCTTCCTGGGCGGCTGGCGGGCCCCGTGGCCGGTGACGACCTTCTGGGAGGGCGCCAACCACGGCTGGTGGCCGATGCTGTGGATCACGCTGAAGATCCAGCTGCTGCTGTTCTTCTTCATCTGGCTGCGCGGCACGCTGCCCCGGCTCCGCTACGACCAGTTCATGAAGCTGGGCTGGAAGGTGCTGATCCCGGTCTCGCTGGTGTGGCTGGTGCTGATCGCGAGCGTGCGGGCGCTGCGCAACGAGGGCTACGGCTTCGGCCAGGTGGTGCTGTACGTGGGCGCCCCGGTCGGGGCGGTGCTGCTGCTGGCGCTGCTGCGGGACTTCCTGAGGAAGCAGCCGGAGTCCGGGGAGGCCCCGCCCGGCGCGGGCCCGGCCCGGCCGAAGGACGGGGGGGAGTTCGACCCGATGGCGGGCGGCTACCCCGTCCCGCCGCTGCCCGGCCAGGTGCTCCCGCCGGTGCCGCGCCGCCGCAGCCGTGCCCCGAAGCAACTCCAGGACGCCCTCAACGGGGCCGACCATTCCGAAGGGAGCTGAACCGAGATGTCCGACCAGTCCGATCGAACGGGCCACGCCGAACGGGGCGACCGTCCGTCGATCCTCGGCCCGGCCGCCGGCTTCGGCGTGACCTTCAAGGCCATGTTCAAGAAGCGGCTCACCGAGCAGTACCCGGAGCAGAAGAAGCCCACCGCTCCGCGCTTCCACGGCCGCCACCAGCTGAACCGGCACCCGGACGGCCTGGAGAAGTGCGTCGGCTGCGAGCTGTGCGCGTGGGCCTGCCCGGCCGACGCGATCTACGTGGAGGGCGCGGACAACCGGGACGAGGAGCGCTACTCCCCGGGTGAGCGCTACGGCGCGGTGTACCAGATCAACTACGCCCGCTGCATCCTGTGCGGGCTGTGCATCGAGGCCTGCCCGACCAGGGCGCTGACCATGACCAACGAGTACGAGCTGGCCGACTCCTCCCGACGGGACCTCATCTTCACCAAGGAGCAGCTGCTGGTGGGCCTGTCCGAGGGCATGGTCGACACCCCGCACGCGATCTTCCCGGGCACCGACGAGGGCGCGTACTACCGGGGCGAGGTCACCTCGGCGGCGCCGGGGACGGTCCAGCAGGAGCGCACCGAGCGGGACAAGGAGGTGCAGCAGTGATCGCGCGGCTGGCGGAGGCGACCGGGACGACCTCGACGGGCGAGGCCGTCCAGTTCTGGGTGCTCGCGGTGATCGCGGTCGGCGGTGCGCTCGGCATGGTGCTGATGCGCAAGGCCGTGCACAGCGCGCTCTGCCTGGCGGCCACCATGATGGCGCTGGCGGTCTGTTACATGGCCCAGGGCGCGGTGTTCCTGGGCGTGGTGCAGATCGTGGTCTACACCGGCGCGATCATGATGCTGTTCCTGTTCGTGGTGATGCTGGTCGGCGTCACCGGCGAGGACTCGCTGAAGGAGCAGCTGAAGGGCCAGCGGTTCGCCGCGGCGCTGTGCGGGCTGGGCTTCGGCGTGCTGCTGATCGCCGGGATCGCCAACGCGAAGCTGGACCACTTCACCGGGCTGTCCGAGGCGAACGCCGAGGGCAACGTGCCGGGCCTGGCCCGGCTGATCTTCACCCGCTACGTGTGGGCCTTCGAGGTCACCGGCGCGCTGCTGATCACCGCGGCGATCGGCGCGATGGTGCTGACCCACCGGGAGCACGTGAAGGCGCCGAAGACGCAGCGCGAGCTGGCGGCGCAGCGGGTTGTGGACAACATCCAGCTGCCGCCGCTGCCGGCGCCGGGCGTGTACGCCCGGCACAACGCGGTGGACGTGCCGGGGCTGCTGCCGGACGGCACGATCGCCGAGGACTCGGTGATGGCGACGCTGCGCGAGCGCGGCCAGGTCCGGGACGTCAGCCAGGCGATGCTGCGGCGGATGGCGGAGCTGGAGAACAGCACGGCGGACTGGCTGGGCCGTCCGTCCTCGGAGCGGCCGGCCGTGAAGGCCCCGCGCAAGTCGCTGGAGCCGGTGCCGGCCAACGGCGCCCCGCTGCCGGCGAACGGCGGGGCGGTGACGGCGAAGGGGTCGGCGAACGGGCCGGCGAACGGCGGGCCGGTGCCGGCGAACAACGTGAAGCACCCGGCCGACGAGGAGGGCGCGGAGTGAACCCGGTCAACTACCTCTACCTGTCGGCCCTGTTGTTCACCATCGGAGCGGCCGGGGTGCTGGTCCGACGCAACGCGATCGTGCTGTTCATGTGCGTGGAGCTGATGCTGAACGCCTCGAACCTCGCCCTGGTGACCTTCTCCCGGCTGCACGGGACCTTGGACGGCCAGATCATCGCGTTCTTCACGATGGTGGTCGCGGCGGCCGAGGTCGTGGTCGGCCTCGCCATCATCGTCTCCATCTTCCGGACCAGGCACTCCGCTTCGGTCGACGACAGCAACCTGATGAAGCTGTAGGCGGAGGGCCCTCGGTGAAATCTCTCATTCCGCTGCTGGTGGCGGCTCCACTGGCGGGCGCCGCCCTGCTGCTGCTCGGCGGCCGGGCGCTGGACCGCTTCGGCCACTGGCTGGCCACCGCGCTCGCGGCGCTCTCGTTCGGCTTCGGCCTGGCCCTGTTCTCGGACATGCTCGGCCGTGACGCCGAGCACCGGGCGGTCACCCGGCACCTGTTCAGCTGGATCCCGGTGAACGGCTTCCAGGCCGATATCTCCTTCCGGCTCGACCAGCTGTCGATGACCTTCGTCCTGCTGATCACCGGTGTCGGCACGCTGATCCACCTCTACTCGGTCGGCTACATGGCGCACGACGAGCGCCGGCGCCGCTTCTTCGCGTACCTGAACCTGTTCCTGGCCGCCATGCTGCTGCTGGTGGTCGCGGACAACTACCTGCTGCTGTACTTCGGCTGGGAGGGCGTGGGCCTGGCCTCGTACCTCCTGATCGGCTTCTGGCAGCACAAGCCGAGTGCGGCGACGGCGGCGAAGAAGGCCTTCATCGTCAACCGGGTCGGCGACATGGGCCTGTCCATCGCGATCATGCTGATGTTCGCCGAGTTCGGCTCCTTCGCCTTCGACCCGGTCTTCGGCGGTGCCCACCAGGCGAGCGAGGGCAAGCTGACGGCGATCGGCCTGATGCTGCTGCTGGCGGCCTGCGGCAAGTCGGCGCAGGTGCCGCTGCAGTCCTGGCTCGGGGACGCGATGGAGGGCCCGACCCCGGTGTCGGCGCTGATCCACGCGGCCACCATGGTGACCGCGGGCGTCTACCTGATCACCCGCTCCTCGGCGGTCTTCGACCTGGCGCCGGACGCGCAGACCGCCGTGGTGGTGGTCGGCGCGGTCACGCTGCTGTTCGGTGCGATCGTCGGTTGCGCCAAGGACGACATCAAGAAGGCGCTGGCCGGCTCGACGATGTCGCAGATCGGCTACATGGTGCTGGCGGCCGGGCTCGGCCCGATCGGCTACGCCTTCGCGATCATGCACCTGGTGACCCACGGCTTCTTCAAGGCCGGGCTGTTCCTCGGCGCCGGGTCGGTCATGCACGGCATGAACGACGAGGTGAACATGCGTCACTACGGCGGCCTGCGGAAGTACATGCCGGTCACCTTCGTCACCTTCGGTCTCGGCTACCTGGCGATCATCGGCTTCCCGGGCCTGTCCGGCTTCTTCTCCAAGGACAAGATCATCGAGGCGGCCTTCGCCAAGGGCGGCACCGAGGGCTGGATCCTCGGGGGGTGCGCGCTGGTCGGCGCGGCGGTCACCGCGTTCTACATGACCAGGGTCATGGTGCTGACCTTCTTCGGCGAGAAGCGCTGGCAGCCGGACGCGGCGGGCAACGCCCCGCACCCGCACGAGTCGCCGCGGACGATGACCGTCCCGATGGTCCTGCTGGCCTTCGGCTCGGTCTTCGCGGGCGGACTGTTCGCCTTCAACGACTCCTTCCTGAAGTGGCTGGAGCCGGTCACCGGGCACGAGGAGGGCAACTCCCCGCTCGCCCCGCTGACCGTCACCCTGCTGACCACGGCCTGCATGCTGGCCGGCGTCGGCCTCGCGTACCTGGTGTACGGGCGCTCGCCGGTCCCGGTGGTGCCGCCGGTCGGCTCCCCGCTCACCCGGGCCGCCCGCCGCGACCTGCTGCAGGACGACTTCAACCACGCGGTGCTGGTGCGGCCGGGCTCGGCGCTCGCCGCGGCGCTGGTCTTCTTCGACAGCCGCGGCCTGGACGGCGTGGTCAACGGCCTGGCCGCCGGGATCGGCGGGCTCTCCGGCCGGCTGCGGCGGGTCCAGAACGGCTACGTCCGCTCGTACGCGCTCTCCATGTTCGGCGGCACGCTGGTGCTGGTCGCCATGACTCTCCTGATGAGGTCCACGTGATGACTCGTCCTGATATCCGTTGGGGGGCCAGGCCATGAGCTTCCTGTTGACCGCCACGTGCGCCGTCCCGGCGGCCGGCGCGGTGCTGACGGCCGCGCTGCCCGCCGGGTCCTCCGAGAGCCGGCGCAGGACCACCAAGGCCGTCGCGCTGGGCGCCTCGGCCGTCACCCTGGTGCTGGCCGCCGTGGTGGCGGCCCGGTTCGACCCGCACGGCGCCCGCTTCCAGCTGAACGAGTCGTACAGCTGGATCCGCTCCTTCGGCATCACCTTCTCGCTCGGCGTGGACGGCATCGGCGCGGTGCTCGCCCTGCTCACCGCCGTGCTCGTGCCGCTGGTGATCCTCGCCTCCTGGCACGACGCCGACCCGGCGCCGGCCGGGCCGGACGGCACCTTCGAGAACAAGCGCCGCACCCAGGCCTTCTTCGCCCTGATCCTGGCGGTGGAGGCGATGGTGGTCGTCTCCTTCTACGCCACCGACGTCTTCGTGTTCTACGTGTTCTTCGAAGCCATGCTGATCCCGATGTACTTCCTGATCGGCGGCTTCGGCGACCGGGCGGGCGGCCCCGAGTCGGCGCGTCAGCGCTCCTACGCGGCCGTGAAGTTCCTGCTCTACAACCTGCTCGGCGGCCTGGTGATGCTGGCCGCCGTGATCGGCCTGTACGTGACGGCGCAGGACCAGGGCTTCGGCACCTTCGACCTGCCGACGCTGACCTCGGCGATCGCCGACGGCCGGCTCCAGCTGACCGGCACCGCCGAGAAGGCGCTGTTCCTGGGCTTCTTCTTCGCCTTCGCGGTGAAGGCCCCGCTCTGGCCGCTGCACACCTGGCTGCCGAACGCGATGGGCGAGTCCACCGCCGGCACCGCGGTGCTGATCACCGCGGTGGTGGACAAGGTCGGCACCTTCGCGATGCTGCGCTTCTGCCTCGGGCTGTTCCCGAACGCCTCGAAGACCTTCGCCCCGGCGATCCTGGTCCTCGCGCTGATCGGGATCGTCTACGGCGCGCTGTTGGCGATCGGCCAGAAGGACATCAAGCGGCTGGTGGCGTACGCCTCGATCTCGCACTTCGGCTTCATCATCATGGGCGTCTTCGCCCTGACCAGCCAGGGCCAGAGCGGCGCGACCCTCTACATGGTGAACCACGGCCTGTCCACGGCGGCGTGGATGCTGGTGGCCGGCTTCCTGATCTCCCGTCGCGGCTCGCGGCTGATCGCCGACTACGGCGGCGTGCAGAAGGTCGCCCCGGTGCTGGCCGGGACGTTCCTGATCGGCAGTCTGGCCACCCTGTCGCTGCCCGGGCTGGCCCCGTTCGTCAGCGAGTTCCTGGTCCTGGTGGGCACCTTCACCCGCTACCCGGCGATCGGGATCGTGGCCACCTTCGGCATCGTGCTGGCCGCGCTGTACGCCCTGCTGCTGTACCAGCGCACCATGACCGGCCCGGTGAAGGACGGGGTGCGCACGATGCCCGACCTCAAGGCCCGCGAACTCGCCGTGGTAGGCCCGTTGGTGGCGCTGACCATCCTGCTCGGCGTCTACCCGAAGCCGCTCACCGACCTGGTCAACCCCTCGGTGAACGCGACGCTCTCGCAGGTCCACCAGACCGACCCGGCGCCGGCCCACCCGGTCGCCGCCACCTCAGGAGGTGAGCAGAAGTGAGTGCCACCGCAGTGCTCGCCGCCGCCGGCGGCAACACCCCCAGCATCCCGGCGCCGCACATCGAGTACGGCCAGCTCTCCCCGATGCTCGTGGTGTTCGCGGCCGCCGTGGCCGGCGTCCTGGTGGAGGCCTTCGTGCCCCGCCGGTACCGGCACTGGACCCAGGTGACGCTCGCCCTGGCCGGGCTGGTCGGCGCCTTCGTCGCCGTGGTGGTGCTGGCCGTGCAGAGCCACGGCTTCACCCGGATCGACCTGCTGGCCATGGAGTCCGTCGCGATGGACGGCCCGGCGCTGTTCCTCCAGGGCGTGATCCTGCTGGCCTCGGTGGTCGCGGTGCTCACCTACGCCGAGCGGAGGCTGGAGCCCAAGGCCGGCGGCCTGCCCGCCGACGCCTTCGCCGCCCAGGCCGCCGCCACCCCCGGCGGCGAGCAGGAGCGGGCCGCGGTCCGGGCCGGCTTCGCCACCAGCGAGGTCTTCCCGCTCACCATGTTCGCGGTCGGCGGCATGCTGCTGTTCCCCGCCGCCAACGACCTGCTGACCATGTTCGTGGCGCTGGAGGTCTTCTCGCTGCCGCTGTACCTGCTGTGCGCGCTGGCCCGGCGCCGCCGGCTGCTCTCCCAGGAGGCGGCGGTCAAGTACTTCCTGCTCGGCGCCTTCGCCTCGGCGTTCTTCCTGTTCGGCACCGCGCTGCTGTACGGCTACGCGGGCAGCGTGAAGCTCGGCGACATCGGGGACGTCATCTCCGGCAAGGCGATGACCACCCCCGCGCAGCTGAGCACCACCCAGAGCGACGCGCTGGTGCTGACCGGACTGGCGATGCTGGCGGTCGGCCTGCTGTTCAAGGTCGCCGCGGTGCCCTTCCACTCCTGGACCCCGGACGTCTACCAGGGCGCGCCGACCCCGGTGACCGGTTTCATGGCGGCGGCCACCAAGGTCGCGGCCTTCGGGGCCTTCCTGCGGCTGTTCTACGTGGCCTTCCCGGGCCTGCGGCTGGACTGGCGGCCGGTGATGTGGGGCGTCGCGATCCTCACCATGGTGGTGGGCGCGGTGCTCGCGGTGACCCAGCAGGACGTCAAGCGCCTGCTGGCGTACTCCTCGATCGCGCACGCGGGGTTCATCCTGACCGGCGTGATCGCCGTCAACAAGCAGGGCATCTCCTCGGTGCTGTTCTACCTGCTGGCGTACTCCTTCGTGACGCTCGGCGCGTTCGCGGTGGTGACGCTGGTGCGCGACTCCAAGGGCGAGGCGACCCACCTGTCCAGCTGGGCCGGCCTCGGGCGGCGCTCGCCGCTGGTGGCGGCGGTGTTCGCGCTGTTCCTGCTGGCCTTCGCCGGGATTCCGCTGACCTCCGGGTTCACCGGGAAGTTCGCGGTGTTCCAGGCCGCGGCCAGCGGCGGGGCGACCCCGCTGGTGGTGGTCGGTGTGCTGAGCTCGGCGGTGGCCGCGTTCTTCTACATCCGGGTCATCGTGCTGATGTTCTTCTCGGACCCCCAGCCGGGGGGCCCCACGGTGGCGGTCCCGAGCGCCTTCACGGCGACCGCGATCGGGGTGGGGGTGCTGGTCACGCTGGGTCTCGGACTGCTGCCGCAGTACTTCCTCGACCTCGCCTCCAAGGCCTCGCTGTTCGTGCGCTGACCTTTACGCCCACCGCCTCCGACCAGGGCCCCGTCCGGGCCGCGCTCAGCCCGCGCGGCCCGGACGGGTCTGTGTCGGGTGCCGGGGTCGGGGGAGTTCCGGGGGCTCTCCCACCTTTATTACCAGCCGAATTCGCCCCCACCGCCGTCCGGCCCGCGCAGCCGCCCTGACCAGGGCATCAAGCCCGATCATGACAGGATCCGCACGCCCGTGCAGTGATCCACTCGCGACCGGATACCCTGCCTGTATGGCCAGCGGCGGCACTCAGGGACCAGGCCGCTAGATCGACCAGGGACAGAGGAGTGGTCTTCGTGACCGTCGTGGAACCCTTCGGGCTCAGCGTGCAGGACCGCGACCTGACCCGGGACGTCCAGGCCGGACTGGACGCTGTGGAGGCGGCGCTCGGTGAGGCCGTCAAGAGCGACGTCCCGTTCATCACCGTCACCGCCAGTCACCTCCTCGAGGCCGGCGGCAAGCGCTTCCGCCCGCTGCTCCTGCTGCTGGCCGCCCAGTTCGGCGACCCGGGGGCGCCCGGCGTGGTGCCCGCCGCCGTGGTGGTCGAACTGACCCACCTGGCCACGCTCTACCACGACGACGTCATGGACGAGGCGCCGGTGCGCCGGGGCGCCCCGAGCGCCAACTCCCGCTGGGACAACTCGGTCGCCATCCTCACCGGCGACTTCCTGTTCTCCCGTGCCTCCCAGGTGCTCTCCGACCTCGGCCCGGAGGCCGTGCGGATGCAGGCCGAGGCCTTCGAGCGGCTGGTCACCGGCCAGATCCTGGAGACCCGCGGCCCGGGCCAGGACATGGACCCGCTGCTGCACTACCTGGACGTCCTGGAGGGCAAGACCGGCTCGCTGATCGCCGTCTCCTGCCGGATAGGAGCGCTGATGGCCGGTGCCGAGCGCGAGCTGGTGGACACCCTCGGCGAGTTCGGCGAGCGGATCGGCATCGCCTTCCAGCTGGCCGACGACGTGCTCGACATCGCCAGCGACGGCCACGAGTCCGGCAAGACCCCCGGCACCGACCTGCGCGAGGGCGTGCCGACCCTGCCGACCCTGCTGCTGCAGCAGATGCCCGCCGACCCGGCCGACCCGGACGACGCCCGGCTGCGCGAACTGCTCGACCAGGACCTCTCCGACGACGACCTGCACGCCGAGGCGCTGCGCCTGCTGCGGGCCCACCCCGCGCTGGAGCGCGCCCGCGCCGAGACCCTGCGCCGGGCCGAGGAGGCCCGGGCGCTGCTCGCGCCGCTGCCGGACTGCGCCGCGAAGGCCGCCCTGGAGGGCCTCTGCGACGCGGTGGCGATCCGCACGATGTGAGGCCCCGCTCCGGGGAGGACCCCGCTCCGGGTGAGGCCCCGCACGATGGGGGACCCCGCGCCGGGCGGGACCGCCGGGAGCCGTCCGGGCCGGGCCGAGAGGTGGCCCGTCCCGGACCCTCCGCCCGCCCCGGGATGGGGGAGACTGACTTCCGTCAGCACACGCCTGCCCGGAAGGTCGTTATGCGTCGCGTCGTCATCGCCGAGGACTCCGTACTGCTCAGGGAGGGGCTGACCCGGCTGCTCACCGATCGCGGCCTGGAGGTCGTCGCCGGGGTCGGTGACGGAGACGCCCTGGTGAAGACCATCCACGACCTGGCCGCCGCCGACGCCCTGCCGGACGTCGTGGTCTCCGACGTGCGGATGCCCCCGAACCACACCGACGAGGGCCTGCGCGCCTGCGTGGAACTGCGCGCCCGTTACCCGCAGCTGGGTGTGCTGGTGCTGTCGCAGTTCGTGGAGGAGCGCTACGCCTCGGAGCTGCTGGCCGGCTCGACCCGGGGCGTGGGGTACCTGCTGAAGGACCGGGTCGCCGAGGTGCGCGAGTTCGCCGACGCGGTGGTCCGGGTCGCCGAGGGCGGCACCGCGCTGGACCCGGAGGTGGTGCAGCAGCTCCTCAGCCGCAGCCGCAAGGGCGACGTTCTGGCCAATCTCACGCCGCGCGAGCGCGAGGTGCTCGGTCTGATGGCGGAGGGCCGCACCAACGCCGCGGTGGCCAAGCAGCTGGTGGTCTCCGACGGCGCGGTGGAGAAGCACGTCAGCAACATCTTCCTCAAGCTGGGACTGGCTCAGAGCGCCGAGGACCACCGCCGGGTGCTGGCCGTGCTCACCTACCTCAACTCCTGACGCCCTCCGGTTCCGTCGCCCCGGCGCCCGGGGCGCGCCCCCGGGAGCGCATCTCGGCCATGCGCCCGTGAGGTGCTCGCGCCCGCCCGTCCGAGCCGGAATGATCTCCGGCGGGCGGGCGTTGACGTTCATGTGCGGTGCAGCCGCGGGCCGGTGAAATAACTGCCGTGCTTCCGGTCGCCGTCGGGTCGGCCCGCATAGGATGCGAGAGGTGCACCAGGCGGACGGGGCACGGGGCCGCGCCCGCGGTGGTGCGCCCACGAGGAGGTCCGCGGCAGTGACCAGTCAGGTCGATCAGTCAGAGGCAGTGGACGGCCCGGACGGCGACGAGGCCCGCGCCGGGAGCGGAGACGCGCACGCGGGTGCGGACGCGTCCGCCGGACCGCCCGGCCCGGGCGGCCCTCCGGTGAAGCCGGGCAAGCCCATCCGCAGACTCGATCGGGTGATCATTCGCTTCGCCGGCGACTCCGGTGACGGCATGCAGCTGACCGGTGACCGTTTCACCTCGGAGACGGCGTCCTTCGGCAACGACCTGTCCACGCTGCCGAACTTCCCGGCCGAGATCCGGGCGCCCGCCGGCACCCTGCCGGGCGTCTCGTCCTTCCAACTGCACTTCGCGGACCACGACATCCTGACCCCGGGCGACGCCCCGAACGTGCTGGTCGCGATGAACCCGGCCGCGCTGAAGGCGAACGTGCCGGACCTGCCGCGCGGTGCCGAGATCATCGTCAACACCGACGAGTTCACCAAGCGGGCGCTGGCCAAGGTCGGTTACCCGGCGGACCCGCTGGGCGACGGCTCGCTGGACGGCTTCCACCTGCACAAGGTGCCGCTGACCACGCTGACCCTGGAGGCGCTCAAGGACAGCGGCCTGGCCCGCAAGGACGCCGAGCGGGCGAAGAACATGTTCGCCCTGGGCCTGCTGTCCTGGATGTACCACCGGCCCACGCACGGGACGGAGTCGTTCCTGCGCACCAAGTTCGCCAAGAAGCCGCAGATCGCCGAGGCGAACATCACCGCCTTCCGGGCGGGCTGGAACTTCGGCGAGACCACCGAGTCCTTCGCCGTCTCCTACGAGGTGCCGCCGGCCAGGCTCCCGGCCGGGCGCTACCGCAACATCTCCGGCAACCTGGCGCTGTCCTACGGGCTGATCGCCGCCTCGCGGCGCTCCGGCCTCCCGCTGTACCTGGGCTCCTACCCGATCACCCCGGCCTCGGACATCCTGCACGAGCTGAGCCGGCACAAGGACTTCGGGGTGCGCACCTTCCAGGCGGAGGACGAGATCGCCGGTGTCGGCGCGGCGCTCGGTGCCGCCTTCGGCGGGGCGCTCGGGGTGACCACCACCTCCGGGCCGGGTGTCGCGCTGAAGTCCGAGACGATCGGCCTGGCCGTCTCGCTCGAACTGCCGCTGCTGGTCGTGGACATCCAGCGCGGCGGCCCGTCCACCGGCCTGCCGACCAAGACCGAGCAGGCGGACCTGCTGCAGGCGATGTTCGGGCGCAACGGCGAGGCGCCGGTGCCGATCGTCGCCCCGGCCACGCCCGCGGAGTGCTTCGACGCGGCGCTGGAGGCGGCCCGGATCGCGGTCACCTACCGCACCCCGGTGTTCCTGCTCTCGGACGGCTACCTGGCCAACGGCTCGGAGCCCTGGCGGATCCCCGAGGTCGACGAACTGCCGGAGATCGACCCGGAGTTCGCCACCGGCCCGAACCGCGAGGACGGTGCCTTCTGGCCGTACCTGCGCGATCCGCGGACCCTGGCCAGGCCCTGGGCGCTGCCCGGCACGCCCGGCCTGGAGCACCGGATCGGCGGCATCGAGAAGCAGGACGGCACCGGCAACATCTCCTACGACCCGGCCAACCACGACTTCATGGTCCGCACCCGGCAGGCCAAGGTCGACGGCATCACGGTGAAGCCGGTCGAGGTGGACGACCCGAGCGGCGACGCCCGGGTGCTGGTGCTCGGCTGGGGCTCGACGTACGGGCCGATCACCGCCGCGGTGCGCCGGGTGCGCGCGGACGGCGGCGAGGTCGCCCAGGCGCACCTGCGCAACCTCAACCCGTTCCCGGCCAACCTGGGCTCGGTGCTGCGGAGTTACGAGAAGATCATCGTTCCCGAGATGAACCTGGGGCAGCTGGCCCTGCTGCTGCGGGCGAAGTACCTGGTGGACGCCGAGTCCTACAACCAGGTGCGCGGACTGCCCTTCAAGGCGGCCCAGTTGGCGGACGTGCTGTGGGCCGCGATCGGCACCCTGGACGAGGAGGACCACCGATGAGCGAGCGTGCCTTCCCGTCCCTGCGACTGGTGCCCAAGGCCGAAGGCCCGCAGAGCGCCCGGGACTTCAAGACCGACCAGGAGGTGCGCTGGTGCCCGGGCTGCGGGGACTACGCGATCCTGGCGGCGGTGCAGTCCTTCATGCCGGAGCTGGGCATCAGGCGCGAGAACACGGTGTTCGTCTCCGGCATCGGCTGCTCCTCGCGCTTCCCGTACTACATGAATACCTACGGGGTGCACTCGATCCACGGCCGGGCGCCGGCGATCGCGACCGGGCTGGCCACCTCGCGCCAGGACCTGAGCGTCTGGGTGGTGACGGGTGACGGCGACGCGCTGTCGATCGGCGGCAACCACCTGATCCACGCCCTGCGGCGGAACGTCAATTTGAAGATCCTGTTGTTCAACAACCGTATCTACGGCCTCACCAAGGGCCAGTACTCGCCCACCAGTGAGCTCGGCAAGATCACCAAGTCCACCCCGATGGGCTCGCTGGACGCGCCGTTCAACCCGCTGTCGCTGGCGATCGGCGCCGAGGCCACCTTCGTCGCGCGCACCATCGACTCGGACCGCCAGCACCTCCAGTCGGTGTTGCGGGCGGCCGCCGAGCACCAGGGCACGGCGCTGGTGGAGATCTACCAGAACTGCAACATCTTCAACGACGGCGCCTTCGAGGTGCTGAAGGACCCGGGCAGCCGGGACGAGGCGCTGATCCGGCTGGAGCACGGGAAGGCCGCCCGCTTCGGCACGGACCTGGCGAACGGCGTCTTCCGGGGCCCGGACGGCGAGCTGTTCACCGCCCCGGTCACGGCGGACAACGAGGCGGACGTCCTGGTCCACGACGCGCACGCGGCCAGCCCCGCCACCGCCTTCGCGCTCTCCCGGATCGCCGACGCGGACACCCTGCACCACACGCCGATCGGCGTGCTGCGCAGCGTCGAACGGCCGGTCTACGACGAGCTGATGGCGAGCCAGCTGGCCACCGCCACCGACGGGCGCGGCCCGGGCGACCTGGCCACGCTGCTCGCCGGCAACGACACCTGGACGGTGGACTGACCGTCCGACCGTCCGTCGGAGCGAGCGACGCCCCCTGTCCCGACCGGGACAGGGGGCGTCGTCGCCTGCTCCTACTGCTCCTGCCGCTCGGCCCACTCGACCAGTTCGACGACCACCCCGTTCGGGTCGACGACCTGGAAGAGCTTCTCGCCCCACGGCTCCTCGCGCAGCGGCAGGGTGATCACGACCCCCTCCTCGCGCAGCCGCCGCTCCTCGGCGGCGATGTCCTCGACGACGAACGCCAGGATCACGCCGTCCGCGATCCGGTGGCGCTGGTCCTCGGGGAGGACTTCGAGGCCGCGCCGCAGGTAGACGACATTGACCCCGCCGCCCGGGTGCGCGAGCGAGACGAAGCCGTCGGCCGACATCTGCTCGGTGTAGCCGAAGTGCCGCTGGAGGAAGGCGGCGGAGGTGGTGACGTCCTCGACGGTCAGGGAGACGGCGGTCGTGGTGATCTGCAAGGCGGAGAACCCTCTCGTCGGCATCGCACGGTTATCCCGTACGCAGTACACTATACATAGTACGGAGAATTGCGCCAGGGGTCTCCGCGGAATCCGGGACGGGGCCGGAAACGACGGAGGGAGGCTCCCCGGGCGGGGGAGCCTCCCTCAGGAGGTCGGCGAGGCCGGTGCGGCGCGCGTCAGTAGACGCAGGGGATGCCGCCGTCGGACTGGGCGTCGACGGCCGGGCCCTGCATCGGCAGGTTGGCGGCCGGGTCGGCCGGGGCGCCGCCGGCGGGGGCGGCGGGCTTGTCGGCGGCGACGCCGGTGAAGCCGGTGCCGAGGGTGACGACGACGTGGTCGGCGGCGGTGGCGGCGGACGCGGTGGCGGTCACGCCGTAGCGGGCCGCGACCTGCTCGGCGGCCTCCTTGGCGCCCTTGCCGTAGGTGACGGTGGTGGTCTTCGGCCGGGTGGCGGCCGAGCCGGTGCGGCCCTCCTTGAAGCCCAGGCCGGCCAGCGCCTTGGCCTCGTCGACGGAGGTGACCCCGGCCGCGGAGGAGGCGTTGAAGACGTCCACGGTGACCGGCCCGGCGGCGGCCGGGGGCGTGGTGGCGGCCGACGGCGCGGCGGGGGCCTGGGTGGCGGGCGCGCCGGAGGCGGCGGCCGGGTCGGCCGGCGCGGGGGCGGCGTCGGCGTAGCCGAAGAGCTGCTTGACCACCTTCTGGACCTTCGCCGGGGTCACCAGGTTGACGTCCTGGCCGTTCTTGGTGCCGAACCCGTCGAAGGTCAGGGTGTTGAACTCGACGTTGCCGCCGGTGAGGTTGGGGGCCTGCTGGGCGAAGTCGAGCACGTTCCACTCGTTGTCGATCACCAGGTCCTTCTGCATCACCCCCATCAGCTCCTGCATCTTGCCGAGGTCGCCGATGACGCCCTTCTGCTTGAGGTTGTGCACCACCGAGGAGATGAAGGCCTGCTGGCGGTGGGTGCGGGCGAAGTCGCCGGTGTTGCCGTCCGGGCCGTCGAGGTTGTGGCGCTGGCGGACGAAGGAGAGCGCCTGGGAGGCGTTGAGCTTGTTGACGCCCTTGTGGAAGTCGGCCCCGGAGCCCTGGCCCTCGATGGCCGGGTCCTTGGTGTCGTGGGTGAGGCAGACCTCGATCGGCTGGAGGGCCTTGGCGATGTCGTAGAAGCCCATCAGGTTGACCTCGGCGATGTGGTCGATGGGCTGGTCGAGGAACTTCTGCACGGTGCGGATGGTGGCCGCGCGGCCGATGTCCCGGCCGGCCTTCTCCAGGTCGGCGCCCTTGAGGCCCTTGGCGCGCAGACCGGCGTCGGCCTTGTCCTTGGCCGCGCCGTAGGCCTCCTTGATCTTGGCCATGCCCATCTGGGAGCCGTTGGCGTCGTAGGTCATCACGTAGTCGTCGCGGGGTATCGAGACGGCCTGCACCTTGCCGCCGTTCGCCGGGATGTGCAGCAGGATCAGCGAGTTGGTGTTGTAGCCGCCGATGTCGGAGCTGTGGCCGGCGTGCAGCTCGTCCTGGACGAACTCGGGTGGGAGGTCCGTGCCGTCCATGTTCTTGCGGCTGTCCAGGCCGATCAGCAGCAGGTTGACCGAGTTGTCGAGGTGCTTGGGGGCGTCCTTCTTGGTCTCGGCGATGACGCCGGAGGTGGTCATCCCGTCGGTGAGCTGCTTGTACTCGTACCAGACCACCCCGCTGGCGGCGAACACCGCCAGGCCGACGGTGCAGGCCACCACCCGGCCCGCGACCAGGGCGGGTGAGGGGCGGCGGGGGCGGCGGGCCTCGGCGCCGCCGTCGGTCCCGGGGTTGTCAGCCATGCTGCCTCCTCCTCGCCCGGACCAGCCGGACCGCGATCACGATGACGGCCGCGGCCGCGGCCTCGGCCATCACGGGAAAGCCGTGCACCACCCACTTCGCGGCGCCGGTGGCCAGGCCCTTGCCCTGGTACCGGTCGCGGTGGGCGGTGAACTCGACGACGGCCGTCACGCCCAGGACCACCAGCGGCGAGGTGGCGAGCACCCACCACCAGCCGTTGCGGCTGCTCAGTGCCGCCGCCAGGCCGGTGCCGAGCACCGCGGCCACGGCGAAGACCAGGCCCATGCCGGGGCCGGAGAGCTCGTCGACCGCGGCGCCGGCCAGCGGTAGTCCGAGGGCGAGGGCCGCCGGCAGCGCGGGGCCGCCGGGCAGCGGGCGTATGTGCCCGGCCGGTTTGTCCGCCGCCCGTCGGCGCGTCCGCTGGTCGGCCGACCGTCCTCGCTGCCCCGCCACGCCCTCACCCCGGTGTTCCCGTGTTCCGCGCGCCATGGTGGCGCCTGCGCCGCGTGCCGTCCGTCGGTTTCGTCGGTCCGGAACTCTGTTCGTGGCGCTGCCAGTTCCGGACGCCGGTTGCCGGTCGGCCGGTTCCCGTGCGGGGGTCCGGCCACCCGTGATCGGGGGAGGCGCTTCCCAATGTCTTCTACACGGGTGTAGAAGTCGTACGCAGCATAGAGCACGTCCGTTCGGCGGGACGTCCGGGTCTTCCGTGGCCTGGATAAACTACACCGGGCAGTTTCTGAGAGGGTCGGCCGGTGCGCCGACGGAAGAGGAGAGGGCCGTGGCGACGACGGGCGGAGCGGGACGGCCGGAGAAGCGCGAGGCGATCACCCGGGCCGCGACGGTGGTGTTCGGCCGCGAGGGGTACGTCCGGGCCAGCATGGACGCGATCGCGGCCGAGGCCGGGGTGTCCAAGCGGACGGTCTACAACCACTTCGGCGACAAGGAGACCCTCTTCCTGTCGGTGGCCCTGCGGACCTCGGCGGAACTGACCGAACGCATCGACGGGTTGATGGCGACGTACCTCGGCCGGGTGGTGGACCTGCGCCGGGACCTGATCGACTTCGCCGTCGAGCGGGCCCGCGCCGTGCTGTCGGCCGGGGAGCACGGGGCGCTCGGCCGGGCGATCCGGGCCGAGGTGGCCAACATCCCGGCGGACGTCCTGGAGGCCTGGCTGGAGGCCGGCCCGGTCGCCTCCCAGCGCGCGCTCGCGCAGCACGTCGAGGCGCTCGCCGGGCGCGGGCTGCTCGCGGTCGAGGACGCCGCCCTGGCCGCCGAGCAGTTCACCCTGCTGACCTTCCACGGCGTCGCCGAGCGCTCCTTCTGGGGCGCGCTCCCGGTGGCGGACGAGGAGGTCGAGCGGATCGCGACGGCCGGCGTGGACGCCTTCCTGCGGATCCACGGCGCGCCGGAGGCGGCGGAGGCGTCCTCGGCGGCACGGGGCTGAGCCCGCCCGGGCGGGAGCGGCCGGCCGCCGCCCCCGCCCGGACCACCCGTGGATCACTTCCAGTTGAGGCCCTTGCCGAGGGTGTACGGCTCGCCCCAGTACTCGGCGCCCGCGACCTTGGAGGCCTCCGGGGACATCGCCACCGCGCAGGAGGTGGCGGACTGGCCGTTGGTGAAGCCCTTGGGCAGCGACTCGCTCTTGCACTTGGCGAAGGAGCCGATGACCATCAGCTCCTGCGCCTCGCTGCCGTCCGCCAGCAGGCCCTTCATGTGGCTGACGCTGGTGTAGGACAGGTCGGTGCCGCCGGCGTTGGTGACCTTGTAGTGGATGTAGTACGGCACCAGGCCCTTGGCCTTGTCGCCCAGGTTGAGCGGGGCGAGGTCGGCCGGGTCGCCCTTCTCGATCGAGGTGACCGCGAGCGCGATGGTGCCCTTGGTGCTGCCCGAGCTGAACGGGACGGTGGCGGCGTCGCCGAGCTTCAGCGTGGTCCCGGCCGCCGGGGCGCTGCCGGCCGGCGCGGGTGCGGTGGCCGAACCGGACCCGGCGCCGCCCGCCGGGACGGAGGCCGAACCGGAGGCGGCCGGGGTGGTGGCCGCGGTGCTCGGCGAGGCGGCCTGGGTGGCGGGCGCACCGGTCGCCGGCGGGGTCTTGGCGGTGTCGGACGACGAGGCGTCGTCGTTGCAGGCGGTCAGGGTGAGCGCGCCGACCGTGGCCAGTGAGGCCAGGGCCAGGGCGCGACGACTGCTGCGGATGGGCTTCACGTGATGTCCCCCGTGGTAGCGGACCCCCGGTGCCGGTGGTCCTCCTGAGGGACGTTCATAGCGCAGCGCGAACGAGCGGGGCCATGGCTTCGACGCGTCCTTGACACGGTCGTGACGAGTCCCTCGCGCCACCGTGACAAGGGATGCCGAGTCGTGATCAGCCGCCCGGACGGGGGCCGGCGAGGGGCCGACCGGCGTCGGCGCGGGGGGCCGTGGGGCACCCGGAGGAGACCGGGCCCGGTCCGCTCGGCCTGGAGAGCGGACCGGGCCCGGTGGTTCGTCAGCCGAGCAGCCAGCGCTGGGCCGGGGCGGCGGGGTCGCAGGAGGCCACCCCGGTGGCCTGGCCGCCGCCGTTGGAGGTGAGGCACTGCCCGGTGGCCGCGTTGCGGACCAGGTACCAGCCGTGGTCCTCGTCGGTCAGCCGCCACTTCTGGTTGGCGGGCATCCAGTCGCCGGCCGGCCGGTTGAGGCCGTCCAGTCCGCCGGGGGTGTCCCAGAGGTGGACGGCGCCCGAACCGGTGTCGAGGTCGATCACCTTGCCCTGCCCGTGCGCGATCGCCGTGGTGCCGTCGCAGTACTTCCAGAACGACCAGGTCTGCGCGGGCGACTGGTTGGCCTGCCAGACGATGATCGGCTGACCGTTGGCCTCGACGTTGTGGAAGAGGTCGAGCGCTCCGGCGCCGGAGCCGTTGTTCACGGCCGCGAAGGCTCCCACGGACGGCGACAGGTCGCAGGCGCCGGCCTGTGCCGCCTGCGCCGCCGGCGCGCCGGCCACGACCGCCCCCGCGACGGCAGTGACGGCCCCGAGCGAGGCGAGGAGCCTGCGGGTACGGGTGGTGGTTCTCATCGGGTCTCTCCTTCTGGTGTGGTGGGCGGGCCGGCTCAGCCGCGCGGGACCGCGAGCGCGGCCCACTGCTTGGGGCCGGGGACGCCGTCGGCGTCCGCGCCCGAGTCGCCGAGCTTGTGCTGCCAGTTGCGGAAGGACTCGCGGTCCGCGTCGGACCACTCGGGGCCGGGGCCCTCGGCGTAGGCGGAGCAGCCCTCGGCGACGAGGCGCTCGCCCATCCGGGTGATGACGTCGCTGTTCTGGCCGTCGTGGAAGAAGTCGGCGCCGGGGAAGGGCTCGTAGCCGCCGCCGCCCGCCGGAGCGGCGCCGCCGGACGGGGCCCCGCCGTCGGGGCTGTCCTCCGCGGAGGCCTCCTGCCCGAAGTAGAGCGCCCCGGGCCGGTCCTTCCACTCCGGGTCGGCGAGGACCGCGCCCTCGGCGAAGTCCGGGATGCCGTAGCCGTAGACCCAGTCCGAGCGGCGCTCACGGGTCTTGAGGTAGACGCCGTCGCCCTCGGCGCTGCCGCCGTCGTTGGTGTTGCCCTCGACGGTGGTGATGGTGGAGCTGGTGTAGGCGATGCAGATGCCGGTGTGGCTGCCGCCGCCGGGCCCGAAGAAGACCTGGCCGCCGATCACCGGGTACTCGGTGAAGCGGTCGCGCTCCTTGAACCAGGCGACGCCCTCCGCGCAGGAGGCGGTCACCGGGAAGCGCCCGGCGTTGCCGGACTGCTCGGCGCACCAGGAGACGAAGGTGGCGCACCAGGCCTCGCCCTGGGACCACTCCAGGCCGGCGACGGCGGGGGAGAACTTCTGGATGTTGTTCCAGTGCCCGCCGCTGCGACCCTCGTGGTAGCCGACCTCGTCTCGGGCGATGCGGATCAGGTCCGCCGCGTTCGAGGACATGGGTGTGGACTCCTTGTTCGTGGAAGGGTGCCGGTCGGGGTCTCAGGCCTTGCCGAAGGTCTGCACGTAGCGGCCCCAGTTGCCGCGCTGGCGGGGCGCGTAGCCGATGCCGATGTAGTTGTAGTCGGGGTTGAGGATGTTCACCCGGTGGCCCGGGCTGTTCATCCACATCTGCATCGCCTCCGGCACGCTGTTGCTCGGGGTGACGTTCTCGGCGGAGGAGCGGGAGACGAAGCCGGCGGCCGCGATGCGGTCCCAGGGGGAGCTGCCGTCGGTGCCGTTGTGCTGGGTGAGGTCGTGCGAGGCCATGTCGTTGGCGTGGCGCTGGGCGGCCGCGCTGAGGCGGTCGTCCAGGCGCACCGGCGGGGCGCCGACCCGGCCGCGCTCGGCGTTGACGGCGTTCAGCATCTCGGAGCGGAAGTCGCCGCCGCCGCCACCGCCGGGCTGGGGCTGCGGCTGGGGCTGGGGCTGCTGCTGGCCGCCGCCGCCGCTGATGCCCCCGGCCGGGACGAGCTGCCAGCGCTGCGCCGGGTTGCCGTCGTCCTGCCTGGAGAGGGTGAGCGGCGAGCCGGGGGCGGCCGCGGTGAGGTAGAGCATGCCCTCGTTGGTGCGGGTGGTGCGGATGCGGACCCAGTCGTTGTCGAGGGGCTCGAAGCACCAGTGCTGGTTGGGCTGGTTGTGCTCGTTGTACAGCCAGGCCTGGCCGGTGGAGTAGTTGAAGTCCATGACCATGGCCTGGCCGCCGACGTGCTTGCCGGTGGTGAGCTGGGTCTCCAGGAGGAAGCTGCCGTTCTCCTTGGCCCAGAAGGTCCAGCCCTGGGCGGTGGTGCCGTTGGAGCCCCAGGACTGGACGGCGGTGCCGGCGGCGGTCTGGCTGGAACGGACGTCGGCGACGGTTCCGTTGGCGGACTTGATCGTCCAGGTCTGGCCGTGCTGCGGGAGCGTGGGCATGGTGGCGCCTCTCGTCTGTGGTGTCGCCCCGGGCCGCAACCGCTGCGGCCCGGGGCCTGACGAGAGAGACGTTCCTGCACGGCGGTAGACGGCCGGTCAACACGCTTGGCCGGTGCCGCCGTTGATGCCGTGTCTACCGCGCCAGAAGGGCCCTGACCTGCGCCGATTCCTCGGTGAGCCCCAGCCGCTCGTACACCTCCAGGGAGTCCGTCAGACAGGCCCGGGCCTGGCTCGGGCGGCCGAGGCCGGTGAGCGCGGTGCCGAGGGTGCGCAGCAGGGCGCCCTCCAGGGCGGGGCTGGTGCGCCGGGCGAGCGGGAGGACGGCCTCGGCCGCGTCGACGGCGAGCAGCCAGCGGCCGGCCTCGGCGTGGACGCGGGCGGCGAGGTCGCCGGACGCGGCGGCGAAGACGGTGACCTGGAGGGCGGTGAACTCGTCGCGGGCGCCGACGGCGTGGTCGAGCGCCGCCTCCGGGTCGCCGCACAGCCGCAGCACCCGGGCGAGGTAGTAGCGGCCGATCGCGGCGGAGACCGGCCCCGAGTCGCGCATCAGGCGGGCGCTGCGCTCGGCGGCCTCCCGGGCCTCGTCGAGCCGGCCGGTCTGGGCGCAGCTGAAGGCGAACTCGCCGAGCGCGCTGCCCTCGGAGCGTCCGGCCCCCAGGCGGTGGAACAGCCCGGCGGCCCGGCCGGCGTGTTCGGCGGCCTCGGCGTAGCGGCCGTGCACGCGGGCGTTGCCGCCGAGGGTGAGCAGGGCCTTGGCGAGCACCCGGTCGGTGCCGGTGGTGGTGCAGACCTCGACGGCCCGGCGGATCTCCTCCACGGACTCGGCGTAGCGGTTGACGTGCCAGAGCATGCTGCCGCGCACGTACCGGGCGAGGGCGAGCGGGCCGTGGTCGCCGCGCGCCTCGGCCTCGCCGGCCAGGCGTTCGGCGAGGTCGGCGATGACGGTGGTCTGGGTGCGTTCGGCGAGCACCGCGCCCATCCGGTCGGCGAGTTCGACGGCGCGGTCGAGCGGCAGGGCAGGGTCGGCGCAGCTCAGGGCGATGACGGCGGCGTGCACCTCGGCCTGCTCGCGCATCCAGCGCACGGCCTCCGTGCCGTCGGCGACGGGCCGGCCGGGGTGCGGCACCGGCACGTCGAGCAGGCTGAGTTCGACCGGGTCGGGCTTGCGGGCGGCGACGTCGGCGTTGCGGGCGGTGGCGAGGCAGAAGTCGAGCAGCCGTCCGGTGGCCGCGGTGCGTTCGGCGGGGCCGTCCTCGGCGGCGAGCCGGCCGCGGGCGTAGGCGCGGACCAGGTCGTGGTAGCCGTATCGGCCGAAGCGGGGGGACTGCAGGAGGTTGAGGTCGACGAGGGTTTCGAGGAGTTCGTCGGTCTCGGCCTCGGTGCGGTCGAGCAGGACGGCGGCGCAGGGCAGCGGGATGTCGGGGGCGTCGGGCAGGGCGAGCAGCCGGAAGGCGCGGGCCAGTTCGACGTCGAGGCGGTGGTAGGAGAGCGCGAAGCTGGCCTCCACCGTCCGTTCGCCGTCGCTGAGTTCGGCCAGCCGGTGCTCCCGGCGCAGGCCCTCGGCGAGGGTGGCCAGAGTGAGCGCGGGGTCGGCGGCGAGCCGGGAGGCGACGATGCGGACGGCGAGCGGCAGCAGCCCGCAGGCCCGGACGACCTCCTCGGCGGCCCCGGGCTCGGCGGCGACGCGCTCGGCGCCGACGATCCGGGTGAGCAGTTCCAGCGCCTGCCCGGGCGGCAGGGTGTCCAGGCGCAGCTGGTGGGCTCCGGCGAGGCCGGTCAGCCGGTGGCGGCTGGTGACGAGGACGGCGCAGCCGGGCGAGCCGGGCAGCAGGGGTTCGACGTGGCCGGGGGTGGCCGCGTTGTCGAGGACGACCAGGACGCGCCGCCCGGCCAGGGCCGAGCGGTAGAGCGCGCTGCGCTCCCCGGTGTCCGGGGGGATCTCGCCGGGGGCGACGCCGAGGTCCCGCAGGAAGCCGGCGAGCACCGTGCCGGGGTCGGGCGGGGTGCGGTCGGCGCCGCGCAGGTCGGCGAAGAGCTGCCCGTCGGGGAAGCGGTCGCGGGTCCGGCGGGCCACGTGCACGGCGAGGGTGGTCTTGCCGACGCCGCCCATGCCGTCCAGGGCGGAGACCACGACGGCCCGTCCGCCGGCGCCGGCGAGGCGGTCGGTGAGGGCCTCGACCTCCTCGGTGCGGCCGGTGAAGTCGGGCAGGCCGGACGGCAGCTGGTCGGGCGCCCGCCAGGTGTCGGCGGCGCCGGGGGCGTCGGCGGCGGGCCCGGCCTGGGCGGCGCCGGCGGGCAGCAGGGCGGCGTCCTCACGCAGGATCCGCAGCTGGAGCTCGGCGGGGGCGTCCTCGCCGGGCGGGAGCGAGGCGCGGGCGTCCTCGTACACGGCGAGCGCCTCGGCCTTGCGCCCGGCCTGGTAGAGGGCGCGCATCAGGACGGTGGTGAGCCGGGGGCGGCCGGGGTGCTCCAGGGCGAGGGCGGCGATCGCCGCGGTGAGGTCGGTGCGGTCGCCGAGGTCGGCGTCCAGCTCCAGTTCCGTCTCCTTGGCCGAGACCCGCTGTTCGGTGAGGCGGGTGCGGACGGCCTCGGCGTGCGGCCCGGGCAGTCCGGCCAGCGCCTCGCCGACCCAGAGCCGGTGGGCGCGGCGCAGCACCTCCCGTACCTCCCGCGGCGGGGCGCCCGCCTCGCGCAGCCGCTCGGCCTCGGCCAGCAGCGCCTCCCAGGCGGCGGCGTCCACCTCGCTGCCGGGCGCCCTGAACGCGTAGCCGTCGCCGACGCGCACCAGCGGCATCCGGTCCGGGTCGTCCCCGGCGTACGGCCGGAACGCGGTGCGCAGCCGGGAGACGGCGAGCTGGACGGCCTTGCGCGGGTCGGCCGGCGCGGCCCCGCCCCACACCCCCTCGACCAGCACCGGGACCGACACCGTGCGCCCGGCGGCGGCCAGCAGCACGGCGAGCACGGCCCGCTGCTGCGGCCGGCCCAACTCCAGTTCCAGCTCCCCGTACCAGGCCCGCAGCGGTCCCAGCAGTCCGAACCGCAGCCCGGAACCCCCCATGTCACCCATCTACCCGTCCCCGAAAGTCGTCCTGCGCCGGGATCCCGCCAGTTCCGTCCGGACGGTGGGCCCCCATACCCCGGCGGCCTATGCTCTGTCACAGATTGTGCACCGGATCGTGCACAGGTTGTGCACCGGGATCGAGGGCTTCGAGGGGTGGGCCGTGGGGCTCGTTTTCAGCCTGCTGGGGCCGCTGCGGGCCCGACGCGACGGTCGTGAGCTCGACCTCGGCCGACCGCAGCAGCGGGCCGTGCTCGCGGCCCTGCTGGTCCCGCCGGGGCAGCTGGTGTCCACGGATCGGCTGGTCGAGGACCTGTGGGGGGCGGACGAAACCCGCTGGCCGAAGGATCCGGTCGGGCAGATCGGCACCCACGTCCACCGTCTGCGGCGGGCCCTGGGCGAGCCCGGGCTGCTGGTCGGGGCGGCGGGCGGCTACCGGCTGGAGGCGCCGCGCACGGCGGTGGACCTCTTCCGTTACGAGGCCGAGGTGGCGGAGGCCGTCGCGCTGCGTCACCAGGATCCCCTGCGGGCGCGCGAGTCGCTGGCGCGGGCGCTGGGCGCCTGGGAGGGGCACCGGGCGCTGGACGGGGTGCCCGGGGCGTTCGCCGAGCGGGTCCGGGAACGGCTGGCGGCCGGGCGGTTCGCGGCGGTGAAGACCCTGCTCGACCTGGACCTGTCGCTCGGCCGGCACGCCGAGGCGCTGGAGCCGCTGGCCGGGCTGGCCGCCTCGCACCCGCAGGACGAGGAGGTGCACCGGCTGCACCTGCTGGCGCTGCACCGCTGCGGCCGGACGGCGGAGGCGCTGGCGGGGTACGAGGCGCTGCGTGAGCGGCTGGACGGGGAGCTCGGTCTCGAACCCGCCCCGGCACTGGTCGAGCTGGCCGGGCAGATCCGGCGCGGCGAGGCCCCGGTGCTGCTGCGGCGGCTGCCGAGGCCGAGCCAGCTGCCGCCGGACATCCCGGACCTGGTCGGGCGGGCGGCGCAGGTGCGGCAGGCGGAGCGGGTGCTGCGGGCGGCCGGGGCGCCGGTCCTGGGGCTGTCCGGTCCGGCGGGCTGCGGCGCGTCGGCGCTGGCGGTGCACGTGGCGCACACCGTCCAGGACGCCTTCCCGGACGGCCGGCTGTACGCGGGCGGCGGCGGGGCCGGTGTGGTGCTCGCCGGCTTCCTGCGGGCGCTGGGGGACCGGCCGGCGGCGGGCGCGGACGTCGAGGAGCTCGGCGCGCGCTACCGAGGGCTGCTCGCCGGGCGCCGGGTGCTGGTCCTGCTGGACGGGGTGGCCGAGCCGGGCGTACTGCTGCCGTCGGTGCCCGGCTGCGCGGCGGTGGTGGCGGGCGCCGAACCGGGCACCCTGCCCGACGGCGCCGTACGGCTCGCGGTGGGACCGCTGGAGCCGCACGACGCCTATGAACTGCTGGCCCGGATCGCCGGCGCGGACCGGGTCCGGCGGGAGCCGGAGGCGGTGGCCGAGGTGGCCGCGCTCTGCGGCCACCTGCCGGTCCTGCTGCGCACGGCGGCGGAGCGGCTCGCCTCCCGGCCGCAGTGGTCGGTGGCCGACCTGGTGCGGTGGCTCGCCCTGCGGGCCGACGGGCCGGGGCGGGCCCAGTAACGCCGGCTCTCCCGGCGACCCTGACCCTCCCGGCAACCCTGGCCTTCTCGGTAACCGGGGCCGGTTCAGTAGAGGTCGGAGGAGAAGAAGACCGAGCCGGAGCCGGGGATGGGGCCGGGGTTGGAGGAGTGGGGGAGACGCGGGATGCCGCCGCCGTTCCAGTAGACGCCGGAGGTGCCGCCGGCGGTGACGGTCAGCTTGGCGTGCGGGTGGCCGTAGGTGCCGGACGACCAGCAGGCGTCGCCGTTGGCGGAGTAGACGACGAAGTTGCCGTCGACCTGCATGACGGCCTTGTAGCCGCAGCCGACGGTGCCGCTGGCCATCTTGACCTGGGTCCCGTACTGGTAGACGACGAAGTTGCCGTCGGGCTGCATGATCATCCGGGTGGAGCCGGACTCGATGTACCAGCCCTGGTAGAGCGGCTCGTCGTCCCAGATGGAGACGTGGTCGACGGCCCGCTCGATCGCGGCCTCCGCGGTACCGGTCGACGCCACGGTCCCGGCCAGGGCGAGCGCGGTGGTGGCGGTGGCCAGGGCGATCTGCCGGAGGGTCTTCGTCGTCTTCATGTACCCGTGCCTCGTGGTTCTCTCGTGCGTTCGCGCCCGCCAGGTCCTCGGGGCGCGGTGTGGCACGACCTTGGCGGAAGGCGGTAGACAAACGATGAACGCCGCCGTTTAACGGGGTCCGGGGGCCGGGCCGGCGGGCCGGGGCCCACGGCGGGACCAGGGGCATTTGGCTTGGGCCCGGAGTGGGAGTAGTGTCTCCTAGTCGCCTGACAGGGAGCACCGGACACGCAGCCGCGCGGACGGTCCCGGGGTGGCCAATCCTCTGAAACACCCACTTCCCGGTCCGGGCCGGGTCGCTTCGTCGTTTTCGCGTCGCGGCCTGGTGCGCATTCGGTGTGCATGTTTATTGGGTTGCGGTCGGATTCGCTTTTCGGAGCGGGGATCGGCTAGAGTTTGAAACGTCGGACAGGGCGTCAAACCCCGGA